>JBHYFR010000053.1:0-13461 GCA_051859425.1 Oceanicaulis sp. | reverse complement strand
CTGGCTGACATAGATCGCCATCACCGAGCCCGCCACGGTGGAGAAGCCCACCGTCATGATCAGGAACAGGTCCGATTTGGAGATGGTGGGCAGGCGCGGGCGGATCAGCACCGGGCTTTCGGTCATGCCCAGAAAAATATTCGCCGCCGCGCCCAGCGACGCCGCGCCGGACAGGTTCAGGATACGCCGGAACATCAGCGCAAAGCCGCGCACCGCAAATTCCAGCACGCGCCAGCGCCATAACAGGGCCGACAGCGCCGACAGCACGATCACCATGGGCAGGGCCTGGAAGGCGAAGGAGAACATGAACTGCTCCCCGCCTTCGCGGATCACAAACGGGCTTTCGCCCCCGCCCAGATAGCCGAACACGAAGCTGGTGCCTTGGGTGGTCGCCGCCTGCAGCACCTCCACCACGCCGGTCAGCGAGGACAGGAAGGCGCGCGTGGGCGCAAAGCTGAACAGGGCGACAGCGATCACATACTGCACCGCCACCGCGCCGCCAATCAGCGCCCATGGAATGGATTTGCGCGGTCCCAGCGCCCAGGCGAGGGCCAGGAACGCGAAAACCCCCAGAAAGCTGCGCAGCTGCAGGCCGAAATCTTCGATCATGCCCGGACCCATCTCCGATCTCGGCGCGCCCGCGCGCGTCCCGTCATGAGATCGCAACATACCCAAACCGTCGCGCTTGGCCAGCCATGCTTGCGTCCCGTGCGCAGGCAGGCCATCTAGCGCCCATGACCCATCCGATCTGGACGCCCTGCATCAAGGTCTGCTTCGTCGATCCGGCGCAGAATATCTGCGTGGGCTGCTTTCGCACGATGGAGGAGCTGGGCCGCTGGACGCGCATGAGCGACGAAGAGCGCGAGGCGGTTCGGCCCAAGCTGGACGCGCGGCGCGCGGCGTATGAAGCGGGCCAGCCGGTCTGCCCCTGACCCCGGATCGCCGAGCGCATCATGTTGGCGCGGATTGACCGGCTCAGGCCGCGCCGTCCAGTGCGCGCGCCACGGCATCGGGCATTGAGGCGATCACGCGCAGGTAATTGCGGGTCGCAGCGTCGGGCTTTCGCCGGCCCTGCTCCCAGTCACGCAGGCTTGCGACGGGCACGCCGTAACGCTCGGCGAAGGCGGGCTGGCTCAAGCCTGTCGCAGCGCGCGCCTTGCGGGCCAGCACAGCGGCCACACCACGCTCGAACTCCTCGTCTGAAAGCGGCGCATCCGGGTCAGGGGCGCTGCGCGCTGTCATATCGTCCGGTCTCGCGCTCATTGGCTTGTTGTGAAAGCATACGGCATTGCCGCACCCCCTTCAACCCGCCAGCGGCCAGCCGGCCTGCCCCTAACCCCAGATCGCCGAGCGCATCATGTTGGCGGCCACCAGCGCCAGGCCGATGGCGAAGGCCTGCCTCAGACGCGCGGCGTTGAGCCGGTGCGCGAGGGCGGCGCCCAGCGGCGCCACGAACACGGCGGCGGCGGCGAGAATCACAAAGCCGGGCAGGCTGACAAAGCCCAGCGACAGGGGCGCGCGCCCCTCCATCGCCCAGCCGGTCACAATGAAGCCCAGCGCCGCAGGCGCGCCAATGGCCACGCCAAACCCGGCCGCCGTGGCGACCGCCTTGTGAATGGGCTTGCCGAACACCGTCATCAGCGTGACGCCGAACACGCCCCCGCCAATACCCATCAGCGCGGAGAGCACGCCGATAAAGCCCGCCAGTCCCGCCCGCCAAGGCTGGCCGGGCAGATCATCGCCCAGGCGCCAGTCGCCGCGCCCGAAGAAGAATTGCAGGCTCAGGATCAGCGCCATGATCGCGAACAGGAAGACCAGCCCGCGCGTCGGGATGGCGCCCGCCAGCGCCGATCCACCCAGGGCGCCCAGCACGATCCAGGGCGTCCACTGGCGCAAGACCTTGAAATCTACCGCGCCCCGGCCCGCATGGGCCGCGACCGAGCGCAGCGAGGTGACCACGATAACCGCCAGCGAGGTGCCCACCGCCGCATGCATGGCGTGATCGGGATACCCTAAGAGTTTCAGGGTGTAATACATGGCCGGGACCATCACGACCCCGCCGCCGATCCCGAACAGTCCGGCGATCAGCCCGGCGAAGGCGCCCACGGCCAGTAGCGCCAGAATGAACAGTCCATAGGTTTCGATCATGCCGCCGCGCGCGCCTCCGCCACGGCCTGCATCGCCGCCTCCACCACGCGCCAGTCGGCGCCGGGCCGGTGGGCGTTCTCCGACAGGACGCGGCGCCACTGACGCGCCCCCGGACGCCCCGCAAACAGACCCAGCATGTGGCGGGTGATGGCGTTCAGCCTGACGCCCTCGGCCAGGCGCGCCTCCACATAGGGGCGGTAGGCCTCCAGCACGCCGGCCGGGTCCGCAGCCGGGCGGGACCCGTCGCCATAGCAGCGCGAATCCACCTCGCTGAGGATCCAGGGCGTGTGATAGGCGGCCCGGCCCAGCATAACCCCGTCCAGCCCAGCGCCCTCGCTCAGCGCGTGATCCAGATCGGCCAGCCCGCCATTGAGGATGATCTCCAGATCCGGGCGCGCCGCCTTGAGCTCACGCACCAGATCATAGTCCAGCGGCGGGATGTCCCGATTTTCCTTCGGGCTGAGCCCGTCGAGCCAGGCTTTGCGTGCATGGACGATGAAAGTTGTCACCTCAGCCTGCGCGACTGTATCCACAAAGCCGAATAACGACTCGCGCGGGTCCTGATTATCCACGCCCAGGCGGTGCTTCACCGTCACCGGAATCGACACCGCCTCACGCATGGCCTGCAGGCAGTCGCGCACCAGCTGCGGCTCACGCATCAGGCAGGCGCCAAACCGGCCCGACTGCACACGATCAGACGGGCAACCCACGTTCAGATTCAATTCGATATAGCCGAAAGCTTCAGCGATTTTCGCCGCCCGCGCCAGCAAATCCGGGTCCGATCCGCCCAGCTGGATGGCCACCGGATGCTCGGCCGGGTCAAACCCGATCAGGCGCGGCGCATCACCGTGAAGCACGGCCTGATCGACCACCATCTCGGTATAGAGCAACGCCCGGCGCGTCAGCACACGGTGAAACGCCCGGCAATGCCGGTCGGTCCAGTCCATCATCGGCGCCACGCAAAAGCGCCGGTCCGGGGCAGCAGGCTCGTTCATTGGCGCGGTTTAGTCCAGCGCGCCGAAACTGGCAAACATCTGCGTGCTGCGAGAGCGCACAGCGCATGGCTGAACCACAATTATGGGTAATTATAAAATATCAATATTGACTCTTGGTTGCATGATAAGCTCTACTTAAGATGGACGTCCCCAAGGCGCTTGCCATCGGAAAGGAGAAAGCCATGCAAATTGCAACAATCAGCCTGTTCGCAGAGGTGGGCGGCGCGCCCGATATCCAGATCGACTCGATCTGTACGAGCACTTCGACCTCCTGCAAGTGCACGAGCTCGTCCTCATCCTGCTGCTAGACAGGCCTGGCCCCGCCGGGCGCGGTTCCGGCGGGGCTGACTGTCGGCCCAATTGCCGGAGGCTGCAGCTCAATGCTGGGACAGCCCCTTTCGATATCATCAGCTTGCCGGAAGGCGGCTACGAACTGGTCAACGGACACGCTGTCACCAAGGTCACCTTCGACAATGACTCCGAGCCGGCGATGTTCAAGGCGCTGGTGGAGACGCGCAAATCGCCCGGCGCTGCTCTGAAATCCATGATGCGTGATCACGGACGCGAGGCCGTTTACGCCTTCTGCCTGAAACTGCGCGACGCCCGTCTGATCAGCTTTGAGAACGAGACAGGCCTGTTGCGCGGCGAAGTCGGGGACGGATATGAGGCTCTGCGCCGAGAGATTGCCGCTCTGGGCGATCGGTCAATTGGACTGATCTCCGCATCGACTCTGGGCGACGCGCTCAAGGCTCAGCCTGTGCTGAAGAAGGCTGAGCGTCTCGACCTCGCCCGCCGCAATGTGGCTGACGCCTTCCCTGACTTCATTGCCCGTCATGAACTGGTTGTGTTCGACGCGTCCGCCGCCAGCCCGTCACTCCTGTCCGCCTATAACCGTGCCGCAATTGCCCGGAGCCGGCCCTGGCTGCTGGTTCAGGGCATGTTCGAAGGCGCAGGCCATGTGGGTCCGCTTTTCTCAGGGAGTGAAACCGGCTGCTATGACTGTTTTCGCGCCCGCCTGCGCAGCAATGCCGCCGGGTTGGCCAGCCTGACGCGATACGAAAGCTGGCTTGACGAGACCGGGCGTCTCTCGCGGGCAGCCAGTATCCCGTCTGCAAGCTTCCTGAACCTGGTTGCGGCAGTCGCGGCCATGGAGATCGAGAAATTCCTGACCGGTTTCGATCTGGCGCAAAGTTTCGGCTATCTGCTCGACATCAATATGCGCACCTATAGCGTCACGCCTCACCGACTCTACAAAGCCCCGTTCTGTGAAACCTGCGCCGGCCCGTTCGAAGACCGTACTGCACCCTGGCTCGACGCGATCACACTGGAGCGGACCTGAGCCATGCAGATACACGGCCTCCACGCCCAGGTGGCGCGCTCAACGCGGCTCATCTCGCGCAAGCTGGGCATCGTGCGTGAGTTCCGGCGCGGCCACAATCAACCTTTCGACCCGCGCATCGTCTCCTATTCGGGGACCACCTGCGACCCGCGCGCGTTCAATGACGACGCTCTGGTGCACCAGGCCGGCGGCGCCGGGTTAAGCTGGATGCCTGCCTTTCTCGCCACGGTTGGCGAGGCGGTGGAGCGTTATGGGTCAGGCTTCTACCAACGTGAGGCGCTGGTGCGCGCGACCGCCCGCGATCTGCGCGCGGCGGGCCGAACGATTGCCGGCCCGGAAACCTTCGCTCTGTTTCATCCGGCCCAGTATGAGCGTGAGGGCTTTGCCTTCACGCGCTTCACCGAGGATCTGGAAATTCACTGGGAGCATATGCGTGACCTGGCCACGGGCGAAGATGTCCTATGCCCCGCGGTGTTTGTGTACATGCCGTTTCGTGCAGACCCGGTCATGATCAGCGAGCAGATCTCCACCGGCTTCGCCGCCCACAGCGACCCGGTGCGCGCCGCACTGGGCGGCATTTTCGAAGTCGTCGAGCGCGACGCCTTCATGATCGCCTGGATGAATGAGCTGCCGCTGCGCAAGCTGCGCCTGACCGGCGCGCTGGGCCGAATGGTAACCGACACGATTCCCAGCCATTTCGACATCCATCTTCTCGACATGACGACGGATATCGGCCTGCCATCCGTGTTGGGCTTGATGCGAGGCGAGCATGACTTCGGCCCGTTCATCGCCGTGTGCGCGGCAACCCGCTTCACACTCATGGAAGCCGCGCGCAAAACCGTGATCGAGCTGTGTCAATCCATCCCGTATTATCGCAGCCTTGTGGACGACGACCGCAGCTTTGACCGGTTCGAGGATGTACGCACCTTCGCCGATCACGGCATTTTCTATATCAAGCGCCCTGATCTTGCCGGCGTGTTCGACCCATGGATCGTGGCGCCTGCGGATGTGGACGTTTCCGAAGAAGCCGAGCCGGACCCTGTCCACCAGCTCAGATCAGTCGCCCGCAACTTCAGCCGCCAGGGCCGACGGATTCTGGTGCGCGACAAGACCACGCCCGACCTGAAAGATGCGGGTTTTTCCCTTCAGAGGGTTGTCATTCCGGGCTTGATACATCTTAATGGTGATTACTCTGCATATTATCTCGGAGGTCCACGGCTGTACGAGGCGCCCACGCTCATGGGTCACAAGGTGAGGCGCACCTTTGAAACCCTGAACCGGCTGCCCCACCCGTTCCCTTGATGATCCCGGAGCCATGGAGCGATAGATGAGCGCTGCACACGCCCTGTCAGAGGACCGCCTGCTCGCAGAGGTGCGCGCCCGCGACGACGCGCTGTACCGGCTGGAGACATTCGACAACAGCCTGGTGATGGAGACTCTGGTCAACACCAAGCTGAGCCGCGACCGTCTCAAGCGCATGGGTCCGCGCACGGCGATGATGGACCATCCCTATGTTCAAAAGCGCGCCGCCCAGCCCTTCAAGCGCTATCAGGGCGCGGCGCAGATCCCGCTTGAAGACTATCGTGACACGCCGCTTGGGACCGGGCTTGACGCGCTGGCGCGCACGCGCAAGAGCACGAAAGACTACCGCGACCAGCCGGTGTCTCTCATGCATCTGGGCGCTCTGCTGTTCAATAGCTATGGCGTCATGCGCACCGAGCTGCTGCATGCGGACCGCATCCCCTGGCGCTTTCGGCCGATCCCGTCGCCGGGCGGTCTGTTCGCTTCGGAAATCTATGTGGTCGCCCTCAACAGCGATCTTGATCGGGGCCTGTATCACTACCGGCCCGACCTGAACGCACTGGAGTGCGTGCGCACCGGTGACTTCACCGAATTCGTGCGCCGGTCTTGCGGGGTGGAGCCCTATATCGCACCGCTTGAAGCGCTGGGCGCGGCAGTCATCACCACCTCGCTTATCGAGCGACTCTACATCAAGTATGGCGAGCGCAGCTATAAATTCATGCTGATCGAGACCGGTCTGCTCGCTCAACAGCTGAGCTTGTGCGCCCACGCGCTGGGGCTGGGCTCATGCATGCTGGGCGGATATCTTGACGATGAAGTTCATGCCTTCCTGGGCGTGGATGGCGTGCTGGAAAGCGTTCAAAACCTCATGGTCGTGGGCGTTCCAGATGGTTAAGCGCAAGTCCGTCCCGCTCACTGGACCGCTGGTTGCGATTGACCAGCTTAGCTACGCCGTGCGCGGCCAGACTTTGCTAAACGCGATCAGTTTTGACATCGCCGAGCGCGAGGCCTTTGTCCTTCTGGGCGAAAACGGATCTGGCAAGACCCTGCTCATCGAGGCGATGGCCGGCGACATACGCCATCAAGGCAAGGTTACCTGGCGCGCCGACGCGCCGCGCGGGCGCCGGACTATCGCCTATGACGGCTTCGCCACTTTCTCGATGCTCAAGGTGGGCGAGGTGCTGAATCTGCTGTCTGCGCTCTACAAGCATCCGCTGGACCGCCAGCTGCATGAGGTCATGAAGCTCGGCGACCTTGAGCGAAAATCATTCGGCGTTCTGTCCAAAGGCGAGCGTAAGCGTGTCGGTGTCTACGCCGCCCTGTTCAGCGCACCAGCCTTCGCCATCCTGGACGAACCCACAGATGGCATGGATCCGATGATGCGCTCCGCCTTCTGGCGGGTGATCGATCAGCGTTCGGGCGCCATCATGCTCACGACCCACATGTGGGACGAGGCCGAAGCTGTGCACGATCGCATCGCACTGATTTCCGGCGGGCGTTTCCTGCATCCGCCGGCGCGCGGCGAAACACTCAAGGCGTTGTTGCCTTTCGAAGGCAAGATCAAGACCGATGCCCTGCCTGAAGGCGCGCGCCCGCCCGGTCAGGTGGTGACACGGGACGGGGTGAGCCTGATCTTTTTCCGCGACGAGGCCGAACGCAAGGCGGTGATCGCCTGGATGAGCCAGGCGGGCCTGGCCAGCGCGGGGTATTCGGTGCTGCCCATTGATCTGGCCGATGTCTATCACTGGCTGTCGGAGCAGGCTCATGGCACATAGCAGCGCCTTCGCCGCCTTGCTGAAGGTCCAGGCGCTCGCCTCGGCGCGGTCCTTCGCATCGACCTTCTACTCCATCATCCTGCCTTCCTTCCTGTTCGTGATTTTCGGGCTCGTGTTCCGCATCGACGCGGAATACGCGGTGTTCTTCCTGCCCGGCATGATGGGGGTGATGGCCAGCAGCGACGCACTGTTCGCGGTGGGCCCGGTGATCAAGGCGTACTACCAGCAAGGCATTGTGCGCGAGTTCAAGAACTATCCCGTTCCCACGGCCTGGCTGTTTGTCACCTTCATCATGGTCCGGCTCGTGGTGGTGACGATCTCTTCAGCCCTGCTCGTCGCCCTGTCCGCACTGCTGTTCGGCTACATGCCGGGGCCGGGCGTTCTCGCTCTGTATGGCACCGGTGTTGTCCTGTGCTTTGCGATCTACGCCTTCCTGGCGCTGGCGATCAGCTTCTGGGGCGCGCGCGACGGCCGCGATCAGGGCCTGATCAGCGCCTATTACTTCCTCGGCATGTTCCTGTCCGACGCCTATTTCGTCCTGAGCGCGCGCAGCGCCTGGCTGGACGCTGTCGGCTATGCGTTTCCGCTCAAACCTGTGCTCCAGATCATGCGTGGCGACGCCTCTGCACTTCTGCCCGCCGCAATCTGGGCCGTTATGTCCGTGTCTGCGGCTCTGTTCATCCTGTCGCGCGTGCGCTTCGCCCGCGCGGCCTGACAAGAGGAGGTCCCAATGGTTCAGATCAATGCCCTGCCCCGACTGATCTATGCTGCTGCAGCGGCCATGCTCATCGCCGCCTGCAATGGCGAGGCGGGTCCGGCGCGCACGCCGGTGGCGTCGGCCGCTGCGGCCTTCGAATCCGCCGACCCCGGGGCGCTGGCAGGGATTCAGGATCGGATCAACGCCGCACTCGCGTCGGCCCCGGACGCCCGGGCAGGCGCGCTTGAAGACCAGATCGCGGCACTGGAGGCCATGGATCCAGGCGATGCCGAGGCGCTGGCGTATTATCGCGACTACTGGCTCGCATACGCGCTCTATCAACTCTCCATCGAACGCCAGCGCGCGGGCCGGGTGGAAGATCCTCAGGCGCCGCTGCAGCGCGCCTTGACACTGCTGGACCAGATCTCGCCGCGCGACAGCGAGGCCTATGCACTGCACGCCATGGCGGCCGGGCTCAATCTGCAATTCGTGCCGCGCCAGGAGATCATGATCGCCATCGGACATGTGAATGCGAGCCTGGGACAGGCGCTGGCGCTCGACCCGGATAATGTGCGCGGCCTGTATGCCAACGCCCTGTCGGACTGGAACACGCCGCCCGAATTTGGCGGGCGCCAGCGCGCTGAGGCGTATCTGCGCCGTGCCGTGGCCGCTCCTGAAGAGGCCTCGCGCCCGCTGGCGCCAACCTGGGGTCACGATCTCGCCCATGCCCTGCTGGTGGAAATTCTGCTCGACACTGACCGGGCTGACGAGGCGCAGGCGGTCTTCGAGACGGCGCGGGCCCGCTTCCCGGACAGCGCTGAGCTAGCAGCGCTCACCGGGCGCTTCTGATCGGCGCGTCATGCGCACCCTGACATCGTCCCTGGCGCTGGCTGCCGCGCTCACGGCGCCTGCGATGGCTGTCAGCCAGCCAGAAACGGGCGCAGAGCCGCATACCGAGATCATCCTGAGCGACGGGCGCCCTGCCGCTTTTGCGGAAGTGGAGGTCATCAGTCAAAGTGGCCGTCGCGTCGGCCTGACAGGCTCGGACGGCCGGTTCGCTTTGCGCGAAGAAGAACTGGCCGATCCCGAAGCGCGCGTGACCGTTCGCGTACCGGGCTTGCCTGTGCGTTCCCTCACCATGGCTGAACTGCGCACTAGCGCCCTCATCGTCGCGATCGGCACGGCAAGGGCGGCGGCGGCGGACCGGGTGGTGGTTACCGGCCGGCGCATTTCGCGCGCTTTTGCACCACGCACGCTGGACCGCCTGAGCATTCTCACCGGCGCCGCCGCGCGTGCAGACCCGGTGCTGGCGGTGGACGCATTTGCCTTTTCCACCAATACGGAGGGTCTGCCGAACTATCGCTGCGCGGCATACGGCCCTCTGCCAACCGGGTCTATTTCAATGATATTCCGCTCTACGAAACCGCGCGCGGCTCAGGCATCGACCTGATCACCCGCTCGGGCTCGGTCCTCAGCCCGAGCCTGGTGGCGGAGGTGGAAATCCACCCGTCCAACCCGCCCGCATTTCTGGCAGGCAGCGCAGGAGGAGCCTTGCGCCTCCTGCCGGACACCATTGCGCGCGACAGCGCGTTTGCCTTTGCGTCCACCGCCGGGGTCAGCGGCGCACTCACCCGCGCGGGATCCAGCCCGTCGCGTTTCGTACAGGGCTTCGCCACAGTCACTGATCTGGCGCTCGCCCTGGCCGTGAATCCAGGCCTGTCGCAAACGCTCGATCATTTCCGCAGCCAGAGCGTGGGCCTCTTCGCCCAGTCCGGCGCCGCAGACCAGCTCTCGGGGCAGGGCATGCTGCAGTTCGACGCCGAGGACGGGGCCTACCCCGTCAATCTGTTCGGATATGAGGACGTGTTCGCCAATCGCCGCCAGCGGGCCTATGCGCTCGCCTCAGCCGAACGGGTCTTTGGCGCCTGGAGGGTGAAGCTTGACGGCGCGGCCACCGGGTCACGCACGCGCGAGCGCTTCGGCAATCTCTCAACCGACAGCACCAATTATTATCTGTTCGCGTCGCTGGACGCCGCCGGAGCACCGTCGCCAGACTTCGAACTGCGCTTCGGAGCGGACGTGGAATCCGTACGTCTGGTCTCCGATGGCGAAGGCCCTGCCGATCCGCTGGTTTTCGACCCGGGAGCCCCGTCCGTTCCCATTGATCGGCGCGAAAGCGCCACAGGGACCCATCTCTATATCTACGCTACCAGACGATCGGGCGACGGCGCCAGCGTGTTCGCCGGGGTGCGCCAACCGGTCAGCGGCGATGGCGGGACAGGATTTCAGGCCGGGCTGAGCCTGACGCCGGACGGCGGACGCAATCGCATCACACTGGCTGGCGGACGCTATCACGGCGTTGATCTTCCCCGGCTCGCGGCCGACGGTCCAATCCGACAGGTACGCACCGATCAGGCGGCGCTCGACATCACCCGCCGCTTGTCCTTCGGGACCGCCACGCTGGCCTTATTCGCCAGTGAAACCGAAACGATCGGATCATCCCGCGTGCGGTCTGCAGGCGCCGAGGCTTCAATCACAGCCCAGCTCACGTCCAACCTGGATGTCAGCCTCGCCCTCACGCATTTGCGCCAGAGCATCGACACCGTCCAGGGGCAAGTCACAGGCGGCAGCGATTTGCCGCTCATTGCACGCGCCAGCCTGTCCTATGCGTTATCGCCCACGCGCCTGCTCAATCTGTCGTATACGGCGCGCTCTGGCGTCCCGATTACGACCTATTCTGGCGCCGAGCCGTCCACGCTGGCGCCGGGGTTTGATCGACCGGTCTTCGGACCCTTCAATGGCGAGCGCCTGGGCGCCTATCACAGCCTTGACGTCAATATCGTCAGCCTCGCGCGTTTTGTACCAGGCGACGTCAAACCCATCGGTTTCATTGCGCTGACCAATGTGCTCAACCACCGCAACCCGCGAGCTCTGTCACCAGATCCGGGCTTTACCCAGATCCGTGAGCTGAGCTTTCCCGGCCGCGCGGCGACCATGGGCTTGGCCTGGACATTCTGACCTGTAATCAGGGACTTGGCGCGAAGCCCTCGGGCCAGTCAATCTCAACGCCCTCACGAAATTCCGGCGGCCCGTCCGTGCGAAGCCGGCATTCCTGCCAGACCAATATGGCGGCGGCGTTCAGGAACACAGCGCTATTGCTGAGGTTGCTCTTGTGCGCAAACGCCCCCATAGAGTTGAGCATCTCGATGAGGTAGCCGGCCGCCTCATGTGTGGGCGCCGGCTCGCTTATCAGCCAGTAGCTATCTGGAAAGGCTTCGGAATCATCAGACATGCCGGTTACGCCAGATTGAAGAGACAACCCATACGCGTACTATTTGCATATGCTACTCTTAAATGCAAGGCGCGGCGGCCAGCGCGCTCTTGTTGACTCCATGCAGGCCATCACCCACTTTCCGCCGCCGCTGCGCCGGATGATCCGCGCACCGATCCCGCGCCGCTGTGAGTCGCTCTGATCCCATGAACGTTGTCGTTGTCGAATCCCCCGCCAAGGCCAAAACCATCAACAAGTATCTCGGCGCGGACTTTGTCGTGCTGGCGAGCTTCGGCCATGTGCGCGACCTGCCGGCCAAGGACGGCTCGGTGCGCCCCGACGAGGATTTCGCCATGGACTGGGAGGTCGATCCCAAGTCCCAGACGCGCATCAAGGCCATCGCCGACGCCCTGAAGGACGCCGACACGCTGATCCTGGCCACTGACCCGGACCGTGAGGGCGAGGCGATCTCCTGGCACCTGCTCGAAGCGCTGACCAAGCGCCGCGCGCTTAAGGACAAGCGCATCCAGCGCGTGGCGTTCAACGCCATCACCAAGAAAGCCATCAATGACGCGATGGCCACGCCGCGCGATGTGGATATGGAGCTGGTCGAGGCCTATCTGGCCCGGCGCGCGCTGGATTATCTGGTTGGCTTCACACTCTCGCCGGTGCTCTGGCGCAAGCTGCCCGGCTCGCGGTCTGCAGGCCGGGTGCAGTCGGTCGCCCTGCGCCTGATCACCGAGCGCGAGAGCGAGATCGAGCGCTTCAAGGCGCAGGAATACTGGTCCGTGGAAGCGGATGTGCGCGCTGACGGCGCCGCCAGCGCGTTCCGCGCCCGCCTGTCGCGCTTTGAAAACGAGAAGATCACCCGGCTGACCATCGGCGAAGAAGCGCGCGCACGCGCCGCCGAGACGGCGATACGCGAAGCCTCCCTGACGATCGCTGCGGTGGAAGCCAAGCCGGCCAGGCGCAACCCGCCGCCACCCTTCACCACCTCGACCTTGCAACAGGAAGCCGCGCGCAAGCTGGGCTTTGACGCCCAGCGCACCATGCGCACCGCCCAGCGCCTTTACGAGGGCGTGGAGATTGGCGGCGAAACGGTCGGCCTGATCACCTATATGCGAACCGACGGCGTCAGCATGGATGGCGGCGCGGTGGCCGAGGCGCGCGCGGTGATCCAGAACGAGCACGGACCTGACTTCGTGCCCGAAAAACCCCGCTTCTACAGCTCAAAAGCGCGCAACGCCCAGGAAGCCCACGAAGCCATCCGCCCCACCAGCTTCACGCGCAGCCCTGACACGCTGCGTCTGGAAGCCGATCAGGCCCGGCTCTACGCCCTCATCTGGAAACGCGCCGTGGCCAGCCAGATGGAAAGCGCGCGCCTGGAGCGCACCACCATCGATCTTGAAAACGCCGACGGGTCGCTGGCCCTGCGCGCCACAGGATCCGTGCTGATGTTCCCGGGTTATTTCGCGCTCTATCAGGAGGGCCGTGACGACGAGGAGGATGAGGGCGAAAGCCGTCTGCCGGCCGTCACTCAGGGGGCGCGCGCGCGCGCAGAACAGACCTTTACCGAACAGCACTTCACCCAGCCGCCCCCGCGCTTCACCGAAGCCTCGCTGGTGAAGCGGCTGGAGGAGCTCGGCATCGGGCGGCCCTCCACCTATGCCGCGACCTTGTCGGTGCTGCGCGACCGCGAATATGTGCGCATGGACGACAAGCGCTTCGTGCCCGAGGACAAGGGCCGCGTGGTCATCGCCTTCCTGGAAAACTTCTTCAAGCGCTATGTGGAATACGATTTCACCGCCGGTCTGGAAGATCAGCTCGACAAGGTGTCGGCCGGCGAGCTGGACTGGAAGGACCTGCTGCGCGCGTTCTGGAAGGATTTCTCGGCCAGCGTGGAAGACATCAAGGATCTGCGCATCGGCGACGTG
>JBHYFR010000052.1:0-13665 GCA_051859425.1 Oceanicaulis sp. | reverse complement strand
GGGCAGGATGAGGCTTTCAAATCCGCCCCAGGAAAAGCCCATGGCGAAGAGCTGGCAGGCTTCGGCGATGGCTTCGCCCTCAGCCTGGCTGGCGCCCGTGACCGTGAAGGCGAAGCAGCCGGCCGGGCCGTTGAACTGGCTTGTGTAGAGTGCGTGGTCGGGGCTGGAGGGCAAAGCCGGGTGCAGGACGCGGCCGAAGCGCTTGTTGGCGTCCAGGCGGCGGGCGAGCTCCAGCCCGGCCTCGCCCGAGCGCGCCAGCCGCAGGGGCAGGGTGCGCAGGCCGCGCAGGCACAGGAAGGCGTCGTCGGGCGAGACGTGGAGGCCGTTGACGGTCTCCTGTGATTTCAGGCGTTTGGCCGCCGCGCCCTGTGCGGCTACCGAGCCCATCAGGAAGTCCGAATGCCCGCCGGCATATTTGGTCAGGGCCTGGGCGGTGTAGTCCACGCCCAGCGCCAGCGGGTTCATCAGCCAGCCTGCGCTCCACGTGTCGTCGATCACGGTGGGCACGCCGGCGGCCCGGGCGGCGGCGGTGATGGCGGGGATGTCCTGCATCTCGAAGGTGAGGGATCCGGGGCTTTCCAGCGCGATCATCACCGTGGACGGCGTGATCAGCTGCGCGATGTCCGCCCCGATGCGCGGATCGTAATAGCGCGGCGTGACCCCTAAGCGCGGCAGCTCCTCATCGCAGAAGCGGCGCACCGGCTTGTAGACCGAATCGGTTATCAGCGCCTCGCCGGGGCCCTGAACCGCCGCGCGCATGGCCAGAACCACGCTGGCCAGACCCGACGGCGCCAGCGCCACATGGTCTGCGCCATAAAGCCCGGCGATGGCCGAGCGCAGCTCGTCATTGGGGCTCAGACCCCCGCGTCCGTAATGGTGATTGCCGGATGCCGGCTCGTAGAGTTCCTGTGCGCTGGCGCCCAGAACCGTGGAGGCGCGGCGCACCGGCGGGTTCACCAGGCGGGGGTCATCGGCGCAGCGGCCTGAATGAATGAGACGGGTATCGCGTTTCATGTCGACGCCGGGCTCCGCTTTGGTTACACCACAATGACTTTTCAGCGTTTAGGGTGGTTGGAGCGATGACGCCAGCGTCTTTGTTCGACCTGTTCGCGCCGCGCCGTCTGTCGCGGGCGGCAGCAGCGTTCGCCATGGGCTTCACCGTATCCCAGAGCCAGTTCGAGGCCATGGGCTCGGGTCTGGCCGAGCTTCGCGAGCGCGGCGTCCTTGTGTGCGGCGTCGATACAGGGCTTGCCGGGTTTGCCGAACAGGATGCCGACGGGCGCTGGCGCGGCTTTGAAATCGATCTGTGCCATGCCTATGCCGCCGCGTTTCTGGGCGATGCGGACCGGGTGCGCTTCGTGCCGCTGACCTCGGCCGAGCGCCTGCCGGCGCTGGAGGAGGGGCGGGTCGATATCCTGTTGCGCTCCACCAGCTGGACCTTCACGCGTGCGGCGCGGATGAAGGTCACGTTTGCGGGCACGTATTATTATGACGGGCAGGGCTTCCTGGCGCCGGCGGATCTGGGCGTGGCCAGCGCGCGCGAGCTGGACGGCGCGCGAATCTGCGTCCAGGCCGCGACCACGACCGTTCTCAATCTCACCGACTTTGCAGAGACTTACAGGCTGAACATCACGCCGGTCCTGGCCGAGACGCCGCAAGCGGCGCGCGAGGCGTTTGAAGCCGGGCGCTGCGATGTGGTGACGGCGGACGTGTCCGCGCTGGCGGGCCTGCGCCGGGCGCTGACCGATCCCGACGCCCATGTCATCCTGCCCGATGTGATCTCCAAGGAGCCGCTGGGGCCGGTAGTGGCCGCGCGTGATCCGCGTTTCGCCGAAGCCACGCGCTGGGTGCTGCACGCCCTGATCACGGCGGAGGAATACGGCGTCACCGCCGCCAATGCGCGCGAGCTGCGCGATACCGCGCGCAGCCCGGTGGTGCGCCGCCTCCTGGGCGCTGAAGGTCCCATGGGCGAGGGGCTGGGCCTGGACGCGGAGTTTGCGCTGAACGCCATTACCGCGCGCGGCCATTACGGCGAGCTGTTCGCCCGCCATCTGGGCGCGCAATCGCCCCTGCGCCTGGAGCGCGGACTGAACGCCCAGTGGAATGAGGGCGGCCTCCTGTACGCGCCGCCGTTCCGGTAGGGGCGCTAATCGGCCAGCCAGGGCGGGATGGGCAGGCCTTTTTCGCGCAGGAAATCGGGATTGTAGAGCTTGGACTGATAGCGCGAGCCGTGGTCGCACAAGATGGTCACGATGGTGTGGCCGGGTCCCAGCTTGCGCGCCATCCGCACCGCGCCGGCGATATTGATCCCCGCCGATCCGCCCAGGCACAGGCCTTCGTGCAGCACCAGATCATAAAGGATCTCCAGCGCTTCCTCATCGGGGATGCGGAAGGCGTCGTCGATGGCCGCACCTTCCAGATTGGCCGTGATGCGGCTCTGGCCGATGCCTTCGGTGATGGAATTGCCGTCGGCTTTCAGCTCGCCATGGGCGTAATACCCGTACAGCGCTGCGCCGCCGGGATCGGCCAGCGCGATACGCACATCGGGCCTGCGGCTCTTGAGATAGTCCGACACGCCCGCAATTGTGCCGCCAGACCCCACCGCGGCCACGAAGGCGTCAATCTTGCCGCCGGTCTGTGTCCAGATTTCCGGCCCGGTGGTTTCGGCGTGGACTCTGCGGTTGGCGGTATTGTCGAACTGGTTGGCCCAGATGGCGCCGTGAGGTTCGGACGCGTTCATCTCCTGCGCCAGCTGGCCCGAATAGCGCGCATAGTGATTGGGATTGGCGTAGGGGACCGCGTCCACCTCGATCAGTTCGGCGCCCATCAGGCGGATGGCGGCGGCCTTCTCGCGCGACTGGGTGCGCGGGAACACGATCACCACGCGGTAGCCCAGCGCCCGGCCGACCATGGCCAGACCAATGCCGGTATTGCCCGCCGTCCCCTCCACGATCGTGCCACCGGGTTTCAGCGCGCCGGAGCGCTCTGCGTCGCGGATAATGCCCAGCGCCGCGCGGTCCTTCACCGATCCGCCCGGATTAAGAAACTCCGCCTTGCCCAGAATCTCGCACCCGGTGGCGTCGGACACGCGGTTCAGGCGCACCAGCGGCGTATTGCCGATAAGATCGATGACGGAACGGGCAGGGGCTTGGGTCATGGGTGCGTCTCCAGGCAGGCTTGGCTATCATGTCCATGCCAGAAGCCGCGCGCCGAAGCGAGCCCTGCGCGCCCTACAGGCGCCAGCTGGACGCCTCGCCCGCCCGCCACGCCTTCAGCCAGCGCGCAAATTGCGGCAGCCCGTCCGCGATCGTGGTGGTGGGCGCAAACCCGTAATCGGCGCTGATGGCGTCGATATTGGCGGATGTCATATGCACGTCGCCCGGCGCCATGGCGGCCATCACCTTCTCGGCGGTTAGGCCCAGAGCCGCCTCCAGCGCGCCGATGAAATCCATCAGGCGTTCAGGCCGGTTATTGCCGATATTATAGATGCGGTGTGTGCGCCCGGCGCCGTTGCCGCCGTCGGGTCCGGCCAGCGCGATGCGCGTCACGCCGTCCACGATATCATCAATCCAGGTGAAATCGCGCATCAGGTCGCCGTGATTGAAGACCTGGATGGGGCGGTTCTCCAGCATGGCCTGGGCGAAGGCGAAATAGGCCATGTCCGGCCGTCCCCAGGGCCCGTAGACGGTGAAGAAGCGCAAGCCCACCTGCCTGAGGCCGTAGAGCGCGCCATAGCTCTCGCTGAGCATTTCGCCGCCGCGCTTGGTCGCGGCATAGAGCGAGACCGGCGCGTCGCAGCGGGCATCCTCACGGAACGGGGCGGGGGTGGTGTCGCCATAGACCGAGCTGGACGAGGCGTAGACCAGGAAGGGGCGCTGCCTGGCGTGGCGCACATGCTCCAGAACGCTCAGATGACCCTTGAGGTTGGAATCCAGATAGGCGAACGGCGCCTCGAGCGAGTAGCGCACCCCGGCCTGGGCGGCCAGATGGATAATGACGTCAAAAGCGCCGAGACCATCAAGCGCTTGGGGATCGGCGATATCGCGCGCCTCAAAGCTGAACCCCTCACGGGCTTGGAGAAAGTGCAGGCGCGCCTGTTTCAGCGCGGGATCGTAATAGGTGTTGAGATTGTCCAGGCCGACGACATCACAGCCCCGGTCCAGCAGGGCGTGGCAGACATAGGCGCCGATAAAGCCGGCTGCACCGGTGACCAGTAGCCTCAAGGCTCACTCCCGCATGACTGCTGGAACCGGCGCGCCTCAGGCGGCCTAGTTCTTGAGGAACCAGCTGTAAGCGTCTTCGAGCCCCTCGCGAAGTCCGATTTTCGGTGACCAGCCCAGCGCGCGCAGCCGGTCGGCGCTCATCAGCTTGCGCGGCGTGCCGTCCGGCTTGGACGTATCCTTGGTCAGTTCACCCTGGAAGCCCACCACCTCCATGACCAGCCGGGCCAACGCCTCGATGGTGAGATCCTCGCCCGAGCCCACATTCACATGGTCGGCGCCGGAATACACCTGCATCAGGTGGACCAGCGCATCGGCGCAGTCATCGGCGTGGAGAAACTCGCGCATGGGCGAGCCGGTGCCCCAGATCTCCATGGACGCTGCGCCGGCCAGTTTCGCCTCGTGCGCCTTGCGGATCAGGGCCGGAATCACGTGGGATGTCTGGAGGTTATAATTGTCGCCGGGGCCGTAGAGATTGGTCGGCATGGCCGAGATGAAGTCGCGGCCATGTTCCTTGCGATAGGCCTGGCACAGCTTGATCCCGGCGATCTTGGCGATGGCGTACCATTCATTGGTGGGTTCCAGCGGACCGGTCAGCAGCGCGTCTTCGGTAATCGGCTGGGCCGCCAGCTTGGGATAAATGCACGACGAGCCCAGGAAGAGCAGCTTCTCCACTTCGTTCGTGTGGGCGGCGTGGATGAGGTTGGCCGCGATCATCAGGTTTTCATAGAGAAAACCGGCCGGATAGGTGTCATTGGCCAGAATGCCGCCGACCTTGGCGGCCGGGATGAACACTGCGTCGGGCCTGAGGCGCGCCATCAGCGCTTCGGCCTGGTCCTGCCGGATCAGATCGGCATCCTGACGCGTGGCGGTCAGGATTTCACAGTTTTCGCGCGCCAGCCGGCGCACCAGAGCCGAGCCGACCATGCCGCGATGGCCGGCGACATAGACGCGCTTGCCCTTGAGGGAATAGACGGCGTCAGCCATGGCGGTTCTTGCGGCTCGCTTCGGCCGCGACGACTTTCAGGTCCTCGG
This sequence comes from Oceanicaulis sp., assembly GCA_051859425.1. Lineage (GTDB taxonomy): Bacteria > Pseudomonadota > Alphaproteobacteria > Caulobacterales > Maricaulaceae > Oceanicaulis. The sequence continues at coordinate 8,410 of JBHYFR010000052.1, read as the reverse complement.
CCACCATTTCCCTGACCAGCTCGGGGAAAGGCGTGGTGTGGGTCCAGCCAAGCTTCTCCTTGGCTTTTGAAGGGTCGCCGATGAGCAGATCCACTTCGGTGGGGCGGAAATAGCGCGGATCGACCTGGACCAGCACCTCGCCACTGGCCGCGTCGCGCCCGGTTTCATCCACGCCCTGACCCGACCACTCGATGGTGCGGCCGACCTCGGCGAAGGCGCGCTCGACAAATTCGCGCACGGTATGGGTCTCGCCGGTGGCCAGCACCCAGTCGTCGCCCACATCATGCTGGACCACGCGCCACATGCCCTCGACATAGTCGCGCGCATGGCCCCAGTCGCGCTGGGCGTCGAGATTGCCCAGGAACAGATTTTTCTGGAAGCCCAGATGGATGGCCGACACCGCACGGGTGATCTTGCGCGTCACGAAGGTCTCGCCGCGCATCGGGCTTTCATGGTTGAACAAGATGCCGTTGGAGGCGTGCATGCCATAGGCTTCGCGGTAATTGACCGTGATCCAGTAGGCATAGAGCTTGGCCGCCGCATACGGGCTACGCGGATAGAAGGGCGTGGTCTCGCTCTGCGGCACGGCCTGCACCAGGCCGTACAGCTCCGAGGTCGACGCCTGATAGAAGCGGCACGCGTCTTCCAGTTTCAGGATGCGCAGGGCTTCCAGCAGGCGCAGCGCGCCGATGGCGTCCGCATTGGCGGTGTATTCGGGGGTCTCGAAGCTGACCTGGACATGGGACTGGGCGGCGAGATTGTAGATCTCGTCGGGTTGGGTCTCCTGCACCAGCCGGATCAGGTTCGTGGAATCGGTCATGTCCCCGTAGTGGAGGAAGAAATTCGCATCCGCCTCGTGGGGGTCCTGGTAAATGTCGTCGATCCGCGTGCTGTTGAAGGACGAGGCGCGGCGCTTCATGCCGTGCACTTCATAGCCCTTCGACAGGAGCAGGCGCGCCAGGTATGCGCCGTCCTGCCCGGTCACGCCGGTGATCAGAGCCGTCTTGCTCATGCTTCGTCCCCCAATTGATCCAACGCTGCGCTCCAGTCAGCCCCGGTCCTTCGAGCGCGCGACGTTGTTCTAGCGTCAAATCGGTTTGAGGGAACCCCCCGATTTTTGCAGATGCAGCATCTCAGCCACCGCGCGCGCAGATCACCTCGCGGATGGTGCGGATCAGGATCACGCAATCGCGCCACAGGGACCAGTTGCGCACATACCAGGCATCCAGGCGCGCGCGCTCGGCGAACGTGGTCTGGTGGCGGCCATTGGTCTGCCACAGGCCGGTCAGACCGGGGCGCATGCGGGCGTAGGCGGTGATGTAATCGCCATACTCGCCCACCTGGGAGAGGGTCATGGGGCGCGGGCCCACCAGGCTCATATCGCCGCGCAGAACATTGATCAGCTGGGGCAGCTCATCCAGATTGGTCTTGCGGATCAGCCGGCCCACCGGTGTGATGCGCGGGTCCCGGCGCAGCTTCTGGAAGGCGCGCCATTCTGCAGCGATCTCCGGATCATTGCGGATCAGCGCATTGAGCCGGGCCTCGGCGTCCAACTGCATGGACCGGAATTTCAGGCAGTCAAAGCTGCGCCCGCCCAGCCCGACGCGCTTCTGCCGGAACAGGGCCGGGCCGCCATCCGCCCGGGCGGCCAGCGTGATGGCGATCAGAACCGGTGACAGAACCACCAGCAGCGCGGCGGCGGCGGTGACATCGAACACGCGCTTGGCCAGCTGGGCGGCGGGCCGGGCCAGCGGGTCGCGCACATCGATGAAGGACACGTCCTCCAGCGGATAGTTCAGCACTTCGGCATGGGCCGGCAGCGGCCCGATCTGGGGCGCCAGCAGGAAGGGCACGCCGTCCAGGACCAGAGCCCGGATGATCTCGTGCTGATCGCTGTCACCGGGTGCGGGGGCGTAGACCACCCCCTGATCGGTCATGGCGGTGCGCCGCATGGCGTCGATCAGGCGGGCCTTGTCCAGCGTGTCGGTGGCCATGACGCTGTCAACATGGACCCCCAGGGCGGCGTGTTTCGCGATCACCTCGCGCACCGCGCCCGCGCGGGCGGACGGGGTGAACAGCAGGGCGGGGCTGGTCCACAGGCCGGCTGATTTGAGCGCCTGACGCGCAGTGAGGCGCGCCCCGGCCAGCACCGGCGCCAGAATGAGCCAGTGCAGGCCGGTCAGCACGCGCGAGCCGACCTCGATGGTGGCGAACTGGATGGCGCCGGCCGCCAGCATGGCCGCCGCGCAGCCGGTCAGTATGGCCGGCAGCTGGTCGGCGAGCGCCTCGCGCCGGTGATAGTGCCCCTTGGAGCGGAACCAGACCAGCATCACCAGGGTGAACACCCCCGCGATGCCCAGATGCAGGCTGAGGCCTGCCGGGTTTTCGCCCAGCGCCGGATAGCCGGCCATGGCCCGCAGGACATCGGTGAGCAGATAGGCGCCCGCCGCTGCGATGACGAATGCGGCGGCGTCAGCCCACAAAAGGGCGGCGGCCTTGATGGACTGCAGGCTGGCCGATTTCAGCCCGGCCTTTGGCCCGTCGGCTGTGCTGGTTGCGCCGTGCGCTTTGGTCCCCTGCATGGTCATCTGCTCCAGCTTGACGCGTTCTGCGTGCTTCAGGCCGGAGCGATGCAAGCCTCATTCCATACGGGGCTGGGGACCTTGCGGGCCGTGGACGGCGCCCGCCCGGACCTAGTGGTATTGTCGGATCAGCCCGACCAGCCGGCCCTGAACCTTCACCTCGCCGGGGCCGAAAATGCGCGTTTCATAGGCGGGGTTGGCCGCCTCCAGGGCGATGGACCCGCCCTTCTTGCGCAGCTTTTTCAGCGTGGCTTCCTGATCATGGACCAGCGCCACCACGATATCGCCGGTATCGGCGGTGTCCGAGCGAATCACCGCGCACTTCCAGCGCAAAATGCTCGCCGCTGGAGATCATGGCGGCGGGCACGGACAACCGGTCCACCTCATGCTGGATCGCCTCGATCGGCACGCCGGCCGCGATCCGGCCAAGCACCGGCACCTCAATGCCCGCTTCGCTGTCGCGCCCGCGGCGGAAATCAGCCTCGACCACATTGCCCGCGGATTTGGGCGCGGCGCTGTCGGGCATTTTGAGCACTTCCAGCGCCCGGGCGCGGTGGGCGAGGCGGCGGATGAAGCCGCGCTCCTCCAACGCACTCACCAGACGGTGAACGCCGGACTTGGAGGCGAGCTGCAGCGCATCCTTCATCTCGTCGAACGAGGGCGACACCCCATCCTCGCTCAAACGCTTGTGGATGAAGAGCAAAAGTTCATGCTGTTTCTTGGTGAGCATCACGCCCTCACAGGGATAGAACAAAACCGGAAAACCCGAGTATGTTCTATGCCTGTTCCAGATTAACGTCAAGCTAACGCGGTCACCCGCCCATCAGGGTGCGCGTGGCCGCCTCGACATCCGCCTGACGCATCAGGCTTTCACCCACCAGCAGCGCCTTGGCGCCCGCCGCCTGCATACGCACCGCGTCGGCGCGGGTGAAAATCCCGCTTTCGGCCACCAGGCAGACCTCCGGCCCGGCCATGGGGGCCAGGGTTTCGAAGGTTTCAAGCGCGGTTTCAAAACTGCGCAGATCGCGATTGTTCACGCCTATCAGTGGCGAGGGCAGGGCCAGGGCGCGGGTCATTTCGGCGGCGTCATGCACCTCCACCAGCGCGTCCATGCCCAGCGCAGACGCCGCCTCGATCAGCGCACGGGCCAGCGAATCGTCCACCGCGGCGAGAATCACCAGAATGCAGTCGGCTCCCAGGGCGCGCGATTCGGTGACCTGCCAGGGATCGTAGAGAAAATCCTTGCGCAGGACCGGCAGGTCCACGGCGGCGCGTGCAGCGATCAGAAAATCCTCATGACCCTGAAAGCTGGGCGCATCGGTCAGGATGGACAGGCAGGCCGCGCCACCGGCCTGATAGGCGCGCGCCAGCGCAGGCGGATCGAAATCGGCGCGGATCAGGCCCTTGGACGGGCTGGCTTTCTTGACCTCGGCGATCAGGGACAGGCCATGGCTGGCGTGCCGTGCCCTAAGCGCATTGAGAAATCCGCGCGGCGCCGGCGCGGCTTTGGCGCGCGCGTCCAGCTCGCTGAACGATATGGCGGCCTTGCGCTGCGTGATCTCGGCGCGCTTGTAGGCCTCGATGCGTTTGAGGGCGTCGCTCATCACGCCTGTCCCTGACTGATCGCGGCCAATCTCTCCAGCGCGGCTTTCGCCCGCCCGTCATCAATCGCTGCGGCCGCCTGGGCTGCGCCGTCCTTGAGGTCCGCCGCCAGCCCGGCCAGTCGCAGCGCCGCCGCCGCATTGATCAGGACGATATCGCGATACGGCCCCGGCGCGCCGTCCAGAAGCGCGCGGATCGCTTCAGCATTCTGCGCCGGTTCGCCGCCTTTGAGGTCCTCTAGCGCCGCGCGGGGCAGTCCGGCGTCTTCGGGCGTGATCTCGTACCGGGTGATGGTTCCGTCAGCATGCAGTTCGGCGGCATGGGTGACGCCGGTGGTGGTGATCTCATCCAGACCGTCCGCGCCATGGACGATCAGCGCCGCCTCCGCCCCCAGATCGCGCAGCGCCTCGGCCATGGGCATCAGCCAGGTCCGGTCAAACACACCCAGCAGCTGGCGGCGCGCGCCGGCCGGGTTGGACAAGGGCCCCAGCAAATTGAACACGGTGCGCACGCCCAGGATTTTGCGCGCCGGCCCCACATGACGCACCGCGCCGTGATGGGCGGGCGCAAACAGGAAGCCGACGCGAGCCTCTTTCAGGGACCGCTCAACCCGGTCCGGCCCTGCCGTCAGGTTGACGCCCAGCGCTTCGAGCACTTCAGCAGAACCGGATTTGGACGAGGCCGCCTTGTTGCCATGCTTGGCCACCACCGCCCCCGCACCCGCCGCCACCAGAGCCGCCGCGGTGGAGATATTCCAGGTGCCGCGCGCATCGCCGCCGGTGCCGCACGTGTCGATGGCGCCAGCTGGCGCGCTGATGCCGGTCATGCGCGCGCGCATGGCCTGCGCGCCGATGCGCAGGGTTTGCGGGCTTTCACCCACCGCGGCCAGGGCCAGCAGGAAGCCGCCGGTCTCCACCGGATCGGCCTCGCCATCCATCAGGGCGTCGAACGCCGCACGAAGCGCGTCCGCATCGGGCTCTCGCCCTGCGGCCAGGGCCGAGATAGCCGCGCGCATGCCGCCCATCACGCCGCCTCCGCCTGCAGTCCGGCGAGCTTCAGGAAATTGGCCAGCAGGTCGTGCCCGTGCTGCGAGGCGATGCTTTCAGGATGGAACTGCACGCCGTGAACGGGCCGCGTCTCATGGGCCAGGCCCATGATCTCGCCATCAGCCGTGCGCGCGGTCACTTTCAGCGGGCTCGCCTCGGGCAGGGACACGGCCAGCGAATGATAGCGCGTGGCAGTGAAGGGCGAGGGCAGGCCGGCGAACACGCCCGTGGCGTCATGGGTGATCGCGCTGGTCTTGCCATGCATGATCTCGCGCGCGGCGACGACCGTGCCGCCGAACACCTGGCCGATGGCCTGATGGCCCAGACACACGCCCAGTATCGGCAGATCGGCGGGCGCGGTGCGGATCAGCTCCAGGCAGATGCCCGCCTTGTCCGGATCACACGGCCCCGGGCTCAGCACCACGGCGCGCGGCCCCAGCGCCAGCGCCTCCTCAGCGCTCATCACATCATTGCGGATGACGCGGGTGCGCGCCCCCAGCTCCTCGAAATAATGCACGAGGTTGAATGTGAAGCTGTCGTAATTGTCGATGATCAGCAGCATGGGCGCACGCAGTCCTTCCCGGCAGGAGGTGGAACTTAGGCAAGCGCGCGCCGTGCGCCAACCGCGACTCGCTGTAAATACCGTCACATGATCCGATGCGCAGCCTATGCGCCGCATCTGGGCGCGGCTCTGGGCGCGGCCCTGATGGCGGCCGCCGCTCTGGCCTTCACCCTGGGCGCAGGCCCGGCGCAGGAGGATCATGGCGCTGCGTCAGCGATCCAGCTGGCTGAGGCGTCGCCGCTCGCCGCGCCACAGGAAGTGGCGGGGCAGGCGGGCGCTGCGGGTGCGCCAGCGGTGGATGACGCCGTCCCGGCGCCTGTCGACGCCAGGGCGCCCGATCCGGCCGTCCTGCACCGCCCCATGCTGGCGGTCATTATTGATGATGTGGGGCCGGACATAGCCTTAGCGCGCCGGTTGATGGCGTTGGAGCCGCCGGTGACGCTGGCGATCCTGCCTTATGCAGGCGCGGCGTCCGTGCTGGCGCAGGAGGCGGCGGAGGCTGGCCGCGAGGTGTTCGTGCATCTGCCCATGGAGCCTGGCGGGCTGGATGACCCCGGCCCCTGGGCGCTCAGCCGCGCCCATGACGCCCGGGCGGTGGCCGCCCGCGTGGAATGGGCCTTCGCCCGCGTGCCCGGCGCCAGTGGCTTCAACAATCACATGGGCAGCGGCTTCACATCCGACGCCCGGGCCATGGCGCGGGTTTTCGAGGCGCTGGCCGGGCAGGAGGCGTTGATCTTCGTGGATTCCCTCACCAGCCCGCGCTCGGTCGCCGCGCGCAGCGCTGCAGACGCCGGCTTTCCCGCGCTGCGCCGCGATGTGTTTCTGGACACCGACCGCGATGAAGCCGCTGTCGCCGCACGGCTGGAGGAGGCGCTCATGCTCGCCGCATCGCGCGGTCACGCCATCGCCATCGGCCATCCCTACCGGGAAACGCTGAGCGTGCTGGAGACGCTGGGTGACCGCGCCGCAGCGCATGGCGTGGAGATTGTCACGGTCGACGAAATGGCGCGGCGCACCGCCTCGTCCGGGCAGGGCGCCTGAGGCGCCTTCAGCGCATATGCTCTGGCGGCACCACCGGGGCTTCGCGCAGCAGTGTGATCGACAGGCGGCGATTGCCGGCCAGATACGGATCATCGGGATAGAGCGGCTCGGCGCCCGCGCGCCCGCGCACTTCGGCGATGCGGTGATCGGGGATACCGGTCCCGGCCAGCACCCGCAGCGCCGAGTTGGCCCGGTCGGACGACAGTTTCCAGTTGGTCGGCGCGCCCGGCGGCGTCGGGCTGGCGTCGGTATGGCCCGAAATGGTCACCCGGTTGGGCAGGCGCTGGGCGATCTCGCCCACGGCGCGCAGCAGGATCTGGGCGCGCTCATTGGGTTCGGTGGCGCCCGGATTGAACATCGGGCGGCCTTCCTGGTCGATCAGCTGGATGCGCAGGCCCTCGTCGGTCATCTCGATCAGCACGTGATTGGACAGCTCAGCCAGCTCGGGCATGTCCTGCAGCGCCTGGCGCAGGGACTGCTCGGCGCTGGCGAACTCGGCCGTTTCGCGCCGTGACATGGCGGTGGCGAGCGCGCCCATGCTCACTTCGGGCTCATCGCCGGTGGAGCCGCTGGAGGAGGTCTCCTGCTGGTCGCGCTGCTGTTCGGCGGGGCTGGGCGCCAGGCGGTCGACGATGGAGGCGGTGCCAGAGGAGCGCGAGCCCTCCTGGCCAAAGCTGGTGCCGCCCAGCACGCCGCCGGATCCCGACATGGACTGGCTGACGCTGGCGGGCGCGAAATAGTCTGCAATGCCCTGGCGCTGTTCGGGTTCGGTATTGTTGATCAGCCACAGCATCAGGAAGAAGGCCATCATCGCCGTCACGAAGTCGGCATAGGCCACCTTCCACGCGCCGCCGTGATGGCCGCCCGACACCTTCTTGATCTTCTTGATGATGATCGGTCTGTTAGTCGCCATTCCAACCCACCCGCGACGCTTTATGTTTGACGCATCATGACCTGTCAGGGTTAAGGGCGGGTTTCCCCGGAAAGGGCAGGGAGCATCGAGTGAGTGAAGACCGGGCCTATCGCGACGCGCTGGGATGTTTTCCCACCGGCGTGGCGCTTGTGACGCGCGCAGAGGACGGCGCGGCGCGCGCCATGACCATCAACTCCTTCGCCAGCGTGTCGCTGACCCCGCGCCTCGTGCTGTGGTCGCTGGCGCGCGACAGCGAGCGCTTCGAGGCGTTCGCCGCTGCGCAGCACTACGCCATCAATGTGCTGGCCGCCGACCAGGGCGCGTTGTCGTCAGCCTGCGCCATGACAGATGATCTGGTCTCGGCGGGCGGGCGCTGGACGCCGGGCGCCCATGGCGCGCCGCTGGTGGACGGCGCCATCGCCCGGTTTGAGTGCACGCGCGTGGCGGTGCATCCCGGCGGCGATCACGTGATCATCGTGGGCGAGGTCAGTGGCTTTGACATGCCGCGCCGGGCGCCCGCTCTGGTGTTCCACAAATCGAGCTATGGTCAGGCGGGGTAGGGCGATGGCGCGCACGGCGTTTCTGGGACTGGGCGTGATGGGCGCCCCCATGGCGGGCCATCTCGCCCGCGCCGGTCATGATGTGACAGTGTGGAACCGCACGC
>JBHYFR010000051.1:0-13728 GCA_051859425.1 Oceanicaulis sp. | reverse complement strand
CGAATATCGGACGGGCCGGCGTCGCGCACCGAAATCAGCTCGCGGGTCACGAACCCCATGAGCCGGTATTCGGTGGTGCGCGCATCTTCAGTGCGGGCGCTGGCGGTCTGGTAGGCCTGATATGACATGGGTCCGCTCTAACGCCCGCTCGAACCGAGGCGCTCGGCCTCATAGGTCATCAGTTTCCGGCAGCGCAGCAATGCCTTGTAATATTCGCCGCTCATCACATCGCGGCTGACCTCGACGCATTGCTGCAGAATCTCAGGGTTGGACACCGCGCTCATGAACTCGGTCATGCGCACCACAAAGGCGTCATACAGCCCGTCGGCGCTGGACGAGGACAGATACATCATCATCACCGGGAAATAGATGCGCTTGGCCGGGGTGTCGGCGTCCTGCTCCTGCATGATGTCTTTCTCACGCAGCACGCTGGCCTTGTTCTGCAGCATCAGCGTGGCGCGCCGGTCGCCATTCTCCACAACCGCCCCGTTCAGAACGAAACGCTCGCCAGGTTTCAGCGACAGCTTGAGCGGCATGGACAGGCTCCCCGTTCCCAAAGACGTACACCCATGATGCACGCTTTGGCGACACAGTGTCGAGCCAAGGTGAAAAAAGCGTTGCCCTGGTGGCGGAAAGCTCAGGCGCGCTGCGCGCCGCGTTAGCGGAACCTTAAGCGAAGCGCGCCTGTCTCGGGGGTCATGACGCCGCGAGGAGCCTGCCATGCATCCCGTTCTTGATCTTGACGCCGAACTGGCCGCCGGCCGCGAAGAGGGCTTGCGCGAGGTGAGCGTCGAGGCGGCGGGCGGCGCACCGGCGCCCGGGCTCGATCTCAACGCCATCACGCTGCGCAAGATCAATCCCAAAACGCTGGGCCTGTTGCGCCGGGCGATGCGGGAAATGGATAACGGCCCCGCCGGCGCGGCCAAGGCGGCGCGGCTGTGCCTGAACGCGCTGAACCTGAGCCCGGATCTGCCCCTCGCCAATCAGGCGATGGCGCTGGCGCTGGAGCGGCTGGGGCGTTTGTCCAAGGCGCTGGAATTCTATGAGCGCGCCTGGCGGCTGGAGCCGAACAATCCCGACATCTACGCCAATCTCGCCATGGCGGCGTGGAAGCTCAACATGCTCGACGGCGCGGAGAAATTCCTGCGCCTGCAGCTGCAACTCAAGCCCAACTGCCCCAATGGCGTGATCAATCTGGCCGGCGTGCTGCGCGACAAGGGCCGTTTTGAGGATTCCGTCGAGCTGTTGCGCGCCGCCATCTACGCTGCGCCCGAAACCACCGAGTTGTGGAATGCGCTGGGCACGACGCTTATGGACTGGGGCCAGCCCGATCAGTCGCTGACTTTCTTTGCCGAAGCGCTGCGCCTGACGCCGGGCTTTGCGCGCGCCCATCACAACATGGCCTATGCGCTGGAGCTGAGCGGCGATGCGCAGGCCGCGCTGCCCCATTTCGAGGCGGCGCTGGAAAATCCCGCTTCTGAGCAGGACAAGGTGGTCTCCAGCCATGGCTATGCCCACACCCTGCTGGCCGCAGGTCAGATATCCAAAGGCTGGGAGTGGTATGAGTGGCGGCGCAATATGCACTATCGCCACGCCACCAATTTCCTGATCCCGGGACGCTCCTGGAACGGGACAGATGCAAGTGAGCTAAATGGCAAAACACTGGTCGCAGTGGGTGAGCAGGGGCTGGGCGACGAGGTGCTGTTCGCCAATATCCTGCCCGATGTGATCGAGGCCGCAGGGCCCGACGGCGGCGTGCGCATCGCCTGCGAAAAGCGCCTGATCACGCTGTTCCAGCGGTCTTTCCCCACCGCGCAGATCGCGCGCCATTACACGATCGAGCGCGAAGGCCGCCAGCATCGCAGCGCGCCGGATCTGGTGCGGGCCGGTGACCACGATCTGTGGGCGCCCTTGGGCAGTCTGATGCGCGCCTTCCGCCCCGATGCGGACAGCTTCCCGCGCCGCGCCGCCTTCCTCACCGCCGACGAAGCGCGCGTCGAAGCCTTCCGCGACCAGCTGGCCGCCATGGGTCCGGGCCTCAAGGTCGGCCTGTTGTGGAAGTCGCTGAAAATGGACGCCACGCGGTCGAAGCAATTCGCCGCCTTCGATCTGTGGGCGCCGGTGCTCAAAACGCCGGGCGTGACCTTTGTAAACCTGCAATATGGCGATACCGCCGAGGAAATCGCGGCGGCGCAAAAGCGCTTCGGCGTGCGCATCCAAACCCCTGAGGGGCTGGATCTGAAGGATGATCTCGACGGCGTGGCCGCCATCGGCAAGGCCTGTGATCTGGTGATCGGCCCGATGAACGCCAGCACCAATCTGGCCGCAGCGGTGGGCGGGAATGTCTGGTTCGTCCGGCCCAGCCTGGTGACCTGGGCCATGCTGGGCCAGCGCGAGATGCTCTGGTATCCCCAGACCCGCACCTTCGCCGGAGCCTTCTTCGGCGACTGGACCGGCGCCATGAAAACCGTGACGCAGGCGCTGCAGGATCACGCCGCGAAGCAACGCGCCGCAGCCTGAGACAGGCGGGCGCTCAGCTGCGCCGCCCGTCTTCCAGCGCCGGCGGCGCTTCGGGTTCGCCGGCGTCATCCTCACCGGCCGCATCCAGCCAGCTGTCACCCAGGCGCTTCTTGGCGCCGGCGCCAAGTTTTCTGAGCGTCTCCACCTGCGAGACCAGATTGCCCCGCCCGTCCACCAGCTTCTTGCGCGCATCTTCCCAGCTGCCGCGCGCACGGCTGATCTGGTCGCCCACCTTGTCGAGATCGGTGAGGAAGCCCTCGAACTTGTCGTAGAGCAGGCCTGCGCGATGGGCGATGTCGCGGGCGTTCTGGTTCTGGCGGTCGATGGTCCACAGATTATGCACCGTGCGCATGGCCATCATCAGCGTCGTGGGCGTGGCGATCATGACATCACGCTCCCATGCATAGGCGGCCAGCTCGGGATCATTCTGAAGGGCCAGCGAGGCCGCACCCTCCAGCGGGATGAACATCAAGGTGAAGCTCACCCCTTCGTATAGCTTGGCGTAGTCCTTCTCCCCCAGCGAGCGGATATGAGCGCGCACCGAGGCGAGATTAGCTTTGAGCGCGGCGCCGCGCTCCTCCTCGGTCTCGGCGTTCACACAGCGCTCGAAGGCATTCACGCTGACCTTGGAATCGATCACCAGCTTCTGATTATTGGGCATGGCCACCACCACGTCCGGGCGCAGGCGCGCCCCGTCCGGGCCGGTCTCGCTGGTCTGGGTCTGGAACTCCGCGCCCTCACGCAGGCCCGCCTTCTCCAGAATGCTCGACAACACCATCTCGCCCCAGTCGCCCTGGATTTTTGACTGCGACCGCAGGGCGTTGGCGAGATTCTTGGCCTCGCTGGACATGGAGCGGGCATCGTTGTGCAGGGTCTGGACAAGCTGATGCAGGGCGGAGGTCTGGCCGACGCGCTTTTCAGAATCCTCCACCACCTGCTTGCGGAAGCCGTCGAGCTGTTCGCGCAAGGGCTTGAGCAGGGTGGTCAGGGTCTCGGTGCTGCGCACCTGCATCTCGGCCCCGCTGGCCTTGAGCACTTTCTGGGCCGTGGCCTCAAAGGCCTCGTCCAGCGACTTGCGCGCCTTTTCCAGCGCCTCAAGCTTTTCGGCGTGATGGGCGCGATCCGCCTCCAGAGTGGTCTCCAGCCGGGCGATGCGCGCCTGCGCCTCGGCCAGGTCGCGCGTTGCGCTTTCCGCCCGCGTGCGCCAGTCATCTCGCTCGGCGCGCACTTCCTCAAGGCGTTCGGGATCCACCCCCGGCGCCGCTTTCGTCTGGCGCACCGCCAGCACGATCAGCACCGCCAGGATCGCGGTCACGCCGCCCAGATAGATCCAGGATTCCAAAGCCAGTTGCATCATGAACGCCGCCTCCTGCCCCGCTTATCACGGCGGCGCCGGATTCGCGCAAGGGGCGGCGCGTTGTCAGCCGGGGGCAAGCGCGATGATCCCGCACTGGCCGCCAAAGGCGCCGGCATGCCCGTCACGCGCCGCGCGCCGGCAGGAAAAAAAGCGCGTCTCGCCGGCAAAGGTGCACAGCGCCAGGCGTGAAATGGCCTCTGGCCCCACCCCCGCCGCGAGCAGCTGGCGCGCACAGGCTTCGGCCACATCCAGCCCGGCCCCGCCCTCTGCGTCGCGCGCGCCGGCAAGGCCCGCGTCCAGGGCGCCGAACTCGGCTTCAAACTGCGCCAGCACTTCAGGCCCGACGCGGTAGTTGGGCCGCGACACCGCCGGCCCGATGGCGGCGCGCAAAGCGCCCGCCCGTGTGCCATAAGCCTTGGCCATTGCGTCCAGCGTGGCCGGAATCACCCGCGCAATCACGCCGCGCCAGCCGGCATGGATTGCGGCGACCGCCCGGTTTTCAGGATCATGCAACAGCACCGGCGTGCAATCGGCCGTCTGGGCGCACAGGGCCAGGCCCGGCCGGTCGGTGATCAACGCATCGCCCTCGCCCGCAGACCAGGCGCCCTCGGGCTTGCGGTCCACCCGGTGCACGACGGCCCCGTGCACCTGATTGAGGAATACCAGCTCCACCCCGCCCAGCGCCCGCGCCACCCGGGCGCGGTTTTCCTCCACCCGCGCCTTGTCGTCGCCGCGCGACCAGGACAGGTTCAGGCTGGCGTAGGGGCCCTCGCTGACCCCGCCGGCGCGGGTGGTGAAGGCATGGACGATCCCCGGCGCAGCGAAGCCGGGCGCGGTCAGCAGCTCGGGCCGGTCCATCGCCTAATCCTCCAGAAAGCCGGGCCGCCCCCGCCCCAGATCATAGCCCTCGCGCGCCTGGCCGATAACCTCCAGCGTCGCGTCCAACACACTCCAGTCATCGTGTTCGGCGATGGGCGCCCAGATGCCCTCCACTGTCTCGATTACCAGATGCACCGGCTCGGGCCGTGCGAAATAGGCATGGGACAGGCGCTCGGGCCGTACCGGCGTGCGCTCGGCCACGCCGTCACGCACGGGCGCAAACAGCTCTGACTTGTAGGTCTCGGCCCGCGGGCTCGCCAGCGCGCGCGCCTGATCGCCGCAGAACCAGTCAAAGAACACCGCCTCGAAGGGCAGGCGGGTGGATTTCAGGGCGTCCAGGAAGGCCGTCACGAATGCGCCGTCGGCCTCGTCATCCAGCGGCGCCAGTCCCAGCCGGTGCAGGAAGGTGGCGCGCACGGCCCGCTTGTAATGGTCCGGGAAGCCCGCCAGCGCATCGATCAGCGCCTCGCGCTCGGCGATCAGGCTCAGCGCCCCGCCCAGCTGCTGCAGCGCCCAGAACACCGATTCCGGCTGGCGGCCATAGGCGTACAGCCCCGAATGATCAAAATAGGCGGCGGTGAATCCCGGCTCGAAATAGGGCAGGAAGCGCCAGGGGCCGTAATCGAAGCTTTCGCCCGTCACCACCAGATTATCGGTGTTGAGCACGCCATGGACGAAGCCGGCCGCCATCCACTGCGCCGCCAGTTCGGCCGAGCGCCGGCAGGCCGCGTCCAGCAGGCCCACGCCCAGACCGGCCGGATGGGCCGCCGCTTCGGGCACGAGGCTTTCCACGGCATAGGCTGCAAGCTCGCCCACCAGATCGGAGCGGTCGTAATAGGCGTGGCGCTGAAACGCGCCAAAGCGCACATGGGAATGGGACAGGCGCGTCATGACGGCGGACCGCGTCGGCGACGGCTCATCCCCGCGATGCAGGTTTTCGCCGGTTTCGTAAACGCAGAACACCTTGCTGGTATAGACGCCCAGCGCTTCGAGCATTTCGGCGGCCAGCACCTCGCGCACCGCGCCTTTCAGGGTAAGCCGCCCATCGCCGCTGCGCGAATGGGGCGTCTGGCCCGATCCCTTGGTGGCGAAATCCAGCAGCCGGCCTGCGCTGTCGCGCGCCTGGGCGAACAAAAAGCCCCGCCCGTCGCCGATCTGGGGATTGTAGGTGCGGAACTGGTGACCGTGATACCGGATGGCCAGGGGCGCCGACTGGTTGTCCGGCAACGGATCAAAGCGGTGGAAGTGGCGCTGGCGCGCCTCAGCGTCCAGACCGTCCAGCCCCATCTCGCGCGCCCAGCGGGGATTCCAGTATCGCGGCTCCGCCATGGGAAAATCGGTAGGCGCAACCACATCGGCGAAATCGGGCCCGAGGGCGGCGAAGCTGGGATCAGGCCGATAGGCCGCGGGCAGGGTCATCATACCCGTTCAGCTAGCGTCGCGGCGGCCTGCATGCAAGCATGAGGATGCCGGACGCGCGCTCACGCATAGGCTTCCGCCAGCGCCTTTGCGGCATGTTCAATGGCCGGAATACAGGCCGGCGCCAAGCGTGACATGTTCAGGAATCCGTGCGGCGCCGCCTTCCACAGCTTGAATGTGACCGGAATGCCGCTGGCCGCCAGCCGCTCGGCATAGGCGCGGTCCTCGTCCATAAGCGGATCAAATTCAGCGGCCAGAATATACGCCGGCGCAATGCCGGAGAGGTCGTTTTCAAACAGGGGCGAGGCGCGCAGATCGGACGCATCGGCGCCGGCCAGATAGACTTTCACGATATCCTCCAGCAGGCGCACCGACAGGATCGGGCCTTCCTGCCAGCGCGGACGGGCTTTTTTCACTTCAGCCAGCTGCAACAGCGGATAGATCAGCAGCTGGAACGCCAGGCGTCCGCGCGCAAATTGCGCCAGCCCCGCCGCCAGATTGCCGCCCGCCGAGTCGCCGCCCACCGACAGCCGTTCCGCATCAAATCCGTATTCTGACAAAGCGCCATCCAGCGCGGCGTCCAGCACCGCGCGCGCATCATCCACCGCCGCCGGGAAAGGGTGCTCCGGCGCCAGGCGGTAATCCACCGAGCAGATCGATACGCCCGACACCGCGGCGAGGCGCTGGCACAGCGGCTCATGGCTATCGAGGCTGCCGACCATGAACCCACCGCCGTGGAAGTATAGCAGACCAGCGCCCTCAATGGCCCCATAGGGGCGGTAGACCCGCGCCGCCAGATCGCCCTGGGCGCCGGGCAGTTTGATATCGTCGCAATGCTCGACCGGGGGCGGCGGCACGTCGATCAGGTCACGCGCGCGCTCCAGCGCATCACGCATGGCCTGTGTGGTGCGCTGGGTGCTAAACAGGTCCGCGAGGCCGGACTGCTCCATCCATTTTTCGACCGTGTTCTGGTCCTGGCTCATTTTGGGTGCGGTCTCCGGATATCAGGCAGGCGGGTTGTGCAGCGCACAATATCACACCTGACCATGACCGGAATAAGAACGCGCGTCACCGGACAGGGCGGGCGCCGCGATCAGTGCAGACGCACGATCTGGCTGCGCTGGATCCGGCCCGACAGCGCATCCTCGATCTCCGAACGCAGGGCGCGCCAGGCATCGGCGCATCCGGCCTCGCCCTGATCCTCCATCTCCCACACCGCCTGATCGGCATAGCCCAGCGCCTGGGCGCCGTGGCGCTCCACCAGGGTGAAGGCGATCATCCGGATATCCTGGGGCGTGATGCGGGACGGGCGGGCGGCGGCGGTCATGGATCAGCTCTCCGGCAATGAAACCTGGCCTGAGGTCTGCAAGCGGCCTGCCAATGACTGATCCTTTGATTTCAATGGCTTGAAAGCGACACGCAGCCAGCGCGCCGAGTCATCCCTGCCGGGGGGCGTGTTTTGCCGGGCTAGGCTGGCCGGTATCCGTCCGCCGCCAGCCAGGCCACCTCCTCGGGCGTGTCCGCCCGGCCGAGCACGGCGTTGCGATAGGGGAAGCGGCCGAACTTGGCGATGATATCGCGATGGGCGCGCGCATGGCGCAGCGTGCCCTCGCCCGCCGGCAGCCGCTCCTCGCACAGGCGCACGCACAAATCCTGATCGCCCAGCGATTCCGAATGCATGAAGGGCATGTAGGCAAATACCCGCCGGTCCTCGGCCAGCGCCCTATCATGGCCAGCCTCCAGCATGATCCGCGCCGCCTCCAGACCCAGCGCGTCCAGCGAAAACGCCGCGTTGGAGCCGCGCCAGATATTGCGGGGGAACTGGTCCAGCACCAGAACCAGCGCCAGGGCGCTGTCCGGCTGCGCCAGCCAGGCATGCTCCCTGACCGTGCGCGTGGTGCGAAAGCTGTGGGCCAGCGGGCCAAACCGGCGGCGCACCTCGGCGTCGAACTCGGGCCCTCCCCCGAACCAGCGCTCCGGTCCGGCCTCGTCAAACCAGAAAGAGAGGATCGCGTCCGGCGTCATACCCGGCGCTTGCCGCTTTCGATGTCCGCGCGGATTTCGGGGGTCAGCTCCACATACTTGCCCGCCTCCACATCATCGAAATAGACCGGATCGGCGATCTGGTCAGGATCCCAGCCCTCTTTCACCAGATCGGTCTTCTTCAGCTTGAAGGTCCCGGTGGTGTGCATTTCCGGCGTTTCCTTGTGCAGCCGGATGAACAGCGGACGGGCATAGGCCGCCAGCTCGCGGTGCACATGGGCGTGCAGGGCGTCCAGATCAAAGCCGTCGGAAATGATCAGCGCCGCCATGCCGGCCCGGCCGGGATAGCCCTCCACTTCCACGCCGTAGACATTGGCCTGGACTACATGGGGGTGCACGCCCAGCACCTCGGCCACCTCGTTGGTGGACACATTCTCCGCACGCCAGCGGAAGGTGTCGCCGATGCGGTCGATGAAATAATAATATCCCAGCTTGTCGGCCTTCATCAGATCGCCGGTGCGGAAATACCGGTCGCCCTCGGCGAACACATCGGTGAGGACTTTTTTCTTCGTCGCTTCGGCGTCCTCGTAGCCGTCAAAGCGGTAGCGGGCGTCATCAGGGCGGATTTCGCCGATGGCCTCGCCGATCTCGCCCGGCTTGCAGGGAATGCAGCGCCCGTCCGCCCCGCGAATGGGCTCCTCCTTCTCCACATCAAAACGCACAAGCTTGATGTTGAAGCGCTTTTTCAGCAGCGGCGGCACCCGGCCGATGGCGCCGGGTTTTGAGTCCAGATTGATCAGGCCGACATTGCCTTCCGTCGCGCCGTAAAATTCCAGAATGCGCGGAATGCCCGTGCGCTCCACAAAGCGCGGCCAGACATCGGGGCGCAGCCCGTTGCCGATGGCGACACGGATTTTGTGCTTTGTCTCCTCACGCACCGGATCGGCGGCGACCAGGAAGCGGCACAGCTCGCCGACATACATGAACATGGTGGCCTTGGTCTCCACCGCATCGGACCAGAACCGGCTGGCGGAGAATTTGCGCCTCACGATCACCGCGCCGCCGAATGACAGGGCCGCGCCCACCCCGCACAACCCGCCGGTGGCGTGGTACAGGGGCAGCACCATCATCATGCGGTCGGACGGTTTGGCCTTGGCCGCCACGCCAAAGGCCTGCAGGTAATAGAGCGCACGGGTGTGGGCGACGATGGCCGCCTTGGGCAGGCCCGTGGTGCCCGATGTGTACATTTTCAGGCACGGATCCTTGGCGCGCAGATGCGCCCGGCGCGACCGGTCGGGCCGGGCGTCGGACACAGCGCCCAGGGCGGCGTCGAAATCGGACGCGTCTTCAATCTCGCCATGCGCGCCTTCCGTGACCCACACCCTGGTCCTGCCATTGAGGGCGTCACGCGCGGTCAGATACTGGCCGGCCAGCGCCCCCTCGACGATCAGATGATCAGCGCCCGAAATGGTGACGCCGTGGGCCAGCGCCTGACCCTGAACCTGATTGTTGAGCAGGGCCGCGATCACCCCGACCTTGGTCAGCCCGTACCAGGCCGCCACATATTCCCAGCGATTGCCCATGTAGAGCGCCACCGTGCCGCCCGGCTCGACGCCGGCGTCCACCGCCCAGTTGGCGATGCGGTTCGCATAGGCGTCAAATTCGCGGTAGCTGATCGCGCGATTGTCTTCATCAAGGAAGGCGGTCCGCTTGGCGTGAGCGTCCACGCTCGCTTCCAGCAGATCCGGCGTCAGCGTTTCTGACTCCGGCGTGATCGACCCCAGCGCACCCAGGAGGCGGCGCAGCTCTGTGATATAGAACAGTTCGCGGCGGATCGCCGTGATCAGGCCCATGATGTCTACCTCCCGGAACGCGGCGCTCTGTGACCGGCGCCTGTGCTGACGGGACAGTACGGGGCGTGCAGCGAGGGTCAAGAACGCCGCGGCGCCCGGTGCGCAGCATGAGGGCGGCCCGGGGGGCCGACTTTGGCTGAATATGATCAGTGACCATGTGTGTATTTTATTCAAGTTGGCCGTAAATCTGGTATGGAAATGTGTGCAACGGCTCGTGACTGATTTGCGAAAGGGCTAGCAGCATCAATGAACTGGGGCGATGAACTGCGCGCCTTCCGGACGCGTAACAATCTCAAGCAGGCTGCGGCCGCTGATCTTCTCGGGGTCAGCCAGGCCTATGTCTCCCGTCTGGAAGGCGGTGTGCAGCGGCCATCCGCCCAGGTTGAGGCGCGCCTGCGCGCAGTCCTCGCGGCGCCCGAACACCGGCCGGTTTTCGACTCCTTCAAGGCCGTTGTCGAATACTCCCCGCACGTCGTGTTCCTGCTCAGCCTGCGCGGCGGCGGGCTGTGGGTGGAGGCCGCGAGCCAACCCGCGATCGCGCTCAGCGACGCACTCGCGCCCGGCTCGCCCACGCTGGAAGTCGGCGCCGCCCTCGATCCCGGCGAAGCGCCTGATGTATGCGCCGGCGTCAATGCGCTCATCGACGGCGGCGGGTTTGAAGGCCGGCTGGCGCTCCTCAATGCCGCGTGGTCAGCCCACGACCGGGACACCGGCGCGCCCTTGTATTTCCGCACCACGCTGGTGCCGGTGCGCGACGAGCTGGGGCGCTGGTTCATCCACGGCACGACGCAGCCGATCACCGCCGAGGCGCATGCAGACCTGACCCGCCGATGGAACGGTCCAGTGGGCGTTTGCAGTCATGGCGACGCGCAGCACCGCCGGGCGCCCGCCATGGCGGGCTGACCGGACGGCGCGCCGTCCGCCCCGCCCGTGGCATTTTTTCACGCCCTGCCTGCAAGGGCTTGGCGCCCGCCGGTACAATTCGTTTATACCGCCCCTTCGTGATCGCCGCGCACCCCCGTGCGGCGGAGATTCTGACGCGAAGGCGCATGGCCGAAACGCTGACCGCTCCTCTTCCCGCGCAGGCTGACGCCGCCGCCCGGGCGCGCCGCATCCATGGCGGTCTGCTGTCGGCCTGGGGCCGCAGCTCGGCAGGCCTGTCCTGGCTGGGATCAGCGCTGGGCCTGACCCAGGCGCTGCTCTATGCGGGCTTTGCCTGGTGCGCGGCGGGCGCCGTGGCCGCCCTTATCGCGGGCGGATCGCCCTGGGTCTGGGCCGCGCTGGCGGGCGTGTGCGCCGGCTTGCGCGCCGGCGTGCAGTGGGGCGAGGCGCGCGCCGGTTTCGAAGCCGGCGCGCGGGTACGCGCCCATGTGCGCCGCGCCGCCGCCGAAGCCCTGGCCGCGCGTGGGCCGGGTTTCACCGAGCGCCACGATAGCGGAGCCCTGTCGTCCGCCCTGATCGAGGGGGTGGAAAAGCTCGACGGCTATTTCTCGCGCTTCCTGCCCGTCTCGCGCCTGGCCGCGCCGGTCCCGCTCATGCTCGCCGGTCTGGCGCTCTGGGCAAGCCCGGCGGCCGGGCTGATCTATCTGGGCAGCGCCCCGGTTCTGGTCATCGCGCTGGCGCTGACGGGCATGGGCGCCGCCGCCGCCGCACGCGGCCAGATGGATACGCTGCGGCGCATGGCGGGGCGCTTCAATGACCGGCTGCAGGCGCTGGAGACCCTGAATGCCTTCGATGCGGCCTCCCACGAACGCGCGGGCCTGGCCAGCGCCGCCGAAGCCTTCCGCCAGCGCACCATGGTGATCCTGCGCGCCGCCTTCCTGTCATCGGGCGCGCTGGAGCTGATCGCGGCGGCCGCCACCGCCGGCGTGGCGATCCAGACGGCTCTGGCGCTCAGCGGCGCCTGGCCGTTCGCCATCGGAGCCGGGGTCAGCGCCCAGGCCGGGCTGTTCGCGCTGTTGCTGGCGCCTGAGGTCTACATGCCGTTCCGGCGCGTGGCCGCCGCCTATCATGACCGCGCCGACGCCGAAGCCGCCGCGGAGGCGCTGGCGCCCCTGTTCGAAGACGGGGCCGGGCCAGGCGCCGCGGGTCCTGCGCCGGAAATCACCGCCTCGCCGCACATCCGCTTCATCAACGCCGCTTGCCGCTATCCCGGCGGACGCGAGGGGCTGGCGCCATTGAGCTTTGATGCGCCGGCCGGCGAGATCACGGCGCTGTGGGGTCCTTCCGGCGTGGGCAAGTCCACCGTGCTGAAACTGCTGATGGGCTATGCGCCTCTGACCGGCGGCGAGATCCGCCTGGATGACAGCCCGCTGACTGCGCCCCTGGCCGGCGCGGCGGGCTGGGTCGGCCAGCGCGCGCGCCTGTTTCACGGCAGCGTGCGCGAGAATATCGCCCTGTTCGATCCCGATCTGCCCGAAGCCGCCATCCTCGCCGCCGCCGAGGCCGCAGGCGTGATGGAGTTCGCCGCCAGCCTGCCCGAGGGGCTCGACACGCGGCTGGGCGAACAGGGCGCGGGCGTGTCGGGCGGTCAGGCCCAGCGCATCGCCCTGGCGCGCGCACTGGCGGCGGACCGCAAGCTGATCTTTCTGGATGAACCCACCGCCCATCTGGATGGCGAGAGCGAGCAGCGCTTCATCGCTGCGCTGTTAAGCGCCGCGCGCGGGCGCACCGTGATCATCGCCACCCACTCCCCCGCCGTGCGCGCCGCGTGCAGCCATGTGGTGAACCTTCAGGTCCGGGCTGAAGCGGCATGAAGGATCTGGTCTATTTTCTCGCCCTGGCCCGGGAGGACCGGTTCCGGCTGGCCCTGGGCGCGGTGTTCGCCATGCTGGCCGCGCTGGCGGGCCTGGCCCTGTTTTCGCTGGCCGGTTGGGTGTCTGCTGCGGCGGCAGGCGGCGCGGGACTGGCGTTCGGGGCGCTGATCGGCGGCGGGGGGTTGAGGGCGCTGGCGCTGATGCGTCCGGTGCTGCGCTATCTTGAACGCCTGGCCAGCCATGACGGCGCCTTCCGCTCCATCGCCAGATTGCGCCTGTGGGTGTTCGACGCCGCAGCGCCGCTGGCGCCCGGGCCGCTGACGGGGATGCGCAGCGGCGATCTGCTGGCGCGGGTGACACGGGACGTGGATGCGCTGGACGGGCTGTTCATGCGTCTGTTGACGCCGGTCGCGGCGGCGCTGGCGGTGGTGGCCGGGGCGACG
Organism: Oceanicaulis sp.; assembly: GCA_051859425.1. GTDB lineage: Bacteria > Pseudomonadota > Alphaproteobacteria > Caulobacterales > Maricaulaceae > Oceanicaulis. The sequence continues at coordinate 518 of JBHYFR010000051.1, read as the reverse complement.
GTCCTGCTGGCGCTGACCGCACCGTCCGCCCTGCCGGCGGTCCTCGGCGTCTATGCTGTTTCGGCGGTGGCTCTGCCTTTGCTGGCGGCGCGCAGCGGCGATGCGCCGGGCGCCGCCGTGATCCACGCCAGCGCCGGGGCGCGCGCAGAGGCCGCCGATCTCGCCGCCGGTCTGGCCGATCTCAAGGCTGCGGGCGCGGAAACCCGGATCATCGCACGGCTGGAAGCGGCCAGCCAGGACTGGATCAACGCACAGCGCACACTGGCCGCACAGGGGCGCTTCCATGGCGCGGTGCTGGGGCTGGCCGCGCCCCTCACGCTGGTGGCCGGCTTTGCCGCCGCCCATGCCGGCGGCGCGCACCCGGCCATTGCGGCGCTGGCGGGCTTTGCCGGATTCGCCCTGTTTGAAACCGCCGCCCCCATGGTGCAGGCCGGCGAGCAGCTGGGCCAGACCCGCGCCGCCGCGAGGCGCATGCGCGCGCTGGCCGGCATGGCGCCGGTGAGCCCCCGCCCCACACG
>JBHYFR010000050.1:0-13739 GCA_051859425.1 Oceanicaulis sp. | reverse complement strand
CGATCACATTGGTCTGGGGGTCGAAATGATAGTCCCAGACCTTTTCCAGCAGCATGGTGCGGGTGACCACCTGGCCGGCGTTGCGCATCAGGAATTCCAGAAGCCGGAACTCGCGCGGCTGCAACAGGATCGCCTCGCCGCCACGCTTCACGGTGCGCGCCAGGAGGTCCATCTCCAGATCGCCGACTTCCAGCCGCGTCTTGACCGCTTCGGGATTGCGCCGGCGCGCCAGCGCATCCACCCGCGCGATCAGCTCGGACGGGGCGTAGGGCTTGACCAGATAGTCATCCCCGCCCGCTTTCAGGCCCTCGACCCGGTCATCCACCTCGCCAAGAGCTGACAGGATCAGCACGGGCGTCTTGTCGCCCTCCTCGCGCAGGGCCGCGATCATGGACAGGCCGTCGCGCCGGGGCATCATCCGGTCCACGATCAGCACGTCGAACGCGCCCTCGCGCGCCAGCGCCAGCCCGTCCTCGCCGTCATGGGCGGTATCGGCCACATGCCCGCACTCACGCAGCATTTTGGCGATATTGCGCGCGACATCGCGGTCATCTTCGACAATCAGAACCCGCATGGCGGTCTCACATCCGTTTCAATGCGCCAGCGCGCCCTGATGGGCTCCGGCGCGGGGCCTATTCCATCTCGGCCAGATCCAGCGCGGCATAGCGCTGCTGGCCGCCCTGCATCGACACAAACACCAGAAGTGCGGCGCGGCCGCGCGAGCGGGCCTGTTCGGCCGCCGCCCGGAAATCAGCGATCGTGCGCACATCGCGCCCGCCCGCTTCCAGGATCACATCGCCCGGACGCAGGCCCTTGCGGGCCGCTTCGGACTCCGGCTCCAGGTCAGCGACCAGCAGGCCGCGCTGGCCGATTTCCAGCCGGGTGCGGTCCTGTTCCGACGGGGTTTCCAGCGTCATGCCGAAGAAGCGCGGCGCCTCCGCCGTTTCGGGCCGGGTGGGCGTGGACGGAGCGCCGGCGTCGGCGGGACGTTCGGCCAGGCGCACGCGCACGGTGCGCTCACGCCCGTCGCGCAGCACCCCCAGCGTGATCTGTTCGCCGGGCGCAAAGGCGCCCACGCGCTGGGTCAGCAGGCGCGCGCCGGATACCGGCACGCCGTTGATGCTGGTGACGATATCGCCGTTCTGCAGCCCGCCCTGGGCGGCCGGGGTGCCTGCCAGCACCTGATTGATCAGCACGCCGTCCAGATCGGCTTCCAGCCCCATGGCGTCGCGCAGATCATCGGTCAGGTCAGCGGGCGAAATGCCCAGATAGCCCCGGCGCACCTCGCCGGACTCGATCAGCTGATCGATGATATTGGCCGCGACATTGGAGGGGATGGCGAAGCCGATGCCCACATTGCCGCCCGTGGGCGAGATGATGGCCGAGTTCACGCCCACCACGCGTCCGTTGAGGTCGAAGGCCGGACCGCCCGAATTGCCCCGGTTGATCGGCGCATCGATCTGCAGGAAGTCGATATAGGCCTGGGCCGGGCTCATCTCGCGCCCGATGGCCGAGACGATGCCGGCGGTCGCCGTGCCGCCCAGGCCGAAGGGATTGCCCACCGCCACGACCCAGTCGCCCACACGGATGTCCAGATCGCGCGCCAGCTCCACATGCTGGAACGGGCGCGAGCCCGGCTCGACGCGCAAGAGCGCCAGATCGGTCAGCTCGTCGCGCCCGATCACCTCGGCGCTGTAACTGCGCCCGTCGCTCAACGACACGCGGATGGAATCGGCGCCCGCGATGACGTGGTTATTGGTCACCAGAAGCCCGTCGGCGCTGATGAAGAAGCCTGATCCCTGCGATCGGCGCGGACGCGGCGTCTGGGGGCCGGGCATGCCGCCAAAGCGCTCGAAGAACTCACGCAGCTGGGGCGGCACCTGGCTCAGGTCCGGCGCATCTTCAGGATTGACGACGCCGGAGGCCTCGATGGACACCACGGCAGGGCTGACCCGTTCAATCAGATCAGCAAAGCTCATCGGCGCGCCATTGGGCGCCGCATAGGTCTGGGCGTAGGCCGGGGTGGCGATGAGGCCGGCGCCAGGCATGGCGGCTGTCAGGGCGAGACCGGCGGCGGCGGACACGAGCAAGCGCTGGGTAAAGGTCATTCGGTGGGCGATCCTGTCGCTGGGGGCGCGCGGTGAACCGGCGCGCCGTGCAAGTCATCAAGGCATGACGGAATATGGGTCACCATATTATTACGGCAACATTACGAATGGGAAATCCCGTCAGCCGGGATCGCCCGCTTCGGTCTCGATATGGCTGGCGCGCTTCAGCGTGCGGTGGGCCGGACACTTGCCCGCGATCTCCACCAGCTTGTCGGTCAGATCACCGGCCCCTCCCTCAACCGAGATCACCCGTTTGAACACGTCGCGCGGACCGTCAGGGCCCTCGCCGCGCTCATGGGTGACGCTGGTGCGGATGCGGCCCAGCTCATGGCCCTTGCGATTGGCGTACATGCGCAGGGTCATGGTGGTGCAGGCCGCCAGCGCCGCGCACAGGATCTGATAGGGGTGCGGGCCGCCGTCCAGGCCGCCCACATCCTCCGGCTCATCCACGATGAAGGCGTGCTCGCCGGCGCTTGCCCAGCTGTGAAAGCCGCCAAGCCCGGTCTCCTCGACCACCGCCGCATTTCCCTTCGGCGCACGCGGCGGCGCGGGCGGTTCCTGCGTCGCGGCATAGCCCAGCGCCCAGGCCGCGATGACGTCTGCGGCATGGTGCGCGTCGGCTTCGCAGCTCATCAGATGATCGGCCTTGTCCAGGCTGAGGAAGGTCTTGGGGTGTTTGGCGGCGACGAACAGGCGCGTGGCGTTGTCGATGCTCACTGTCTCGTCCAGAGGCGCGTGGGCGAACAGCATGGCGGCCCTGAGCGCGCCCACGATCTCGTCCAGCTTGTGGCCTTCGATATCGTCGAGGAATTGCTTGCGGATGCGGAAGGGGCGCCCGGCCAGCTTCACCTGCGCCTCGCCCTCGCGCTCGATCTCGTCCACATGATCCATGAACTGCTTGCGCACATGGGCCGCATCGGCGGGGGCGCCGATGGTGGCCACGGCCTTCACATGGGGCAGGCGCGCGGCCGCCGCGATCACCGCCGCCCCGCCCAGCGAATGCCCGATGAGCAGGCCCGGCGCCGTGTGGTCCTCGCCCAGCCACTGCGCGGCCTTGACCAGATCCTCGATATTGGAGGTGAAATTGGTGTTGGCGAAATCGCCCTCGGACTGGCCCAGCCCGGTGAAATCAAAGCGCAGCACCGCGATGCCGTGACGCGTCAGGCGCCGGGCGATGCGCTGGGCGGCGTGGATGTCCTTGGAGCAGGAGAAGCAATGGGCGAACAGCGCCCAGGCGCGCGCCGGGCCGGCGGGACGCTCCAGACGCGCCGCCAGCGTCTCGCCGAGTGATCCTGTGAAACTGACTTTCTCTGACCGCATGACGCCCTCGCTGCCGGCCGCCCCACCCGGGCGCGCACTCAAGGGTGGGGATGATGCAGGCCCGGGGCAAGGCCCGCAGCGGTCAGGGACGTGCGCGCGGCTTGCGCATGGCGGTGAAGAACAGCGCCCCGCCCAGCAAAAGCAGGATCAGCGGCGCGATCCACAAGGGCGCGGTGCGCGCGTCGAATGTGGGGCGCATAAGCACCTCGTGACCGAAGCGCTCCACCATGGCCTGGCGCAGATCGGCGTCGGACAGGCCCGCGCCCACCTGTTCGCGGATGAAGCGGCGCATGTCCTGGGCCATGGGGGCGTTGGAATCCATCACCGACTCGCCCGCGCACACCATGCAGCGCACCTCGCGCATCAGCGCCTGGGCGCGCGCTTCCTCCTCGGGCTCCAGCCCGCCGGGCGCCGCCTGCAGCGCCATGGCGAGGATCAGGGCCTTGACGATCATGGCCGCACCTGCGCCGCCTCAACCGGCGCGGCTGCGCCATCCGGCTGCGCATCGGTGCGCACACGCACCCGCGCCGGAACGCCCGACATGAGCCGCCCGGTCAGGGCCAGCCCGCCGCCCATGACCACAACAAAGGCGCCAAAGCCCAGCATCCACACCAGCGGATGGAAGGCCGCGCGCAGCTCATAGACCATCACGCCGTCCTCGCGCGTGCGCGCTTCGCCCACCGACACATAGAGATCGCCGCGCCAGTCGGACCCCAGCCCGACCTCGCGCGTGGTCTGGTCGGCGGCCGGGTAGTAGCGCCGCTCGGGGCTGATGGTGAAGCGGCCATCCACGCGGATGGTGGCGCGGTCGGCCATGAAATTCGGCCCGTCCGCCCGGCGCACGCCTTCCAGCGTCAGGGTGCGCCCGGCGATGGTCAGGCTTTCTCCCGCCGCCAGCGAGCGGTGCACGTCCGGCGGACGCGAGGCGTCAGCCGCAGCGCCCAGCGCGATGAAGCCGACCCCGGCATGGGCCAGCCCCCGGCCCGCCACGGCGAAGCGGGCGGCGCGCGCCTTGGCCGCTTTCCAGTGCACGCCCACATCCATGGCCGCGCCGCACAGCGCCCAGGCGCCCACACCGCCTGCGACCACGGCCAGAACCGGGGCGCCAAAGGCGATAAAGGCGATGATCACACCGGCCACCGGAACCAGCAGGAAGGCGGCGCGCATCTGTTTGAGGCCCGGCTTCGCCCCGCCATTGGCCCAGGGCATGAAGGCCGCCATGGGCATCAGGGCGGCGGCCAGGATCAGGAGCGGCGTGGCCGAGGCGTCGAAATAGGGCGGGCCGACCGAGATCATGGGCCAGCCCATCAGGTCGACAAACAACGGATAGAGCGTGCCGATCAGCACCACGCCCGCCGTGACCGCCAAGAGGAGATTATTGGCGCCGATAAAGGCTTCGCGGCTGGTGGGCTCAAATCCGTCCCCCTCGCCCAGCGATCCGGCGCGCAGCGCAAACAGCGCAAACCCCGCCACCGCCGACACGCCCAGCATGCCCAAAATCCACATGCCGCGCTCAGGATCGAGGGCGAAGGCGTGCACCGAGGTCAGCACGCCCGAGCGCACCAGGAAGGCGCCCAGAATGGACAGGATGTAGGCGATGAGGGCGAGAAACACCGTCCAGCCGGGAAAGGCGCCGCGCTTTTCCGTGGCGATGGCCGAGTGGACGAGGGCCGCGCCCAGAAGCCAGGGCATGAAGCTGGCGTTCTCCACCGGGTCCCAGAACCACCAGCCGCCCCAGCCAAGCTCGTAATACGCCCACCAGGCGCCCAGCGCGATGCCGGCGGTCAGGCTGACCCAGGCGCCCAGCGCCCAAGGCCGCAGCGCGCTGGCGAGCTCGCGCCCGCCCGATTTCTGCATCAGGCCGGCCGCCGCGATGGCGAACGCCGCCGACAGGCCGACATAGCCCACATAGAGCATGGGCGGATGGATCGCGAGCAAAGGGTCCTGGAGGATGGGGTTCAGGTCCGCGCCCTGGATCGGAGCGCGCAAGAGCCGCTCGAACGGGTTGGAGGCGAACGCCAGGAAGGCAAAGAAGAGCGAGGACAGAAGGCCCTGAAAACTCACCGCGCGGGCGCGCAGGGCCGAGTCTTTCGGGCCGATTTTCGCCAGCCCCAGCCCGAACAGGACCAGGATCCAGCACCACAGCAGCATCGAGCCTTCATGCCCGCCCCAGGTCCCGGAAATCTTGTACAGCAGCGGCTTGTCCACATGGGAGTTGGACGCGACATAGGCGATGGAGAAGTCCGAGCGCACAAAGCTGACGACGAGCAGGAGGAAGGCGATCCCGGCTGCGATCACCGCGATCTCGGCCGCCGCCGTTCCGGCCCGCGCCGCACCCGAGCGTCCGCCCTGATCCGCGCCGCGCCAGGCCAGAAGCGTCTGGGCCACGCACGCCAGAAACGCCAGCGCAATGAGGAAGCGGCCAATCTCGGCGATCATCGGCCAGTCTCCTGAACGCTGTCTCCATAGCTCGAAGACGGCACCGCCTCGCCATTCTGCCAGTAGCCGGACTCACGCAAGGCGCGCGCGACTTCCGGCGGCATATAGGTCTCGTCATGCTTGGCCAGCACGTTGGAGGCGGTGAAGCGGAACGCCTCGTCAAACGCGCCTTCGGCGACGATGCCCTGGCCCTCGCGGAACAGGTCCGGCAGGGAGCCGGCGAACAGGATGCGAATCTCGGCATTGCCATCGGTGACAGTGAAATTGGCGCCGCCCGAGGACGGGCGCTCCACCGTGCCGGCCACCACCAGCCCGCCCACGCGCACGCGCTGGCCGGGTTCGGGCGGATTTTCCGCCACCATGGTGGGCGAATAGAAGAACACCATCGCATCGCGCATGGCCGTGATGGCGAGCGCGGCGGCGAGGATGAGCACCACGCCGGCGGCGGCGGTGATCCAGAGGCGTCTGCGGGCTTTGGTCACGCGTCGGTCTCCTCAAGTCCAAAGGCGGCGCCCAGCGCGCTGATCAGCGCGCGCGCGCCCGGGTCGTCGGCGAAGGCGGTGCGGGCGCTGGCGAGCGCGCGCGCCGCCCCGTCACGGTCTTCCTGCATCATGCGCGCCCGGGCCAGGGTGAGCCAGCCCGACACATCGTCCGGATCGTCCGCCAGCCGGGTCTCCAGGCGTGTGATCATGCCCGCAATCATCACCTCCACATCCGGGCGCTCGGCGCCCTCGGTGATCGCGGCCGGATCGGCGCCGCCCATGGACGGGCGCGACAACAGATCCGCGGCGCGCGAGGCGATGGCCTCGCGATAGGGATCGTCCTCGTCCAGACGGACAATAATGGCGCCCCAATAGGACGCAGCCGTCTCGCGGTCACCGGCGTCATAGGCGGCGGCGCCCAGGAAAAAGGCCGGTTCGGGCATGGCCGGATCTGCAGCATGGGCCGCGTTGAAGGCGCGCGAAGCCTCCGGCGTCACATTGCCCTCGTTCAGGCTGACGATGGTCTGGCCCAGATCATTGAACAGGCGCGCTTCAGGGCTGACGCGCAACGCCTGTTCGATGTGGGCGATGGCTTCCAGCTCGCGCCCGGTACCGGCGAGAAACCGGCCCAGAAGGCGGCGCGCCTCGATATTGCGGGGCTCGCGGCGCACCGCGTCGCGCAACCATTCCTCCTGCTCCACCGGGGTCAGGGTTTCTGGATCGGCCACGCGCAGCGCCTCCATGCGCGGCTGATACGGCGCGCCGGGCGCCTCGGGCATGCCGTTCACCCAGTAAGCCCCCAGCGCGCCCAGCGCCAGAAACGCGCCCGCGCCCAGGCCGATCAGGCGCGCAGAGCCGGTCTCCTGCAGAAGGGGTCTGGCCAGATAGATCGCCGCACCGGCGCCGATCACCAGGCACACAAGGGTGAAGGCGATCATGACGCGCTCCGCTGATAGCTCAAAAGGCGGTTATTGGCCGGCATTTCCAGACGGCCCGCGCGCGCCAATCCGCAGCGCGCCGCCAGCGCGTCCACATCTGTCAGCGCGCGCACGCCCCAGCCGGGATGGCGCGCGCGCAGGCTGGCGTCGAACTCCAGATTGGACGGCGCGGTGGCGCCACCCTCCAGGAAGGGGCCGTAAAGGTGCAGTTGCGCGCCGGGCTTGAGGATCGCAGACGCACCCGCAAACAGGCCCTCGGCCGCCGCCCAGGGGACGATATGGATCATGTTGGCGCAAAACAGGGCGTCGGCCTCAAGGCCGCTTTGCCAGCCATCCTGCGTCACGTCGAGGTCCAGGGCGGGCGCGACCGCTCCGCCCGCCTCAACCGCCCAGGCGTCAACGCTGGCGCGCGAAGCCGGATCGGGGTCGCTGGGCGTCCAGGCGATATCGGGGCGCGCCTCCACGCAGGCCAGGGCGTGCTCGCCCGTGCCGCTGGCGATTTCCAGCACCCGCGCGTCGCGCGGCAACAGCGTAGCCAGCGCCTGCGCAATGGCGGTGCGATTGCGCGCCGCGCTCGGCGAGGACAGGCGCGCACCAGCGGCGCCGCGCGCTTCCAGGGCGATAGGAAACGATGAGCTCATAGGCGACTAGATAGAGCGGACCGGGCCCTCTTTGAAGGAAATTACGCCGCCAGGGCTGCGGCGCCTCGGCGCAGGAGGACGCTGCCCGCCTCACCCTGCCCCAGCGCCTGCATCAGCCCGGCGATCTGGTGCAGGCGCATGTGACCAGCCTCGCGCTGTTCTTGCACAGGGCTGCGCAGGGCGTCCAGCGCGCCCTGCCCGGCATATTCAAAGGCCGCCGTGAGCTCGGCGATAACGCCATTGTGCGCACTGCCCACCGCCGCGCGACCGGCATCGTCGCGGGCCAGCGCCAGGAACAGGCAGTGCGCCTTGGCCTCATCCAGATCCGCCTCGCGCGGCGGGGCATAGCTGCGCCGGCCTTTGCCGGCTTCGGGCAAGACGCGCCCCACAGCGCGGCGCGACGCCTCGTGGATGGCGGCCATCTGCTCGCTGGCGCGTGCGCGCATGTCCATGATCCGCTTGCCCCAGGGTCCGTCCTTGCGGATCCCGATCTCGCGGCTCATGCCGATGGTGATGGCGGCGAACGCGGTCAGCGCCGAAGCCGCCGCGCGCGCTTCGTCCTCGCTGCGCGGGGCCTTGCGGAAACCCGCCAGATGATGCGCAGCGTCGCGCAGCAGCACATCGCCGACAATGGCCATGTCGGTGCTGCCCACCAGCAGATCATCATCGCGATGGGTCAGGCGCTCGAATATGCGCAGGATCCGCCAGGGCCGGCTGAAGCGCGCCATGATCATCAGCAGCACCCAGGGTCCGGCGTCTGCATCAGCGGCGGCGACGGCTTCGTAGCGGTCGCGGATCAGCACGCACTGGGCGTCGTCCGGATCGTCGATCACCGGCGCCAGCCCCGTCAGCGCCGCGCGCAACACCGGCGCCAGGCGCAGCATGGCGGCGATGTCGCGCGCCTCGTCAAACCGCTCCACGCCCAGGCGCGTCTTCAGGCGCTTGAGGGCGCGCGGATCATCTTCAGCGCGCTTGAAGGCGTCCAGCATCAGGCCGGCGAACGCCGCGCGGTCGGGATCGAGCTGGCCGGGCTCATCGGGCGCGCCGGGATCCTTCACGGAGGCCACGGCGCGCGCAACGATGTCCGGCGCGAGCTCCTCGCCCATCCAGGTCCACAACGTGGCCAGAAGCGCCATGGGCGCCACCGATACGGCCGGGCGGTCCGAGCCCGGCTCGCCCGATAGCGGCGCGATGGGAGAAAAAAAGCGCTCGCGCGCCAACGCGTCGGGATCAACAAGGCAATCGCCGAGCAGCCGGCCCAGCGCCGGATCGGCCTCGGCCGCCATGGCGCACAGCCGCTGGGCCATGTCGCCGGGCAAGCTGGCGAGAAGGCCGCGCAATTGCTGCAATTTCGCAGGCGCCAGCGGCCCCATGCGGCACTCCTGCCAAGACAACTGAACACGCATAGTCCGAAACTGGTTAACAGGACTTAACCCGGTGCGCCGGCCCCGCCGGGCAGGTCGAGCCGGGCGCGCAGCCCGCCCAGATCAGACCGGTCCAGCGACAGCGTTCCGCCATAGGCGCCCGCCAGATCGGTGACGATGGCCAGGCCCAGCCCCGTGCCCGGCGCCTGCTCGTCAAGGCGCACGCCGCGCGCCAGCGCCTGCTGGCGCTGGGCTTCGCTCAAACCGGGGCCATCGTCCTCGACAATGATGTCCAGGCGCCCGGCCGCGCCGGGGGCGACGGTGACGCGCACCTGCCCGGCAGCCCATTTGCAGGCATTATCCATCAGATTGCCGGCCAGATCCTCAAGGTCCTGACGCTCGCCGCGGAAGATGGCGCCCGGGGCGGCCTCCCATTCGACCTCAATCCCGCGGCGCTCATAAATACGCCGCAGCGTACGCCCCAAATCGTTGATCACGGCGTCAGCGGGCGTGCGCGCACCGATGGCCTGGGCATTGGCGGCGGCGCGCGCTCGGCGCAGGTGATGCTCCACCTGACCGGTCATGGCCGCCGTCTGGCGCGTCACCAGCTCGGCCAGCGAACCGGACTGGCCGCGCGCCTCATTACCCAGCACGGTCAGCGGCGTCTTGAGGGCGTGGGCGAGATTGCCCACATGGGTGCGGGCGCGCTCGACCACTTCACGTGAATGATCAAGAAGCCCGTTGAGTTCTTCCGCCAGCGGTTTGATTTCGCGTGGAAAACTGCCGTTGACCCACTCGGCCTGACCGTCGCGCACGGCGGCTACGGCAGTGCCCATGCGCAGGATCGGCGCCAGGCCCCATCGCACCAGAACCACCACGCCGGCGGCCAGCAATCCGGCGAACACCGCCAACAGTCCCGCCGCCGCCAGGGCGAAATCGCGCACGCGCCGGTCGGACGGGCGCCGGTCCTCGGCGGCGGAGAACACCACCGGACCCTGCGCCTCGATCACCACGGCGCGCACATGCATGCGCAAGGGTTCAAGATTGGGCCCGGGGCTTTCGCCAATGATCGTCAAGCCCGGTTGTTCCAGCGCCGCGCGCACCAGCGGGCCGTTGGTGTCCAGGCGCTCATTGGCCAGGGAGTCAGAGCGCAATATGGCGGGAGAGGCCTCAACGCCGGGCGTGAAGACCTGCCAGTAACGTCCTGACAACGCCTGGAAATATCCCGGATCGAGCGGGCGTTGATCGAGCTCCAGCCCGCCGCCGTTCATCGGCTCCACATGGGCGACCATGGAATCGACGACGCCGAACAGCCGGTCATCGAGATCACGCAGGACCGTGGTCTGGAACAAAAGGGTCAGCGCCCCGGCCCCGAACACCAGCAAAATGACGGCCCAGCCCAGAGCCGCCAGCACCAGCCGGCGCACCATGGAACCCTGTTCGGAAAGCTCCGGTCGCCCGGTCTGATCGCTGTGTGTGCTCACCCGGTCCTTGCGTCCATGCGTCCGGCGTCTGGATCGACCAGACGATAGCCCAGACCGCGCACGGTTTCGATCCGCTCATTGCCGATTTTCTTGCGCAAGCGCCCGACAAACACCTCGATCGTGTTGGAATCGCGGTCGAAATCCTGATCGTAGATATGCTCCACCAGCTCGGTGCGCGAGATCACGCGCTCCTTGTGATGCATGAGATAGCTCAGAAGGCGGAACTCATGGCTGGTCAGCTTGACCAGCTGGTCGCCCAGGAAGACCCGCGCGCCGCGCGTGTCCAGCGTCAGCGCGCCGCTTTCCAGCATGGCGCTGGCGTGACCGGCGGCGCGGCGCGTCAGGGCGCGCAGGCGGGCGAGCAATTCTTCCGGGTGGAAGGGCTTGGTGAGATAGTCGTCCGCACCCGCATCGAACCCGGCCACCTTCTCGCTCCAGCGGTCGCGGGCGGTGAGGATCAGCACCGGCGTCGCGATCCCCGCCTTGCGCCAGCGCTCCAGCACCGACACCCCGTCCATCTTGGGCAGGCCCAGATCCAGCACGATGGCGTCATAGGGCTCGGTCTCGCCCAGATGCCAGCCATCCTCGCCGTCGGCGGCCGAATCCACCGCATAGCCCGCATGCTGCAGCGTATCGGACAGCTGGCGGTTCAGATCGGCGTCGTCTTCCACGATGAGCGCGCGCATGGGCGTAGCTCCTTCCCTGTTAGCCTATGACCCGGCCGGTGCGCGCGTCCACGCGCACGTCGCGGCGCTGACCCTCACGGGTCACGATACGAATGATGTAGAGCGGCCGCGAACCGCTTTCGAAGCGGCCGGTGACGTATTGCGAGCCGGGGTTGGCGCGCAGCGCCGCGTCGATCGCCACCCGCATCGGCACGATGTCGGCCTGCGCGGACGCCTCATAGGCGCCCGGCAGACCATCTGCGCGCGCCGCTGCGCCCGGCAGAGAGCCGGTCGCCGCGATCGCGGCCAGAGCGAGGAGGGAGACGAGTAGCGTTTTCATGGGGCCTGTTTTGACGAGTCGGTGCTGAACGCGCTGTGAACATGCATGAAGAGGGCCATTCATCTGCACACGGGCGGCCTGTGGCATGGGCGGGCGGCGCGTCATCCGCCGCGCCGGCGGCGTGGATCATAGCCTGCGGGCGGGGTCCAGGTCTCCAGAAAGCTCTCCAGCGCCGGATCGGCGGGCGGCACGTCGATGATCAGGCGGATGATCTGGTCGCCGCGCTTGCCGTCGGCGCCCGGCGCGCCCTTGCCGCGCAGGCGCAACAGCGCCCCCGATGTGGAGCCCGCCGGCACGCGCACCTCCACCATCCCGTCCACCGTGGGCGTGCGCACCACGCCGCCCAGCACGGCTTCCTTCAGGCTGACCGGCAGATCAAGGCGGATGTCGCGCCCATCGCGCTGGAACATCGCATGGGGGCGGATGCGCACGGTGATCAGCGCGTCGCCCGCCGGCCCGCCATAGGGCGACGGCGCCCCCTGCCCGCGCAGGCGCAGGACCTGGCCGTCCTCCACGCCCGCAGGCACGGAAATCTCGATGGCGCGCCCGCCCTGGACACTCACGCGCTTCTTGGCGCCCAGCACCGATTCTTCAAAACTGACCGTGATCTCGCCGCGCAGGTCCGCGCCGGGGCCGTTGCGCCGCGCACCGCCCGGTCTGGCGCCCGGACCAGCGCCGGCGCTGCGCGCGCGTTCGGCGAACAGATCGGAAAAAATGTCGGAGATATCCTCAAACCGCCCCGAAGGCCCGCGCTGTCCGGGCGGCGCGCCGGGGTTGGAGCGGAAATGGAAGGGCGCGCGCTCGCGTCCCTCGGCATCGATCTCGCCCCGGTCGAACTTGGCGCGCGTCTCGGCGTTGGACAGCAGCTTGAAGGCCTGGGTGACCTGCTTGAACCTGTCCTCGGCGTTGGCGTCATCCGGACGCGCGTCAGGGTGCAGCGCCTTGGCCAGCTTGCGATAGGCGCGCCGGATCTCGTCAGCCGAAGCCGATTTGGACACGCCGAGAATCGCATAGGGATCAGCCATCACACATCAGCCTGTAGCAGCCCTGCGCAGCCCTTGCGAGCGCAGGCGCAGGGCCGGACACCGAGCCCGGCGCACGAGACGTCCGCGATCAACCCAACAGCTTCTTCTGCAGGATCTCGTTGACCGCCTGCGGGTTGGCCTTGCCGCCGGTGGCCTTCATCACCTGACCGACGAACCAGCCCAGCGTCTGGGGTTTGGTTTTCACGTTTTCGGCCTGTTCGGGGTTGGCGGCGATCAGCTCATCGACGACTTTTTCAATCGCGCCGGTGTCGGTGACCTGTTTGAGGCCGCGCGCCTCGACGATCTCAGCCGGATCGCCGCCTTCGGTCCAGACGATCTCGAACACGTCCTTGGCGATCTTGCCGGAAATGACATTGGAGGTGATCAGGCTGACCAGCCCCGCCAGCTGGGCCGGGTTGACCGGGCTTTCGGTAATGCCAAGGCCTTCCTTGTTGAGGCGGCCGAACAGCTCGTTATTGACCCAGTTGGCTGACAGCTTGGCGTCCGCGCCCGCGATCACGGCCTCGAAATAATCGGCCCGGTCCTTGTCGGCGGCCAGCACCGAGGCGTCGTACTCGGTCAGGCCCAGCCCCTCGACAAAGCGCTTGCGCTTCTGCGCCGGCAGCTCGGGCAGGTTGGCCTTGATATCCGCGATCCACGCCTCTTCCAGCACCAGCGGGGTCAGGTCCGGATCGGGGAAATAGCGGTAGTCATGCGCCTCTTCCTTGGAGCGGGTCACGCCGGTATTGGCGTCGAACAGGCGGGTCTGCTGGATGATTTTGCCGCCCTCTTCCAGGATGTCGATCTGGCGGCGCGCCTCATACTCGATGGCTTGCATGATAAAGCGCAGCGAGTTGACGTTCTTGATCTCGCAGCGCGTGCCCAGATGCTTGAAATCGCCGCTGGCGGCGAATTTCTCGTACTGGCCGGGCC
>JBHYFR010000049.1:0-13780 GCA_051859425.1 Oceanicaulis sp. | reverse complement strand
CAGCAGGTCGCCGAAATCACACGCGTTCAGAACCGACAGGCGCTCCTGATACAGCCGGTAGAGCGCGCCGGCCCGCCCGTCAGCGAAGCTCCACTTGTCTTCTTCGGGGATGCGGTCCGGGGTGAGGGCGCGGTTCTTCCACCCGTCCACCAGGCTGGCGAAATAGCGCGGCGTCCAGCGCTTGATGTCTATGCCCTCGGCCTCGAGGATCTGCTTGATCAGGCGCAGCTGGTCGTCGGTGTCCAGAATGGTGAAGCTGGATTTCAGTCCCGCCAGTTCGGCATGGCGTCGCAATATTTGCGCGGCCACCGAGTGGAAGGTGCCCAGCCACGGTAATCCCTCCACATGCTCACCCATGATGACGCTCACGCGATGCTTCATCTCGCGCGCGGCCTTGTTGGTGAAGGTGACCGCCAGGATCTGGGAGGGCCAAGCCTTGCCGGTGGCGAGGATATGCGCGAGCCGGGTGGTCAGCACCCGCGTCTTGCCGGTCCCTGCGCCCGCCAGCACCAGAACCGGGCCTTCGGTGGCCTCCACAGCTGCGCGCTGGTCCGCGTTCAGCCCGTCGAGATAGGTGGCTTCAGCACGCGGTGGCCGCGCCGCGGCCTGCTGGGACAGGGGAAGGGTGGCGTCAGAGTGGGAAGGCGGGGCGGAGCCCATGGGTGCATGTCCGGCAGCGATTCGATAACGGGAACGAAACTAGCACGCAGATGGGCTGAGGGCAGGGGCGCAATGCGGCGGGGGTGGCTGAAGGCTATTCCCTCCGCCCCGGCGCCGCGTCCGCCCCCGCCAGTATCCCGCCGTCAAGATCGAGGCCGGTTCCGGTCATGTAGCTGGACGCGTCGCTGGCCAGGAACACGGCCGCTTCAGCGACCTCCTGCGGCGTGCCGAACCGGCCCATGGGCACGCCTGAAGCGATTTCCGCCTGTATCGCATCGCGCTGCGGACCGTCGCCCAGCATGGCGTCCCACATGGGGGTGAGGATGGCGGCGGGCAGCAGCGCGTTGCAGCGGATGGGATAGCCCAACTGTGCGCAATAGAGGGCCACCGTGCGGGTGTGATTGCGCACCGCCGCCTTGGACGAGGCGTAGGCCGCCGCGCCGGGTATGCCCACTACGCCCGAACGCGAGGACAGGTTGATGATCGACCCGGATTTGCGGTGCTTCATCAGGGCGATGGCGGCGCGGCACCCCATGGCCAGCCCGTCCAGATTCACCCTGTGCACGGCGCGCCAGCTCTCCAGCCTGAAATGCTCGGGATCATGGGGGCCTTCGGTCTCGAGAAACCCGGTGATGCCGGCATTATTGACCAGTATGTCCAGCCCGCCATGACGGGCGGCCACATGAGCTTGCGCCTTAAGCCAGTGTTCTTCCTCGCTTACGTCGAGCGCGAGGCTTTCAGCGCGTTCGCCCAGTGCGGCGGCGAGCTTGGCCGCGCTGTTGGCGTCAATATCGGTGACGAGGACATGGGCGCCCTCGCGATGAAGGGCGCGGGCGATGGCCTCGCCAATGCCGCGGCCTGCGCCGGTGACCAACGCAATGCGATTATCCAGTGATGGCATGATGACAGTCCTGATGAACCGCGCCGGAAAGCCCCGGCGCTACTGAGCCTGCCCGTCAGGGCGGCGGCGTGATGTCGAGGTCAGTGGAACTGGTTCATCGGCGGGGTCCTCCCCAAGTGAGACCCCAGCCGATACCGCGCCGTAATGCGCCGCGCAAGTGACGTCTTGGCAAACCCGAGGCGAGGGCGCAGGCTGCGCGCCCAATCACGCTTCAGGAGCCCCCGCCCATGTCCATCGACAACCAGCGCCGCGTCGAAAGCCCTTTTGGCGCACGCTCTACCGCCGGAGACATCGCCGCCAGTCATGACCTCAGCGGCCGTGTGGCGCTGGTGACCGGCGGGTATTCGGGCATCGGGCTGGAGGCGGTGCGCGCGCTGGCCGGAGCGGGGGTGCGTGTGCTGGTTCCCGCCCGCGATATTGCGAAGGCTGAGGCGGCGCTGGCGGGGCTGGGCCAGGTGGAGACGCTGGCGCTGGACCTTTCCGACCTGGCGAGCGTGGCGGCGTGTGCTCAAGATGTGCGGGCGCGCACGGATGTGATCGATTACCTCATCTGCAATGCCGGGATCATGGCCTGCCCCGAGCAGCGCACGGCGCAGGGGCGCGAGTTGCAGTTCGCCACCAATCATCTGGGTCATTTCGCGCTGGCCAACGCCTTGAGTGATCTCATGACCCGGCCCGGCGCGCGGCTGGTGGCGCTGTCATCGGTGGCCCACATGATCGCGCCCGTGAACCTGGATGATCCGGATTTTACGGCGTCGCCTTACGACAAATGGCAGGCCTATGGCCGCTCCAAGAGCGCCAATGCCCTGTTTGCGCTCGGCTTCAACGCCCGCCACACCGCGCGCGGCGTAGAGGCGTTCTCGGTGCATCCTGGCGGCATCATGACCGCCCTGCAGCGCGACATGGATGAGGCGGAGATGCGCGCCATGGGCTGGATTCGCGAGGATGGCTCGCTCCATCCGGTGTTCAAGACCGTGGAGGAGGGTGCAGCCACCACGGTGTGGGCCACACTCTCGCCTTTGCTGACCGGGCGCGGGGGCGCCTATTGCGAGGACTGCAATATCGCCGAACCCGCGCAAGAGCGCGGCTGGTCGGGCGTGCGCCCCTATGCCGTGGACCCGGACGCGGCTGAACGCCTGTGGGCGCTCAGCGAGCGGCTGGTGAGCCCTTAAGGCTCGCCCAGATGGGTCCTCAGGAAGGCGCCCAGCTCCTCCAGCATGGCCACGCGGGTTTCGGGCAGGGAGAGCCAGTGATCCTCGCCATCCAGGCGCACCAGGCGCACATCCTTGCCGGCGC
This sequence comes from Oceanicaulis sp., assembly GCA_051859425.1. GTDB lineage: Bacteria > Pseudomonadota > Alphaproteobacteria > Caulobacterales > Maricaulaceae > Oceanicaulis. The sequence goes on along the minus strand of JBHYFR010000049.1, from coordinate 10,923 downwards.
CAGACAGTGCGCGCTGCATCAGCTCGCTCTGGCTGATGGGCACCACCGTGTCCTCCACCGGATGGATCAGCAGGACCGGGGCCTGCACATGTGCGGCGTGCCGGGCAGGTGAGCGGGCTTCCAGCATGGCGCGCTCGCGGGTCGGATCGCCGATGGAGCGGCGCCAGTAATCGCGCTGGCGGCTGCGCCGGCTGCTGCGCGCGCCGATATCGCCGGCGAACACCCACAGATCGGAGACCGGGGCGATGGCCGCTGCGCAGCGGTATAGGTCTGGCGTAAAGGCCGCGCCGGCCAGCGCCGCATAGCCGCCATAGCTGGCGCCCGCGATGCAAACCCGCACCGGATCGGCCGCGCCTTCAGCAACCAGATGGGTCAGCACGTCGGTGACATCGTCCTGCATGCGCCCGCCCCATTCGGTCCAGCCCGCGCGCTCAAACGCCCGGCCATAGCCTGACGAGCCGCGGAAATTGGGCTGCACCACGCGATAGCCCAGGGCGGCGATGAAGCCGGCGATATCGTCAAATCCCAGATGATCCTGAGAGGCCGGCCCGCCATGGGGCAGCACCACCAGCGCACGCTGCTCGTCAGGGCGGGCGCCGGGCGGGTCGGTGATGATGGCCTCCAGCATGCCGCCATCGCGGGTCGGGTAGGTGATCATGCGGCGCGCGCCCACCAGTCCGGCGTCGGCGATGGCGGGGCGCACATCGCCGATCGGCGCGATCTCGCCCGAGGGGCGGTCGACCAGCAGGAATGTGCCCGGCTCGCCCGGCGCGGCCACATGGACCAAGGCGCGGGTGCGCGCGGCGTTCCAGCTGCTCACGTCCAGGATCAGGCCCGGTGCGCGCGCGGCCACCATGTCATGGATGGCCGCCAGATCCGGGTCGATGAAGACCTGGCGCGGGGCCCCATCCACATAGCCCGCGCCGACCGGCGTGCGGGTAAGCGGATCGATGATGGCGTGGGTCAGGTCGCGGCCCGGCGGAGCGCTGATCGCGTTGTATGGCTCTGCGCCGTCGGCGGGAAAGCGCGCCAGGGTGCGAAACCCGCGCGACCACCACAAGGCATAAAATCCAGACCCGTCCGGATCGGCGCCCAGCACGTTGCCCGCCGGGGAGATGTTTTCCCAATGGGGGTGGGCGCGCCAGCGATTGCCTTCGCTGATTTCCAGGGTGGAGCGGTCATTGGCGTTGTCGAACCTCACGCGCGCCACCGCATTGCCCTGAGCGTCCACGACCCAGTTGATGATGGGCACGTCGGCGGAGCGCAGGCGCTCGGTCACCAGCACCCGGCCTGTGCCGCTGGACGGGTCGACGCCGAACAGGGTGGATTCCAGCATGGGCCGTCCGCCGCCGCCGCCCAGCCGGAAGGCGGGCATGAGCACGCGCCCACCGCGCACGCCCGACACGCGCGCCAGCGAGGCTTGCGGCAGCATGGACGGCTCGCGGCCCAGCATCTGCACGCTCTGCATGGTCTGGGTGTCCAGGGCGTAAAGGGTGAAATACTCGGTGTCTGACAGCCATTGATCAAACAGATTGCGGCCCTGGCCGGCCACCTGGACATTGCCCGAATAGGTGCTGATGGTGGTCATCACATACTGATCGTCGATCCAGAAGAGATCGCGGATCTTGAGCCCGGTAACGTCCATGGAGCGGGTCGCAGGATCGCCCTCCAGCGACATCACCGCCAGAAGCGTGCGGCCTTGGGAGCGGGTCAGGAAGGCGATGCGCGCACCGCTTTGCGACAGGGCGGGGAGCATCAGGTCGGCGTCCTCGCCGAACATCTCCGCCAGGCGTGTGACAGGCACGGCGGCCACAGCGCTGGCGCTGAGCGCAAGGGCAGCGAGGGCGGCGGTGAGTGTGCGTATCAGCATGAAAAGATCGCTTTTTTCTGGATGTGGCGATGACTATCGCCGCTGGAGAATGGCCGGGCAAATGCAATCTGCACGCGGAACATCCTGCCATGGCTTTGTGACGTTTTGCCGATTCCCGCCGGACAGCCGCTGCGTCCGGGTGATCCGTCCGCGTCCGGCGTGCGTACTCAATCAAAACGGCAATTTGCGGCGTACACCATGACAATGCTGGACGAAGGCTGGATACTCGATTGCGCCTCAGGCGCGGCGCCTGAAGCGGTGCGTGTGCTCGCAGCGTGTCAGGGCGTTATGCGCCCGGAGGCTGCGCGCCGGTCGGCGCTGGCTGAGATGGCGTTTGGCGTGCTGCTGGAGACGCTGCCGGGGGCGCCGATGAGCGCCGATGCGCTGGCGCGGACACTGGAGCAGCTGACGCCCGATACCGATGCGCCGCCCAACGCCGGCGGTGCGCGTCCGGGAATGCTGCCGTTGCCCCTGGCGCTGGCGCTTGAAGGCCAGACCAATCGCGGGTGGCGGCGGCGACTGGGCGGTTATAGCGAAATTCCCATACACAGTCTGAGCGGGGACGGCGTCGAAGCGCGCCTGCTTTCGATCCCGCCGGGAAAGGGCGCGCCGCAGCATGATCATGCCGGCGAGGAACTGACTCTGGTGCTGGCCGGTTCCTTCCATGACGGACGCGCTGCGTACGGCCGCGGCGATGTGTGCGCAGTAGCACCGGGCGATGTGCACCATCCGCGCGTTGACAGCGCCGAGACCTGCATCTGCTTTGTGGTGGAGCTGGGCGGCGTGCGTCTGACCAACCCGGTCTATGCCGGTATTGACCGGCTCAATCGTCTGGCTCAGCGCCTTTAGACCACACACAGGAGATCTCTGGATGCTTCGCCTTACCGCCGCTCTTGCGGCCCTTCTGGCCGCACCCGTCCCGTCCGCCCTGGCGGCGGCCGATCTGGCCGCCAGCCCGGGCGAGGCCATCGTTTTCGACGTTTACCGCGGGCGCAATACGTCCTTTGGCACGCATGAAGTGCGCTTCACCGAGTATGGTGACGCTCTGGTCGCCGAGGTCTCCGTGCGCCTGCGCGCCGGTCTCGGGCCCGTGACCGTGTTCCGCTATGAGCACGACTCCACCGAGCGCTGGGAGGATGGCCGTCTGGTCGCCTTCGAGGGACGAACGCTCAAGGATGGCGACACGTTTGAAGTGACCGCCCGGGCCAATGGCTCGGGGCTGGAGGTCACCGGCCGCGACCCTGACGGTCAGGCGGTTGAGGCGGTGCTTGAGGCGGGCATCCTGCCGTCCTCTCACTGGCATCGCTATCCGCCGGGCGAGGATGTGGTGCTCAATACCGAGCATGGCACGCTGATGGAGACCGAGGTGGAGTTCCTGGGCGAGGAAGAGATCGAGGCTGACGGCACGCGCATCCAGGCGCGCCGCTACCGCCTGACAGCCTCGCTGAACCTGGACCTGTGGTATGATTCCAACGGACGCTGGGCGCGCACCGAATTCGAGGCCCGCGGCCAGCGCGTGACCTATGTCCGGCGCGCCAATCCCGTGACCGGCTGATGTCAGCGCTGCGGTTGGTGCTCGGCGACCAGCTGACGCGGTCGCTGGCATCCCTGCGTGATTACGCTCCCGGCGACACCGTTCTGATGGCGGAGGTGGCCGAGGAAGCCGGCTATGTCCAGCATCACAAGAAGAAAATCGCCTTCCTGTTTTCCGCCATGCGCCATTTTGCACGCGTGCTGGACGCCGATGGCCTGAACGTGCGCTACACGCGTCTGGATGACCGCGACAATACCGGTTCCCTGGAAAGCGAGGTGAAACGGGCGCTGGCGGCTGGTGGTCATATGCGTGTGATTGTTGTGGAGCCGGGTGAGCACCGCCTCATGGAGGCTATGCAGGCATGGTCACAGCGCCTTGGCGTGCCGGTGGAAATCCGGCGCGACGACCGCTTCATCTGTTCGCGCGATCGTTTCGACGCCTGGGCGCAGGGGCGCAAGCGCCTGACCATGGAGTTCTTCTATCGCGAGATGCGCCGGGAAACGGGCCTGCTGATGGAGGGCGACGAGCCGGCCGGCGGTCAGTGGAATTTCGACCACGACAATCGCAAGCGCCTGCCGGACGGCGTGACCATCCCGGAGCGCCTTCACATCGAGCCCGATGACGTGACGCGCGAGGTGCTCGATCTGGTGGCGGCGCGTTTTGATCATCATTTCGGCGATCTGGACGATTTCTGGTACGCGGTGACGGCGCAAGACGCCGGGCGTCAGCTTGACTGGTTCATCACCCACGCGCTGGCCGATTTCGGCGATTATCAGGATGCCATGAAGAGCGGCGAGGCCTTCCTGTTCCATTCGGTGATCTCGCTCTATCTCAATTGCGGCCTCATTGATCCCATGACCGCCTGCCTCAAGGCGCAGGAGGCCTGGAGGCAGGGCGCCGCACCGCTCAACGCGGTGGAGGGGTTTATCCGTCAGATACTCGGCTGGCGCGAATATGTGCGCGGTGTCTACTGGCGCTTCATGCCTGAATACCTCACGCGCAATGCGCTGGAGGCGAGCCGCCCGCTGCCCGAATTCTACTGGACCGGCGATACCGAGATGGCGTGCGTGCGTGACGCGGTGCTGACCACAAAGCGCCACGCCTACGCCCACCACATCCAGCGCCTGATGATCACCGGCAATTTTGCGCTGCTGGCCGGGATCGATCCCGCGCCGGTCAATGAGTGGTATCTGGCGGTCTATGCGGACGCCTATGAGTGGGTGGAGGCGCCCAACACCCATGGCATGGCGCTGTATGCCGACGGCGGGTTGATGGCGACAAAACCCTATGCAGCGTCAGGCGCCTACATCAACAAGATGAGCGATCACTGCAAGACCTGCCGCTATAAGGTCACCCTGAAAAACGGGCCGCAGGCCTGTCCGTTCAACTATCTCTACTGGAATTTCCTGATGGAGAACCAGGCCCGGCTGAAGGGCAATCAGCGCCTGTCCATGATCTACAAGACGCTCGAGCGCATGGATGACGCCAAACGCGCCGCTGTGCGCGAAGACAGTGCGCGCTTTTTCAAGCGCATAGGGATCGAAACCGAAAGGAAGAGCGCATGACCCGCCCTGTGACCAAAGCCGATGGTCTGGTCTGGATTACCGGCGCCAGTTCGGGCATCGGCGCGGCGCTGGCGCGGCGTCTGGCGGCCAGGGGCTGGACCGTGGCCGCATCGGCGCGCGGCAAGGACGCCCTTGAGGCGCTGGCCGCCGGGCATGAGGGCCGCATCATTCCGGTCCCCCTGGACATCGCCGATACTGACGCTGTCGCGCAGGCGGTTGAGCAGATTGAGGCGGACCATGGCCCCATCGCCTGCGCGGTGCTCAATGCCGGCATCTACATCCCCGTACACGCGGAAAACCCTGACTACCAAGCTTACGCCAGGACGTTTGCGGTCAATCTCAACGGCACGGCGGCCTGCGTCAGCGCGCTGACCGGGCGCATGGCCCAGCGGCGCAAGGGCCAGATCGCCATCGTGTCCTCGGCTACCGGGTTCGGCGGCATGCCCACGGCGTCGGCCTATGGCGCCTCCAAGGCGGCGCTGATCAATATGGCCGAGTGCCTGGCCATCGAGCTGCACCGCTATGGCGTGCATATCCAGGTGATCACGCCGGGCTTTGTCGAAACCCCTGCCCAGGATGACAATGAATTTCCCAAACCCTTCATGATCAGCGCCGAAGACGCGGCCAGGCGCATCGCCTCGGGCCTGACATCACGCCGGTTCGAGATCACCTTCCCGCGCCGCTTCACGCTCATGCTCAAAGCCATCTACGCCCTGCCGCGCAGCTGGCACATCGCCCTCGTGCGCCGGCAGACCGGTTGGAACAAACCTCCCGAAGGGTAGGGGCTGCGGTGAATTCCATGACGGTCAGCCGCTGGCGAGTTCCGCACCGTTCGCAATATCGGAAATCCACCGGGCAACTTGCTCCGGCGCCTCCATGGGCGCCAGATGGCTGACCCCGTCCATGACGGAGATCGCGGCGCCGCGCCGTTCCAGTCCCCGGGCGTTGACGACGGTGGAGCCGATACCGGCTTTGAGGACATGCATGCGGACGCCCACCCGCGTGGCGGCGGCCATCAGATCATGGCGGCAGGCCTCGAAATTGGCGCCTTCCCAGGCCGGGTCACAGGCGAGGCGCCAGCCCTCGGGCCCTTCGGTCAGGCCATCTTCAAGATAGGCCTCCAGCACGCCCGGCGCCCAGGCGGCGAAGGCGGGTTTGCTGCGATAACGGGTCAGAACCTCCTCGCGGGCGGCCCACAGATTGGCGCACCGGCGGGCGCGCTCGCCCAGGCCGATCCGGGCGCGGAACAGCGGCCAGAACGGCGTGCGCGCGGCGAGATAAACGCCCGGGGGCAGCACCACCGGCTCGATCAGCGCCAGAGGCGGCGGCGCGTCCAGCCGGCCCGCAGCCAGCAGCAGGCTGGCCGCCCCCATGGAATGGCCCGCCAGCAGGTCTGCGGGACGGTCCAGCGCAGCCAGAACCTGCAGGAGGTCATCGGCGTAAATATCCCATCCATAATGGTTTTTCGGATCGGCGGGCAGGGTGGTCCTGCCATGCCCGCGCAGGTCCACGCAGACGATGTCGAACCGGTCTGCGAGCGGGGCCAGCATGGGCTTCAGGCTCATGGCGTTGAAGCCATTGCCGTGAGCGGCGACCAGGCGAGGGCGCCCCGGCGCGGGCCAGACAAGCGCTGCAACATCGCCGTGGGGAAGGGGGATCGTCAGTCGGGTCGGTTCGGTGGTCACAGGGCCATGCTTTCGGCTGACGCGGGCGTGAGTGCGCTGCACAAACTGGCGAGTTCGCGCGCCCGGGCAAGGTTTCAAGGCGCCAATGGACTAGTTTCTCTCACGCCAACCTGAACCGGAGACCGACCATGGCCGCGCGAATCCTGGCCCTTATCCTCATCGTGCTGGCGGCGGTTTTCGCCCCGCCGGTCTCAGCCAGTGACGACCTGCACGCGGTGTGGGACCGTCTGCTGGGCGCCTATGTCATTGAAGGATCAGATGGTGTGGACCGGGTCGATTACGACCGGCTGCGCGGTCACGCCGATGACCGGGCTGCGCTGGACGGCTATATCGCCGCGCTGGAATCTCAGCCGGTCAGCGCGCTGGCGCCGGACGAACAGTTTGCGCTCTGGGCCAATCTATACAACGCCGTGACCGTGCGCGTGATCGTGGAGGAGAACCCGTCGCGCTCGATCATGCAGATCCGGCCCGGCCTGTTCTCCATCGGCCCGTGGAAGGCCGAACGCGTAACCGTGGAAGGGCGGGCGCTGTCGCTCGATGACATCGAACACGCGATCATGCGTCCGCAATTCGAGGCGGCGCTGGTGCATTATGCGGTCAATTGCGCGTCCATCGGCTGCCCGAATATCCGCCCCCGCGCCTGGCGGGCGCATACTCTGGATGAAGATCTGGACGCCGCCGCCCGCGCTTATGTGAACCATCCGCGCGGCGTGACGGTGACGGACCGGGGCCCGGTCATTTCGCGGATTTATAAATGGTATGAAGACGATTTTGGCGGTGATGATTCAGGCGTTATTGCGCACCTTCTCGCCTACGCCGAGCCGGAGCTGGCGCAGGCGATCAGGGCCAATCGGCGCATTGTGCGTCATGCTTACGACTGGGCGCTCAACCGCCCCGAATGATATCCCGGCGCGGTCCTCAGAACGGTCCGAGATCCCACACGAAGGCGAATGTGGTCAGCGCTGCAGCGCTGAGGCCCATCAGGGTTATCCCCGCCAGCGTGCCGAACCGCACCCGCTCGCCCGAGGCCAGTGTGCGCGCCAGCAGGACGAGGCTGGCAAGACCCAGCACGCCTGTGACCAGCATCAGCCAGGTCCCGATGCCTGCGGGGGCGGCGAGGCCGGCGATGATCGCCGCATCCGCATCCTCCATCAGCCGTGCGGCCCCGGCGCCAATCAGCGCCAGGCCCATGAGCCCGCTCGCCCCGGCCAGCCAGGCGGTGAGGCGGGCGCCGCCGGTGAGGGCGGCGAGCTCGGCGGCGGGGCGCCGGTCGATGATACGGGCGAGGACAGCGAGGGGCAGGATAACCACGCCGAGGCCCAGAATGAGCACGCTCAGTCCGGCCCACAGCATCGGCGCGATGAAGGACTGCGGCGCGTCAGGGGTGAGCGCCAGAGCGCGGTAGATGCTGGTGGTCCAGACGAGATCTTCGTATTTCGGCGCGCCGGGGCCTTCCTCAAGGCAAGTGGCGTCAAGGCTGTCGAGATCGCGCGTGTCGAAGAAATCGCGCATCACCTGACCGCCGCATTCGGGCATGGAGCGCGTGGGGCCGTGGCCGGCGTAAGGAACCTCTACATAGCGTGAGCCGGGCATGGCCTCGTGGATGTAGACCGCCAGCCAGGGCGGTGTGATCGGATCCCAGGCCCCGTTGACAATCAGCGTCGGCACATCGCTCTGCACCAGCGCATAGTCGGCCCGGTCGCGCAGCGTCAGCCCTGCCTCTTCGCACACCTGGGCGGCGCGCTGCGAACCGGGCAGTGACACCACCAGGCCATGCCAGCGGCTGCCTGCACTCGCCTCGGCGGCGGCGAGTTCGGCCTGAACATAGCCGTCATTGCATTGAACCGCCGCCGACATGCCCGGCGACATGGTCATGCCGCCGCCTGGCCCCAAACCTCCGGACAGCGCCACGGCCAGACCGTCCAGAACGATGGGGTCGCGCCGCTGAAGGGCGTCGGACAGATTGGACATGACCGCCGGAACAAAGGGATAGGTCGCCTCTTCATAGGCCATGGAGAACGGCAGGTAGGCCAGAAGGGCCGGCGGCAGCCAGACCTCGCCGCCCGGCGTGGTTTCGGAATCAACGCCGGGCAGGATTACCGGATCGTCGCGCAGCGATTCCATCGCCGCGAAGAGGCGCGCCTCCAGGTCCTGACAGGCGCGCGCCCCGTTGCAGTCTTCAGTGAAGTTGGCGATCATCACGTCGAAAATGCGTGACAGATCAAACAGATCGACAAGATCGTTCGGCACGATGGCGTCCAGCACCAGGGCGCGCACGCCGTGCGGGTCCTCGCGCAGCAGCATCTGGCCCAGATGCGAACCGTATGAAATCCCCCAGACATTCCAGGCCTCATAACCCAGCGCCTCGCGCAGTGCGCGCACGTCGCGGGCGTTCTCCACCGTGTTGTAACCGGTGAGGTCTATCCCCTGTTCAGCCGCCTCGCGGAAGCACAGCGCGATGCGCTCGGCGCTGGCGATGCTCATCTCGTCGAGATTGGTCGCCGCGTTAAGAGCGGGGTCTATCGCATTGAATTGCGGGCAGAAAGACGTGCTGGCGCCAATGCCACGCTGCTCCAGAATGTAAAGCGCGCGGGTCTGGGTGACGGGGTGATCCTTGAGGCGGCCCACATAGGCGTCCACGCCCACGCCGGGGCCGCCGGTGAGGTAGATGACCGGGTCCTCGCGGTATTCGTCCTCGTCCTCGCCGGTGGGCGCGATGCGCACATAGTGCAGTTGAATCAAGCGCGTACCGGCCCGTTCGCGGTTTTCAGGCACGGTGATGACGCCGCACGAGACCTCGCCCGGCTCATAGTCGATCGCGCCCTTGAAGGGACAGACCAGGGGGGTGAGGCGGGGATTGATGCTGAAATCCGGTGTCGTAAATCCCGCTTCCGGGGTCGTAACCGGGTCCTCAGGAGTCGTGATCGGGTCCTCATGAGTCATGACCGGGGCGTTTTGGTCCGTAACGGCCTGATCCGGCGCGTCCTGGGCCGCAGCCATGAGCGAAACGGCCGCGCCGGCCATGGCAATGAGATGAATCATGATTGAGCCCCTCCCCGAGACATGAGAGCGACAGTTGGCCGCCCGGACGGGCTTGCGTCAAGACGGGGCCGAAATACGGCGCCGGAACGCGAGCGGCCGGGCGCATCGTCGTGCACCCGGCCGCCATCGCTCCGGTCCGGGCCAGACGCCCGGCCAGGCTCAGTCGAGTTCGGAAATCTCGATCCGGCCCTGTTGTCCGTCCCGGCCGGACAAGAAGGATCCGAACCAGATATCGTACCGGCCGCTGCGGGGCCGCTCGAAGACAAGTTCAGCCTGCGTGCCCTGGCCGCTGTCATCATCGCAGTGCCAGCTGCCGTCAGGGGCATTGACCACCAGCGTGGTGTCGTAACTGGCCACCGCGCGCACGATGAAGGGGAAAATGCTGCCTGCCTCGTAGTTCACCGAGACGTCCGGCGCCTGGCCGGTATGGCCGCGGCAGCGGCCGTCGCCGGTGCGTTCGACGCTGACGCCGGACATTGCGCTGGAGACCGCCACCTGGCTGCGCGCACGCACATCGATGACGCGCGGGTCAGGCGTGAAGCCGGACGACAGCGACAGGGCGCCGTTCACGGGTGACAGGCTGAAATCCAGACCACTGGCGGAGCCGCCGCCCGAAGCGCCGCCAAAGACATCGGTGCTCCACGAGCCAGAGCCGGACCGGCTGCCCAGTTCGGAAATCTCCAGCAGGGCGGGTTCGTAATTACGGCTGGTAGAGAATGCGCCGACCCAGATATCGTACTGGCCAGACTGCGGATTATCCCATCGCAGCGCGGCCTGGACGCCGCGCCCGCTGTCATCATCGCAGTACCAGGTTCCGTCCGGGCCGTTGACCACCAATGTGGTGTCGAAGTCGGCATTGGTCCGGATGATGAGCGGCAGCGAGCTGCCGGCCTGATACTGCAGCCGGAAGTCGGGCGCTTCGGCGATATTGCCCCGGCAGTTCCGGTCACCCGCCTGGCCGATGCGGGCGCCCGACAGGGCGCTGCGAGCCGAGAGCTCACCGCCGACCAGAACCTCCACCACATAGGGGTCCGGCGTAAAACCGGTCCGCAGGGATACTGATCCGAAAGCAGGCGGCAGTGAAAAATCCGGTTGAATATATGTATTCGAGATATTTTTTGGGACCGAAAACGATCTTTCGTAAATAAGTGCAGAATTATCAACCGTTGCGATACTGTTATTCTCGCTGTCATTGAGGGCGTGCGCCCCTGCCGTTGCCGCCAGGAT
>JBHYFR010000048.1:0-13805 GCA_051859425.1 Oceanicaulis sp. | reverse complement strand
ACAGCACCGCCCCAGCCTCGCATCGCCGTGCGGTCCTCGCAGCTCAGCCCAACAACACCGCCGCGCTCGCCAGCGCGATCAGCAGCAGGGACAAGGCCAGGGCGCGGTTCATGCCAGCCTCGGTCTTGTCGATCAGGGCGCCCAGGCGTTCGCGCCAGACAGGCGTGTGCGAAGCCGTGTCGCGCCGCCGGGACAGGGCGGCGGCCTTGCGGGCGGCGCAGCGGGCTGCGCCGGCCATGGCGCGGCCGGCGGCTTCTGCCAAGGCGAGCAGATCGCCCGGGGGTGCGGACGGCGCTTTCAGGCCAGTGCGGCTGACCAGCATCATGACGATGAGGGCCAGCGCCAGCGGCCATGCGGCGTTGAGGAGATTGCCCGCCTGCCAGGCATAGCTGGCGGCGAGGCCTGACTGGCTGAGGGCGGCCCAGGGCAGGGCGAGCGCCGCCAGGCCGGCCATCATCACCAGGACGGCGCGCAAGGACGTCGCGGCCTCATGGATCTCCTCACGTGGCTGCAGCTGGCGCAGGAAGTGCGCGAGCAGGAGCGCGGTGGTCAGGGCCGAGGCCGTGATCAGCCCCTCGTGCAACGGGCCCAGCGGGGCCTTCAGGGCGAGCTTGGCCAGGGCGCCGCCGGTCAGCGGCAGGCCGGCGACCGACAGGGCGATGAGGCCAAGCACCAGGCGCAGGCGCCGGGCTGCGGCGCGGCTAGCGGTCTGCATGGCGCCCACGCCGAGGAACAGCGCGCCCTTGGCGAGCCCGTGATGCAGCGCGTAGATCGCAAGGCCCGCTATCAGCGCCTCAAGGGGCAGGCTGGCGGCGAGCCCGGCGCCGACGGCGGCGAGCATCAGCCCCATCTGACTGACGGTGGAATAGGCCAGCACCGCCTTGGGGTCGCGCTGGGTGAGGCCGTAGATCGCAGCGCCGAACGCGCCGGCAAATCCCAGCCCGGTCAGGATCCCGCCTGATACAGAGAGCCCCGCGCCCAGCGGCAGGAAGGCGATGAGCCCGAAAATCCCGGCTTTCACGATGGCCCCCGACAAAATGGCGGAGGCGGGCACGGGCGCGGCGGGGTGGGCCACCGGAAGCCAGATATGCAAGGGGACGAGGCCAGCCTTGATCCCGAAGCCCGTGATCAGAAGCGCGAGGATGAGGGGCCGGTCGGCGGACAGCCAGATCGCGTCGGTGAGAGCCGCCATGCCGGTGGCGCCGCCCGCCGCGCCTGACGCCAGGATAAGGCCGCCCAGCAGCGCCGCCTCTCCCAGCACCGCCAGTACGATATAGACGACGCCCGCATGCAGGGCCTTCGCGCTGCGGTCATGGATCACCAGTGGGAAGGCCATCAGCGAGACCAGCGCAAAGGCGACGTAGAAGGTCACGGCGTCGGCGGCGAGGAAGACACCGGCATTGCCCGCCAGGCACAAATTCCAGAACAGGGCGAAATTGCCCGCCCCGTCCTTGCCCTTCATGTGGAGGCGCGAATAGAGCCCCGCGATCAGCCAGAGCAGGCTGGCCCCGCCCAGAAACAGCGCCCCGGCATCGCTCAAGGTCAAGGTCACGCCCAGCACCAGATCAGGCATCACAATGGGCTCGCCGCGCGGCGCGAACAGGGCGGCGGCCAATGCGGGCAGCGGGGAGACGATGGCCAGCGTCAGGCTGCGCGCGCGCACCAGCGGCAGGGCGCTGAGCGCCGCCAGCACCAGCGGCAGGCCAATGGCCAGCGGCAGGAGCCAGAGCGCACTCATCGTGTGGTGATCCTGTCGGCGATAAGGCTGGCCCAGCCCAGCGGGCTCATGTCGAAGCCGGCGAACACGCCCGCGCCCAGCGCAGCGGCGGCGGTGAAAGCGCCCGGCAGAATCAGCAGCCAAGTGCGGCTGGCGGCCAGCGCGGCGCGGTCTGGCAATCCGTCAGCGGCCGGTTTGAGCCACGCCCGGTACAGCATGGGCAGGAAATAGGCGGCGTTCAGCAGGCTGGACGCGATCAATACGGCGATCACCCAGTTCGCGCCCGACTGATAGCCGCCGATCGCCAGATGCCATTTGGAGACAAAGCCCGCCACCGGCGGCACGCCAATCATGCCCAATGCGGCGATGGTGAACGCGGACAGCGTGACCGGCATGCGCCGGCCGATCCCGTCCATCCCGGCGATGGCGCTGACCCCCGCACGCTCGGCCAGCACGCCGGCGGCGAAGAACAGCGTGATTTTCATCAAGCCCTGATGAACGAGATGCACCAGCCCGCCGATGACGGCGAAGGGACCGGCCAGGCTGGCGCCCAGAACGATATAGCTGACCTGGCTGACGGTGGAGTAGGCGAGGCGCTTCTTGATATCGCTCTGGCGCAGGGCCTGGAGCGACCCGTAGATGATCGTGGCCGAGGCCAGCACCGCCAGCGGCAGGCCGAGCCCCAGCGCGGCCACGGTGTCGATGCCGTAGACGTCATAGATCACGCGCACGATGCCGAAGGCGCCCGCCTTCACAACGGCGACGGCGTGCAAGAGGGCGCTCACCGGCGCAGGGGCGGCCATGGCCGCAGGCAGCCAGGGGTGAAGCGGGATCAGGGCCGCCTTGGCGCCCAGCCCCCCGATGAGCAGGATGAAGATCAGGCTCTGGCTCAGAGCATCGAAGCTGGACAGCACCGCGCCATTGGCGAATTCGACAGGGCCTGATCCGCTTTCCAGCCAGACGATCCCGGCCAGCAGGGCGGCGCTGCCCGCCAGGGTGTAGGCCAGATAGATGCGTCCCGCTTTCATGGCCTTGGCGCTGCCGGTGTGGACGACGAGGGGCCAGGTGGCCAGGGTCAGCAATTCGTAGAACAGGAAAAACTGATCAGCGAGCCCGACATGGCGATGCCGGTGGCGGCCACCACACACAGATTGAAAAAGAAAAAGAAGCGCGCCTGGTGGGCCGAGCCCTTGAGATAGGCGATGGCGTAAAGCGTCGTCGCCATCCACAAGACGGCGGACAGGGTGACAAAGAGCAGGGCCAGCGCATCGAGCCGCAGGATCAGCTCCAGCCCGGGCACGAAAGCGATGCGCCACTCATACGCGGCGCCGGCCTCCACCCCGGCCAGGGCAAAGGCGACCAGCGCCAGCTTGAATGCAGCGAAACTGATATTGATGGCGTTGCGCCACAGCGCCCGGCCCGGCAGCGCGGCGCTGAGCACGGCCGGGATGAAGGGCGCGAGCAAGAGCAGGACGGGGATGAGGGTTGCCGCGCTCATTCGCCCGGTTCCACGTCGTCGAGCCCCGCCTCGCCCGCTTCAGGCAGGCCGGTGACGATCAGCTCGTAGGGACCCGCCGACAAAATCCCCAACGTCATGGCGGCCAGGCCCAGCGCCAGCGGCGCCAGGGGCAGGGCCCAGTGCACGCGGGCCTGAAGCGCGGGCGTGTCAGTCCCGCTCATAAAGCGCGCGATGGGCCTGAAAAGATAGGCCGCAGCCAGCAACCCGCCGGCGATGATCACGGCGGCATGGGGCCAGGCGCCCGATTCCAGCGCGGCGATCAGCATGAGATATTTGGCCATGAAGCCGCCGCTGGGCGGCAGTCCCATCAGCGAGATGGCGCACAGGCCAAAGGCCAGCACGGTCACCGGCAGGGCCCGCGCCGCGCCCTCCAGCGACCGGATCGTCCCGCCGCCCAGCGCGTGGATGATGATCCCGGCGGCCAGAAACAACCCGGCCTTGGCCAGCATGTGCGCGCTGAGCTGAAAGCCCATGGCGCCCCAGGCGCCCGCCGCCCAGGGCGTGGCGCCGCCGCCTTCGCCCGCCAGCGGAAAGACAAAGAACAGATAGCCCAGCTGCGCCACTGTGGAGTAGGCGATCAAGGCCTTCAGCCCCTTTTGACGCAGGGCCAGCACCGATCCGTACAGCACCGCGCCTGCGCCCAGTATTCCAAAAGCGTGGGTCATGTCCGGTCCGGCCAGACCCGGCAGCGCCTCGAACCAGATGCGCAGGAGAATGAAGAAGGACGCCTTGACCACCAGCGCCGACAAGAGCGCGCTGACCACGGGCGGCGCGGCGCCATGGGCCGGCGGCAGCCAGCCATGCAGCGGGAACAGCGCGGTCTTGGCCAGCAGCCCCGCCGTCATCAGCGCAGCGCCGATCAGGACCGGCGTGCGCGCATCGCCTGCGCGCTCTGCGATCAGGCCGATATCCAGCGTGCCGACGCTGGCGAAGATCAGCACCACGCCCAGGAGATAGGCCAGCGACCCGGCCAGTGCGACCATCAGATAGTGCATCGCCGCCTTGCGCGACCCGAACGCGGCCAGCGCCACCGCGCACAGCGATAACAGCTCCAGCGCCACGTAGAGATTGAACAGATCACGGCTGATGAAGACCGCATTCAGCGCCGCCCACAGCCCGTAGAAGAGCGGCCAGAAGGTGTAGCGCCGCGTGGTCTCGCGCCCTGACGGGCCAAAGCGGGCGAGGGCGAACAGGCCGGTGATCGCGGCGGTGACGGCGCTGGTGAGGATCAGCGCGGCGGCCAATCCGTCCGCTTCCAGCATGATCCCCAAGGGCGCGTCCCATCCCCCCAGCGCGCCGCGCACCGCTTCGGTGCTCACCCCCAGCGCCGCCAGCACAGACAGCGCGAGCATCAATGGCGCGGCGATCCATATGAGATGTGGCGCGCGCCGCCCGAGTATCAGGCTGGCCAGCATGAACAGGAGGGGCAGGGCTGCGAGCGTGAAAAGCAGGCTCATGGACCGCCCTCCGCTTCGCCATCGTCATCCTCTTTCGCGTCCTCATCCTCCCCGCCGTCATCCTGCGCCAGACGCACGCCCAGGGCTGCGGCGAAGGCAGTCAGGGCAAGGGCCACCACAATACCGGTGATGATCAGCGCCTGGGGGACCGGGTCCACGCCGGCGCCCAGCCAGGCTGCGCCGCCGAACAGCAGGAAAATGCCGCTGCCGATGACATTGAAGGCGATCAGCCGGTGGATCAGCGCGCGGCGCACGATGAAGCCGTAAAAGCCCAGCGCAATCAGGCCGGCGCCAGTCAGGGCGTACAGCATGCCTTGATCGCTCAGCACGTCCATCAGCGCCGCCTCGCCGGTCCGGCGATCAGAAGGGCCAGGGTCGCGGCGATGGACACCGTGAGGGCGTATTCGATGACGAGGATGACCGGCTTGGCCTGCCCTTCAGGATAGCTCAGCGGCGCTTCCAGCAGCACCCCGGCCAGCCCGGCGGCCAGAAACACCAGCGGTCCCGCAATGATCAGGGCGCGCAGAGTCAGGCTGGACAGGCGGGGCTCGTCACGAATGCCGGCCAGCACGATCAGGATCCACACCGCGGCCAGCACGGTGCCCGCCTGGAACGCGCCGCCGGGGGCGTCCGCGCCCGCCCAGACCAGATAGATCGCCACCACCAGGCCCAGAGGCGGCAGCATGCGCCCGAAACTGGCCAATACCCCGTCAGGACGCGTGACATGCTTCGGTCCGGGTATGCCGCCCCAGAACCGGTCCGGCGTCAGCGACCAAACAGCGGCCAGCGCAGCGGTGAGGATGAGGGTTTCCAGAAGCGTGTCATAGGCCCGGAAGCCCAGCAGCACGGCGGTGACCGGATTGCCAAGCTCCAGCGCGCCCTGATTGCCGGTCACCGCGCCGGCCAGCCCGTCATGGCCGGGCAGGGACAGCACCGCAAACCCGATCACGCCGCACAAGGAGATCGCGCCCGCCCCGGCGGCGAAATGCACCGGCCAGGGCGCGGGGGTTTCGGGCTCGCCGCCGCCGCTGTCTCGAATCCCCTGCCAGGCGCCGATCAGCAGAACGCCGGTCACGCCCGCGCCGATGGCGGCTTCGGCCAGCGAGACATCCACCGCGCCAAGGCTGATCCAGGCCAGCGCGATGAGCACGCCATAGACGATGAAGAACACGATGGAGCCGAACAGATCGCGCCCGAACACGGCCAGCGCCGCCGCGCCGAGGATCAGGGCGCATAAGACCAGGTCAAAGGCGATGGTCACGCTTTTTGCTCCGCGGTGAGCGCGGCGCGGGCGACCAGCTGGGCCGCCATGCCGGCGGCGAACAGGGCCAGGAACCAGATCAGGGCGAGCTTTCCGGCAATCCATGCGTCGCCGAAATGCAGGCCCGCCGCGATCACAATGGCTAGAAGGCCCAGATTGTCCGCCTTGGTCAGGGCGTGCAGGCGCGAATGCACGTCGGGAAAGCGCAATATCCCTACGGTTCCGGCGAAGTAGAAGAACACGCCCACGGCCAGCAGGGCGGCGGTGATCATCCCGGCAGCGCTCATGGTGCGTCCTCCGCGTCCGCTTCGGGATCGCCGGCGCCGCCGCTGGTGATGGTTTTGACAAAGGCGATCGCCGCGAACGCCGCCAGCAGCGCCAGCACCAGCGCCACATCCAGAATGGCCGGCTCCTCGCGGGCTGCCGCGATCAGCACCGCCACGCCCACCCCGCCCGACCCCATGAGCTGGGCGCTCATCATCCGGTCGGCCCGGCCCGGCCCCCGCCAGGCCCGGTACAGCGCCCCGGCGACCGACAGCAGCACACACACGGCGGCAAGCATGAACAGCGCTTCCATCATGATTCCGGCCCCCTCTCTTCGGCGTCCTTATCCCCGCCGAAGGCCCGCGCCAGGCGCTTTTCCTCGGCGGCGAGGCGGTCTTGCGTGTGCGCGTTGGCGTCGAGGCAATGGATCATCAGACCCGTCTCATCACATCCCGCCGACAGCGTGCCGGGCAGAAGACTTGTCTCGGCGCCGAACAGCGAGCGGGCCGGGCCATCAGGGATGGAGGTTTTCTGCGTGATCCATCCCGGCCGCACGGGCAGGCGCGGGTGGAGAGCCCGCCAGGCCACATCCACCCCGCCCAGAACCGAGCGCATCAGAAATCCGGGAAACAGGGCGAGCAGCGCGAACGCGCGCGCCGGGCGCGGACCCGCCGGCAGCAGAACGAGACTCAGCCATGTCGCAAACGCGACCGCAGCTGTACCATAAACCCACGCCTGTGACTCGCCGCGGGTCATGGCGAGCCACGCCAGCGCCATCACAATGGCGCGCTTCAACACGGTCAGGAACAAGGGATGGAACACGGCGTGCGGTTTCAACTCTGACTGCCCCGGCCAGACGAGTAAATCCGACCGCCCGCCCGATAGCAAACCGGCGGCGCGGCTGCAGCGACGTTCGAGACGCCGCTGCAGCTGCGGGTTCAATCCACCCAGTCACGCTCCAGGGTGCGCAAAGCCAGCAGGAACAAGAGCCCGGCCACCAGATACAGGCACGCGCCGGTCATGATCGCATAGCGAAGCGACTGCTCGCCAAACAGCGGCGCGTAGAGAGTCGAGAGTTCGCCCAGCACATACACGCCAACCCCGATGCCCAGGAGATTGTTGAGCAGGAGGAAGACCGCCGAGGCGACCGAGCGCATCGAAGGCGGGACCAATTGCTGGAAAACCGACAATGTGGGTCCCGCCCAGGCCAGGCCCAGCCCGGTGGGGATGAGGAACAAGAGGAAAGCAGCGATGGGTGAGGGCGCCATCACGCCAAGCACATAGAAGGGCATGGCCAGAAGGAAGGCGATGGCGGGCATGCGCACATAGGTCTTCTTGCTGGCCCGCCCCAGACGGTCGCCCAGAATGCCGCCGATGAAGATGCCAAGCCCCCCGCCTATCAGGACTATGGTGCCGAATATCCAGCCGGTGTCGACGATGCCAAGCCCATAGGTGCGCGCAAAGAAGCTGGGCATCCAGAAGAAGACGCCATACCCCATCATGGACGAGCACGACGCGCCCAGAGCCAGCAGCCAGAAGGTCGGCTTGCGCGCGAGAAGGGCGATCGTTGCGCCAAAGCTGGGCCGTGCCGCGTCAGCCACCGTGCTTGCGGTGCCGGTTGTAGCGGGGGCGGCAGGCGCGGCTTTGTCGAGGCCGCCGCGCTTTGGTTCGCGCACGGTGAGGCGGAAAAGCGGCGCCAGTGCAATGCCCGCTAGGCCCACGATGATGAAGGCCGTGCGCCAATCATAGTCGGCGCCAAGGGCGCCACCAGCGATCAGGGCGCCGGCATAGACGCCGAAAGCGCTGCCTACGGGAATGCCCAGCGAGTAGATTCCCAGCGCGCCCGCGCGGCTGCCCGGCGGGAAATAGTCGGCAATCAGCGAGTAGGACGGCGCTACGCCACCCGCCTCGCCCACGCCGACGCCAACGCGCGCCGCGAAAAGCTGCCAGAAGTTCTGGGCCAGGCCGCACAGGGCAGTGAATCCGCTCCAGGCGACCAGCGATACGGTGATGATCCATGTGCGGCTGGTGCGGTCGGCCAGCCAGGCGATCGGAACGCCCAGCGTCGAATAGAGGGCCGCAAAGGCGATACCCCCAAGCAGGCCCAGCTGCCGGTCTGACAGATCAAGTTCCGCCTGAATCGGAATGGCGAGAATGGCGATGATCTGGCGATCGAGAAAATTGAACGCGTAGACCAGAAACAACATGGCCAGCACCCACGCGCGATAGCGCGGGCTTGGGGCCGTTTGCGACGTGCTCATATGTGCTCCACGATCATGGCCGAGCCGGTGCCCGACCCGCCATGGGCCACGACGAGGCCGAGGGCTCCGCCGCACCGTTCCAGCTCATGGACCAGCGTGGTCAGCAGGATGGCGCCGGTGGCGCCCATCGGGTGGCCCATGGCCAGATGTCCGCCATTGACATTGACCTTGTCAGGGTCGGCGTCGCGGTCGCGCCGGAACAGCGCCGGCACGGCGGCGAAGGCCTCCATGAACTCGATCCGGTCAAAATCGCGCAGGCTGAGCCCGGTTTGCTCCAGAACCGCGTCCATGGCCGCGAAACCGGCGGTGAGCTGATCCACCGGGTCGCCGGCGGCGTCCATCCGGGCGCGGATGCGCGCCTTGGGTTTCAGACCTGCGGCCTGGCCGGCAGACTTAGATCCGATCAGCGCCAGCGCCGCGCCGTCCGCCATGGGCGGGCAATGAGCGACAGAGTGAAGATGCTCGATCCGTTCAAGGCCGGGATTGGCCTCCAGCATCATCGCGTCATAGCCCGCCGCGCCGAGCTTGGCGAAAGCCGGCGCCAAGCCGTCCAGCGCCGCCTGGTCCATACCCGGGCGGATGCATTCATCCCGATCCAGCAGAACCTCGCCGTCCGGCCCGCGCACGGGGATCACCGCGGCTGCGTTGCGGCCTTCGGACCAGGCGCTTGTGGCGCGCTCGTGCGAGACGATCACTTCGAGATCCAGCGCGCTGCGGTCAAGGCCGGCTTTTGTGGCCATCAGGTCAGCCGACAGCGCAACGGGCGCATAGCGAAGCGCGCGCGCCAGATCCGGATCGGCATAATAGCTCGCCTTGTCGCCCATGAAGGGCACCTGGCTGAGCATTTCCACCCCGCCCGCCAGCATCAGCCGGCTCTCGCCGGCGCTGGCGAGCGCAGCGGCCTGTCCCGCTGCTGTGAGGCCGGCGACACAAAAATTATTGAGCGTCCAAGCCGTCATGTCATGGGGCAGGCCCGCATGCAGCCGGCTGACCAGGGCGATATTGCCGCCCTGGGCGCCAATCTGACCGACACAGCCCAGCAGCAGTGCGCTGGCGGAGTCTACACAGCCTGTCCCGGTGCGGTCCTTGAGCGCGGCGACAAGCTGGGCGACCAGTTCATGCGCACCAAGAGTCGCCAGGGCGCCATCCTCCCGGCCCTTGCCGCGGGGGGTTCGCACTGCGTCGTAGATATAGGCATCTGTCAGTTTCATGCGCCGATCACCAGTGAGACATTGGCGGTGGCCGAACCGCCGACATTGTAAGTGGCCACGTTGCGGGCGCCCTCGACCTGGCAGTCTCCGGCGCGGCCCTGGACCTGACGCGCCGCGTCGAGCGCCATGCGCACGCCGGTGGCGCCCACCGGATGGCCAAGCCCGATCAGCCCGCCGGACGGATTGACCGGGCAGCGCCCGCCCAATGCGATACGCCCGTCCTCCACCGCCTCCCCGGCGCGCCCCGGCGCGGTGATGCCGAAATGCTCGATGGCGGCCAGCTCTGTGATGGAGAAGCAGTCATGGGTCTCGAAGGCGTCGATCTCATCGGCGCCGGATATCCCGGCGCGGGCATAGGCGTCGGTCATGGCCTTGCGCATCCACGGGAACATCCAGCCGTCATTGCGCCCGCGCGAGGCGGCCAGCTTGGTTTCAAGCAGCAGCGGCGCGGTGGTGTGGCCCCAGCCCTTGATCCGGGGGATGTCCTCCAGCCGCTGACCGGTGCGCGCGGCGTGGGCGCGCGCCGCCTCTGCGCCGGCCAGCACGATCATGGCGGCCCCGTCAGTGACCTGGCCGCAATCGGACTTGCGCATGCGCCCCTCGATGACCGGGTTGGCCTCGTCATCTTCGCAGAAGCTGGCGTCAGTGAAGCTCCAGCCCCGGCTTTGGGCGTGTGGGTTGCGCTTGGCGTTTGCGAAATTGATGCGGCTGATCTCGGCCAAATGGGCGCGCTCCAGCCCGAAGCGGGAATCGTATTCCTCGGCGATATCGGAGAACATGGCCGGCCATAGATACGTCGCGCCCTGCGCCTCGCGCCCGGCCCAGGCGGCCGCGCCCAGATGCTCTGCAGCGGTCTGGCCGGGCACGTTGCGCATCATCTCCACGCCCAGCACGGCGGCCACGCCGTAACGCCCCGATTCAATGTCGGCCATCGCCGCCAGGATCGCCATGGAGCCAGACGCGCACGCCGCTTCATGGCGCATGGTGGGCAGGCCTTCCAGGTCCGGATCGATATGGCCCATGAAACCGCCCAGCAGGCCCTGGCCGCAGAACAGCTCACCGGCGAAATTGCCGATATGGATCGTCTCGACCTGCGAGGGGGCGAGGCGCGAATCTTCCAGCCCAGCGAGCATCGCCTCCCCCATCAGGGATTTGATGTCATGTCCCTCACGCGTCCAGTTGCGGGCGAAATCGGTCTGCGCCCCGCCCAGTATGAACACATCGGCGCCCATCGCCTGCTCCTTCGACCAGCTTGAGCGGCAAGGCTAGGGGCAATAGGTATGATTATGCAAGCGCTGATCTGCGGGGTCTTGTCAGCCGGGAGGCGATGGGTCAAACTGAAGTCAGTATGGTTATGAAAGTTTAATTGGGAGCCGTGGATTGACCTCGTCCGCCACCGCCGCGCTCAAGGCGCGCCTGCGCCTGCCGGCTATCGTCGCACCCATGTTTCTGGTGTCCGGCCCGGAGCTGGTCCAGGCGGCGCGCCGGGCCGGGCTGATCGCCAGCTTCCCGTTTCCCAACGCCCGCACGATCGAGGTGCTGGAAGACTGGCTGGCCGATGTGTGCGCCCGGACGCCGGACACGCCCAGAGCGCCCTTTGCGGCCAATATGCTGACGCATTCATCCTATGGCCGTTTCGACGCGGAGCTGGATCTGGTGCGGCGCTTCCAGCCGGAGATCGTGATCACTGCACTGGGCGGGCCGCGCCGCGTTGTCGATGTGGTTCACAGCTATGGCGGACTGGTGTTCGCCGACGTCAATTCCGTGTCCTACGCCAAAAAAGCCGTGGACCAGGGCGCGGACGGTCTGGTTCTGGTCTCGGCGGGCGCAGGCGGTCACACCGGTCCCATGGCAGGGTTCGCCTTCGTGCCGGCGGTGCGCCAGTTCTTCGACGGCCCGGTGGTGCTGGGCGGCGGGATTGGGGACGGGCGCGCGATCCGCGCAGCCGAAATTCTCGGCGCCGACCTGGCCTATATGGGCACGCGGTTCATCGCCGCTGAGGAGAGTCGCGCCAGTGACGAGTATCGCAGCATGCTGGTCGCCGCAGAGTTTGAAGACCTGGTTTTGTCCAACAAGCTGACGGGCGCAGACGCGTATTACCTCAAGGCAAGCCTGGCGCGCATGGGCCTGGACGCCGACGGCAGGCGCAAGGACGGCCCCGACTTCGCCGACAGCGAGGGTCAGGTGAAGGCCTGGCGCGATGTCTGGTCGGCCGGCCATGGCGTGGGCGCAGTCACGCGGGTCCAGACCGCAGCCCGGATCATCGACACGCTTGCCGCCGAGTATGAGGCCGCTTGCGCGACACCTCGCCATCCCGTGGAAGACACAGCACGCCTGGCCGGCGTGAATTGAAGGAGAGTCGCCATGACCATGATTGTCACGGAGTTCGAGCGCGATGAGCTCAACACCCCGCTCAACCAGCTCAACCCCTATCTCAAAGGGGTTTATGCGCCCGTGCGCGAGGAAGTGACTGCCCTGGACCTGAAGGTCGAGGGCGAGATTCCGCGTGACCTGCACGGCCTTTACGTGCGCAACGGGCCGAACCCGCTCAATGCGCCCCAGGGCATGCATCACTGGTTCGACGGCGACGGGATGCTGCACGGTATCTATTTCGAGAACGGCAAGGCGGAGTACCGTAACCGCTATATTCGTTCGGCCGATCACAAGGCCGAACGCGAAGGCGCTCTGGATGCAGGCGGCATCATGATGCCCGCCAACAAGTCGCGCCGGCCCACGACCTACAAGGATACCGCCAACACCGATGTGGTTCTGCACAACGGCTCCCTCATGGCGCTTTGGTATGTATCAGGCCAGCCCGTGCGGGTGGACGCGCGCACGCTGGAGACAGTGCGTACCGAGACTTTCTCCGGGCGGCTGCCCGGCAATGTATCGGCCCACTCCAAGGTGGATCCTGAAACCGGCGAGTTCGTGTTCTTCGACTATGACCTGTACAAGCCGGTGATGAGCGCCGGGGTCATTACGCGCGACAACGAGCTCAGCTGGTTCCGCGAGATCGAGCTGCCGGGCCCACGCCTGCCCCACGACATGGCGATCACCGAGAACTATATGGTCCTTATGGACCTGCCGGTGGTGTTCACCGAATCCGGTCTGCGCAATGGCATGTGGCAAATCCACCAGCCCAAGGGTCAGGCCACGCGGTTCGGCGTGCTGCGCAAGGACGGGACCGGCGATGTGCGCTGGTTCGAAGCTGACCCGTGCTACATCTATCATGGCGTCAATGCGTGGGAGGAGGGCGACGAGATCGTGTTCTTCGCCTGCAAGATGATCCCTAATGGACTGACCCCGGATCCGGCCTTCGGCCCATACGCGCCCATGGTCGGCGTGCTGGCCCT
Organism: Oceanicaulis sp.; assembly: GCA_051859425.1. Taxonomy (GTDB): domain Bacteria; phylum Pseudomonadota; class Alphaproteobacteria; order Caulobacterales; family Maricaulaceae; genus Oceanicaulis. The sequence continues at coordinate 762 of JBHYFR010000048.1, read as the reverse complement.
GCAGGCCGTGCTGCATGAATGGCGCTTCAATCTGAAGACCGGCGCCGTCACCGAGCGGCCGGTGGATGACCGGGTCACCGAGTTTCCGGTGATCAATCTCGACAAGACAGGCCGCAAGAGCCGGTATTCCTACCATGTCTCCATCCCGAACCTGCAGACTCAACTGTTTGACGGGCTGGTCAAGTATGACCTCTCGACCGGCCAGGGCGATTATCACCCCTTCGGCGCCGGACAGTTTGGATCGGAGCCGGCCTATGCGCCTAAAATCAATGCGAAGGACGAGGATGACGGTTATGTCATCAGCTTCGTGTTCGATGCTGAAAGCGGGGCCTCTGAAGCCCTGATCCTCGATGCCAAGGACTTCTCGCGGCCGCCTTTGGCGCGGGTCAAGTTGCCCCAGCGGGTGCCGACGGGTTTCCACGGCACCTGGGCGCCCGGCGACCAGATCAGCGCCGCCTGACGCCGACGCTTTCAGCCTGCCGGCCATGCAGCGCCCCGGTCATGCCGGGGCGCTGTTTTTCATGACGTCCGGCGCGGCGGCTTCGGCACGAATCCTGATGTGCGCGCCATATACTCGGCATAGCCCGGCTTCTCGCGCGCGAGCTTCTTGTCCAGCGTGCGCATGCCGGTGACATTGACCAGAAAATGGGTCATCACAATCGGCCCGATCACCGTGACAATTGCGACCGGATGGGCGCATGAGGCGATGAATATGCCCCACCAAAGCAGGGCGTTTCCAAAGTAATTCGGGTGGCGCGACCA
>JBHYFR010000047.1:0-14009 GCA_051859425.1 Oceanicaulis sp. | reverse complement strand
AAACACGTGAAGATGCAGGGTCATAGAATACACAGGCCTGTCCAGGGCTGACGCCTTCTTCTGCCGATAGCAATTCGACTTCGGCCTCTGTGGCAGAGAGGGGCCGTAGGATGGCAGGCGCAGGTGCGCGTGTTGATCTCAACTTGACGTCGAGTTCCCATTCTGACCGTGAATCGAATGGTGAATGTCCCAACCAGTTGATCTCGCGCACTGGCACCCTGCGTGTTGCAAGTGCTGCCTTTGGCCCGACAACAACGCGGCGGTTTTCCGGATCAAGCCGCACTACATAAAGCGGTTCTGAAAGCCCGCCTATCCCCAGCCCTTTCCGCTGGCCGACAGTATAGTGAATGACGCCCTGATGGTGGCCGAGAACTGTTCCGTCCAGATCAATTATCTCTCCTGGATCAGCTGCGCCCGGGCGTAGCTTCTCTATGACCTTTGCGTAATTCCCATCTGGAACGAAGCAGATATCCTGGCTGTCGGGTTTATCGGCAACAACCAGACTATGGCGTAGCGCGAGCGCACGCGTCTCTGCTTTTGTTTTGAGATGGCCAAGCGGAAACCTGAGGAAGTCGAGCTGCTCTGGTGTGGTGGAGAACAGAAAATAGCTCTGGTCGCGCACTGGGTCAGCCGCGCGATGGAGTTCCGGACCGTTTACGCCCATTTTTCGCTGGATGTAATGCCCTGTGGCCATGCAATCTGCGCCCAGGTCGCGTGCAGTCTCCAGCAAATCACGAAACTTGACGCGCTCATTGCAGCGGATGCACGGTACCGGAGTCGCACCAGCCAGATAAGCATCTGCGAATTCATCTATAACCGATTCCCGGAAATGGGATTCGTAGTCCAGAACGTAATGTGGAAACCCCATGTCTTCGGCAACGCGCCGCGCATCATGTATGTCGCGCCCCGCGCAGCACGCACCTTTCTTCGCCAGCGCAGCCCCATGATCATATAGTTGCAGCGTCACGCCTACGACATCGTATCCTTCGGCGGCAAGCTCCGCGGCGACCACTGAACTATCGACACCGCCAGACATCGCGACGACGACGCGGGTCTCGGCAGGGGGCTTGGCGATGCCAAGAGAATTCACCTTTATATCAAGGGGCATACACCATCTCCGCTGGATAGGAGCAAATATAAGAAAATCCTATTCATTCTCAAGGCCCGAACCGTATCGCAGTCAACGCTGCTTTAATTTTCTCGCGCGAGGCTTGGCGCATATCAGTGGGTCTCGGGTGAAAAGGACTGATGAGATGTATATTAAACGGGTCGACGGGCCGCGTGCCGTGACATTAGACGATGGTTCGGTCTTGTCTCTGGCAGACCTGCCTCCCAGAGATACGCGACGTTGGGTTGCAAGCCGCAAGGCGATTGTTGTCAAGGCGGTCTCGTCGGGCCTGTTGTCGCGCAAGGCGGCGCTGGAGCGCTACAGCCTGTCGGATGAAGAATTTGATATCTGGGCGAAAGCGATAACGAAGCATGGGGTGGATGCTCTGAAAATCACATCTTTACATAAATATAGACAACCATGACGCGAAAAACTATCTTCTTCACAATTGGTAACCGAGAGTTAACTTTTTTGCGAGATTCTTTCATTAACCATTCAAAGGAGAAGCTGGATGCGTGTCTTGCTTGTTGAAGATGATCCGACCACCTCACGCAGTCTGGAGATGATGCTCACTCATTCCAACTTTAACGTCTACAGTACTGATCTGGGCGAAGATGCGATCGAGCTAAGCAAGCTTTACGACTATGACCTCATTCTCCTTGATCTGAATCTTCCGGATATGGCGGGTCTAGACGTTTTGCGTCAGATCCGGCTTGCACGTGTGGACACGCCCATCCTCATCCTCACCGGCGAGGCGGATACAGATACCAAACTGCGCGGCTTTGGTGGTGGAGCGGACGATTACCTGACAAAACCATTCCACCGCGAAGAATTGGTCGCGCGGATTCATGCGATAATTCGGCGCAGCAAAGGCCATGCGCAATCGGTGATCAAGACCGGAAAGATCTCAGTGAACCTTGATGCCAAGACTGTCGATGTGAACGGACATGCCGTCCATCTGACCGGAAAAGAGTATCAGATGCTGGAACTTCTCAGCCTGCGCAAAGGGACGACCTTGACCAAGGAAATGTTCTTGAACCACCTATACGGTGGGATGGACGAGCCGGAACTGAAGATCATCGATGTGTTCATCTGCAAGCTGCGCAAGAAGCTGTCTGCAGCCACCGGCGGCGACAATCATATCGAAACCGTGTGGGGCCGCGGCTATGTGCTGCGCGACCCGGTCGCCGAAGCCAAATCGGCCTGATCGGCGCCTGATCCCTCCAGGACGTCAAAGCCCCGGCAGCGCTGCCGGGGCTTTTTCATGCCGATCTCGCCTGAGCGGCGCGCGCATGCTATATTCCCTGGCTATGAAACACGCACTTGTCTGCCCGTTCGCGTGCGCGCTGGCGGCCGTCGTCACACCGCAGAGCGCCGCACAGATTGTCATGGGCTCCAGCCAGGCCGAAGCCTGCTACCAGGCGGTGGAGGCCGGTGATCGCGGCCGCGCCGCGACGATCGCCCGCTGTCAGGACGCCTTCAGCGATGCCCGGCTGAACCAGCGCGACCGTGCCGCCACCTACAATAATCTGGGCATTCTGCTCCATCGGGCCGGCCGTTCCGACGAGGCGCTGGCGCAATTTGACCGGGCGCTGGCCATCAATCGCGAGCATGCCGCCTTCTGGCATAATCGCGGCGTGGCCCTGATGGGCGCACAGGACTTCTCCGGGGCGGTCACGCACTTCACCCGCGCGCTCGAGCTGGATTTCAATCTTCCCGCCCACGCGCTCTATAACCGCGCCCTGTCGCGTGAGCAGACCGGCGATCTGCCTGGCGCCTATCACGATCTGCTGGCCGCAGTGGAGGCGGACCCGAATTTTGCGCTGGCCCGCGAAGACCTGGCGCGCTTCGTGGTGGAGCCGTCGGGGTAGGGCGCGGCGGCGAAACGCGCGCCGATGTGATCGGCGTCACCCGCCGCTGCGGCGCAACGCCGCAAGACGCTGGCATCGCAGTCGAATGGGCAGAACGCGCACTTGCGTACAGGCGCGCGCGCTGTAGTGTCCCGCGCCATGATGCATTGCCTGGCCAGAACGAAACGCCTCGCCGCCGCCGCGCTCTGGCTGGCGATGATGGCTGTCGTGTCGGCGGCGCTGGTTCCGCCCGGCTGGATGGTCAGTGCGGATGTGGACGGTGCGGGCTTCCGTGTCGAGATTTGCACCGGTCAGGGCGCGCGCACGGTCACGATCGGGCCTGATGGCGAGATACTTCCCGGCGGTGAGGCGCCTCGCGTTCATGATTCTGCCTGCGCCTTTGCACAGGCGGTACAGGCGTTCTGCCCGTCGGATGAGCGATTTGCCGTGCGTCGCACCATTACGGTGGCCGCCCCTGCGCTCCTGCATCAGGCATCGCGCCTCAAGCGCGCGGTTGACCCGCATCAAGCCCGTGGGCCGCCTGCGCCTGGCGGACGTACGAACTTCATCACGCGCCGCGCCTGACGCTCCCTGAATGATCCGGGCTGCGCGGCGGCGCAGACCCATCATTCCGGTTCAGGAAAACCAACCGATGTTCACCATGCTCCTTCTGGGCGCGGCGCCTGCCGTGCTCGCCTCTGCGTCTGTCTCCTCTGAAGCCGCCTTCGATGCCGGCGAGGGGATTGACCGCATCATCATCACCGGGCGCCAGTCGCCCTCACTCACTGCGGACACCGCCGAGGATGCGCGCCGCCGCGCCGAGGCCATCAGCGGTGCGGCCAGCGTCATCGACGCCGCCACCTTGCAAACCCAGCGCACCCAGACTTTGGCCGACGCGCTGCGCCTGGCGCCGGGTGTGTTCGCGTCGCCGCGCTTTGGCGATGAGGATCTGCGCCTGTCCGTGCGCGGTTCCGGGATCGTGCGCACAGGCCACGGCAAGGGCGTGCTGCTGATCCGTGACGGGGTCGTGATCAACCAGCCCGACGGCAATTTCGATGCGCCCGTGTTCGACTTCGCCAGTGCTTCCCACATCACGCTCCTGCGCGGCGCAGCGGCGCTGGGCGCGGGCGCGACCACGCTGGGCGGGGTGATCGAGGTCAATTCGCGTACCGGTCTCACCCATCCCGGCGCCCGGATCGAGGCCTCTGCCGGGTCGTTTGAGACCTTACGCGGCGCGGCCCAGATCGGCGGGTCCAGCGGTCAGCTTGACGGCTTCGCCGCCGTTTCTGCGGGCCGTTCAGACGGCTATCGCGCCAATGCCGAAACCCGCTCGCTGCGCCTGACCGCCAACGCCGGCTTCCGGTTCAGCGACACGCTGGAGACGCGCCTCTACGCCGCCTATGTAGAAAGCGATGGGCTGTGGCCGGGCACGCTAACGCGCGCCCAGTTCGAGGCGGACCCGCGTCAGGCGGCGGCGGTGTCGCTGGCGCGCCGTCAGGCGACGGATATCGAGCAGACCTTCCTGTCCTCCCGCACGGTCTGGGCGCCCGGCGCCCATCAGCTGACCGCCGCTCTGGGATGGAATGACCGGTTCAAATATCACCCGACCCCCGGCGGCATTCTGGAAGAAGCCTCACAGACCTGGTCGGCGGCGCTGACCTGGTCGTGGGCCGAGGCCAATAGCCCGGTCTCGTTCTCGGCGGGCCTGCGTTACGCCGATATGGACCAGGACGCGGTCACCTTCGCCTATGCCGGCGGGGTCAATTCGCCCCAGTCCGCCGATAAGGGCGCGGTCAGCAGTAATCGAGCGCGTACAGCTAGCAATTCCGAGGCGTGGGTGCGTGCCGGTTTCGACGCTACCGACGATCTCAAGCTGACGGCCTCGCTGGCGGCTCTGCGTACGGAGCGCGACGACCGGCGCGCTGCGGGCGATCCCAGCCCGAACCCGGCCTTCTCGCGCACCTATGAAGCCGTGATGCCCGGCGTGGGCCTGATCTGGCGCGCGGGCGAGACCTGGAGCGTGTTCGCCAGCCTGGCGCGCAGCGCCGAGGCGCCGAGCTTCTTTGATCTGGGCGGCAACGCCCCGCTCCAACCCGACCGCATCCCGCGCCTGCGTCTGCAGACCGCCGATACGCTGGAGGCGGGCGTGCGTGGACAGGCCGGGCCGGCGCGTTTTGACGTCACCGTCTATCACGGCCGCGTCAAGGGCGAGCTGTTGCGTCTCGACGCGGCGGGCGCGCTTAACCCGCCCATCGTCAATGCCGACCGCACCCTTCGCACGGGGCTTGAGGCGGCCGGCGAGTATGAGGTGAGCGAGGCGCTGTTCGGCGCCGGGCCCGGCCTCACCCTGGCGGGCAAGTATGACTGGAGCTGGTTCCGCTTCGACAATGATCCGGTCTACGGCTCCAACCGCGTGGCGGGCGTCCCCGAGCACGCCGCCTATGGCGAGGCGCGCTTCAGCTTCGGCGAGCATGTGACGGTCAGCCCGAACCTGACCTGGCGCGGGCGCACCAGCGCGGATCTCGCCAATACCGTCTCGGCGGACGCCAGCGTGCTGTTCGGCCTGGGCGCGGCGTTCGAGCGTGGGCCTGTGCGGTTCTGGATCGATGGCCGCAATCTGACTGATGAGCGCTGGGTATCGGCCACCAATGTGGTCAATCAGGCCGGCGCCAATTCCGGTCTGTTCTTCCCTGGCGACGGACGCTCTGTTTATGCCGGGATCGCGCTGAGCCGTTAGGGCAAGGCACTGCCTGTCCTGCTGTCCTTCCCCGCCTGCGGGAGGAGGACAGCAGGCCGGACAGCGGGGCCGCCCCCGTCTAATTCGCCGGAACCAGCCGGATCACTTCGCCGTCGATGTCATCGACCAGCACGTAGATGAAGCCGTCCGGGCCGGTGCGCACGTCGCGGAAGCGCTGGTCGCGGTCGGTGAGCAGATCCTCCACGCCGATCACCCGGTCGCCGTGCACTTCCATGCGCTGCAGGGTCATGCCCGCCAGCGCGGCGTGGAACAGATCGCCTTGCCAGTGCTCGAAGGCGTCGCCGGTATAGAAAGCCATGCCGGCTGGCGCGATGGAGGGCGTCCAGTACCAGATCGGCTGGACAAACTCGGGGCGCTCGCGCTCCTCGGTGATGATCGAGCCGTCGTAATTGATGCCGTAGGTCACCTCCGGCCAGCCGAAATTATGGCCCGGCTGAAGGATATGAATCTCGTCGCCGCCGCGCGGCCCGTGCTCGCTGGTCCACACCGAGCCGGTGGCCGGATTGCGCGCGATGCCCTGGACATTGCGGTGGCCAAACGTGAACACGCCCGGCGCGCCGTCTTCGATGGCCGGATTGTCCGCCGGGATCGAGCCGTCCATGTTCAGGCGCACCACTGCGCCCAGATGGTTGGACGGGTTCTGCGCCTCGCCCTGATAGCGCCCGCCATCACCCAGTGAGAGGAACAGCGTGCCGTCATCATTGAACAGGATGCGGCCGCCGAAATGGAAGCCGGCGCGCTTGTCGAAATTGACGCGGAACAGCAATTCCACATCCTCCAGCGCGCTCATGTCGGCGCTCAGAACGCCGCGCGCCAGCGCTGTGCCATTCGCCTCGTCAGTGCCTTGCGCATAGCTGAAATAGACATGGCGGGAGGTTTCGAAATCCGGCGCGATGCGCACGTCCATCAAGCCGCCCTGGCGGATGGCGATCAGGTCATCGGGGATCCCCGCGACCGGTTCGGCGCGCAAGGACCCGTCCGCCTCGATCACACGCAGACGCCCGGGGCGCTCGGTCACCAGTTTGGATCCGTCGGGCAGGAAGTCGATAGACCAGGGAAACTCAAGGCCCTCAGCCACGGTCTCCACGGTGAAGCTGGCCTGCTCGGTCTCGTAAACCTCATCGGCGAGCGCCGGGACGGCGAGGATGAGGCTGAGGGCGCTGGCGGTGGTGAGGTGACGCATGGGGTCTCTCCCTTCGGCTGCAAACGGTTACGCCCTCTAGATAGGGGCTCGTTCACGAAAGGGAACTGACGTTTGCGTCAGGACGCCCGGAGACCCGTAGTATCAGCCTGCCGTGACGAGGCGGCGGGGCGCATTAGAGAAGGCGCCGGCCATGCGCCGCACCCGGCCTGACAGGTCAGGCTCGATTGCGGCGGTATGGGCCCAGCGTCGGCGCAGGCGCACCGGCGCGCTGGCCAGCGGTTCGGGCAGGACGCAGCTGGCCGCCTCGGCCATGGCCCACAGCCCGGCCCCGGCTGCCGCCACGCCTGGCAGTTGGGCGCGCCCGGCGCTCAGCGGTGTTTCATAATCGGTGTAATAGGTTTTGTAGGCCTGCTCCCCGCGGCCCAGATCGATGCGCTCGATCCCCAGCGCGCCCGCCTGCCCGATCACGCCATGCAGCAGGATGAGGCCGGGTGACACCCTGGCGAAACGCGGATGATAGGCCGGGATCCAGGAGTGATAGACGCCGCCGGCGGCCATGCCCATTTCCACCGCCGCCAGCTCATCGCCCAGATAGAGTGAGGCCACCAGGCCGCGGAACGGTCCGAACGCGCGCGCTGCTACGCCTTCGAGAACCGCATCAATCCAGCTGACATCGAACAGGTCAACCAGGCCCGACGCGCGGTATTGCGCGCTCTTCCAGGCTTTCAGCGCGGCGTAGCGCTCGCCCAGCGGATCGCCGAACACCACGCGCACCTCGCCGAACTCGCGCTCGGCCTTGCGGCGGCGCTGGTCGATTTTCCTGAAGTGGTTGCGGTGAGAGGCGCGGCGCGCGGCGAACCAGGCGTCCGCGCCGCCGGTCAGATCGATCACGGACGACCCGCCGCGCGCCCTGACCTTGCCCGGCGCCCGGCCAACCCAGTTTTCATAGACCAGCGCGCGCGCGCCAAGCGTGCGCAAAAGGGCGTCCTCATCCACGTGCAGGCCCGGGCGTCCGGCGAAACCCTGATAGTCCGACAAGGGCGCCCCCACCGGGCGCACCACGCCGTCCGCCCCCACATGGCAGGCGAAAAACCCGGCCGGCGCGCCGTTCTCCTCGGCGATCACCACACGCACATCGTGGCGCTCGGCGTCGACCAGATCGGCAAATTCCGGCATGAGATAGGGACTGATCAGCTTGCCCTGAGCCAGGGCCAGCGCCCGCCAGGCCTCCCGGTCACGCGCGCTCAGCTCGCTCAGCGGTGTCTCAAACAGACGCATGGCAGGCCGTCCTCAGGTCAGCTTGAGCCATATCCTGCACGGGGCGCGCCGCTTGAACGCGCGCGGCGTTCATCTTACGTATCTGTCATGACCGTACGCACGATCCTGACTGTTCCCGATCCGCGCCTCAAACTGGTGTCAAAACCGGTGGAGCGCGTCGACGATGATTTGCGCGCGCTGATGGATGACATGGTGGAGACCATGTACGACGCCGACGGCATCGGCCTGGCGGCGATCCAGATCGGCGTGGACAAGCGCGTCATCGTCATGGACCTGTCCGAAAAGCGCAATGAGCCGCGCTATTTCGTCAATCCCGTCATCACGCCGCTCACTGAGGAACTGAAACCCTACTCGGAGGGTTGTCTGTCTGTGCCGGAGATTTACGACGAGGTTGAACGGCCCGTGCGCGTCAAGGTCAGCTATCTCGACTATGACGGTGTGGAGCGCGAGGAGATCGCCGAGGATCTGTTCGCCGTGTGCATTCAGCACGAGATGGATCACCTCGAAGGCGTGGTCTTTATCGACTACCTGTCACGGCTCAAACGCGACCGGGCTGTCCGGCGCGTGCAGAAACTCATGAAATCCAAAGGGGAGGCTGCCTGATATGAAACATTGGCTCTTGATGACGGGCGCGTGTGCGCTGGTTCTGGCTGCGTGCGGTGAAGCGCCGGAACGTGAAGAGATCGAAGAGACCGTCGAAGACGCGTTCGAAGAACTCCAAGAGGCCGGCGAGGACGCGATGGACGCGCTTGACGGCGCAATGGAAGACGCCGGCGATGAGATCGAGGCGATGATGGAGGTCGATGACGCGCCGCCGTCCGGCCTGATCGAGGGCCTCAACGCCCTGTGCGGCCGGTCCTTCGCCGGCGCCATCACCAGCCCGCCGGTTCCGCTGGACGCGGACTTCGCTGATCGTGAGCTGGTCATGCATGTGCGCGAGTGCATGGATGACGAGACCCGCGTGCCCTTCCATGTGGGCGACGACCACTCGCGCACCTGGCTGATCACCCGTCTTGAGGATGGCCGCCTGCGCCTGAAGCATGATCACCGCAAGGAAGACGGTTCGGAAGACGTGCTGACCCAGTATGGCGGCGAGACGGTCGCCCCGCCTGAAGGCGCGCGTGCGGAATTCGTCGTCGACACGTTCAGCCAGGAACTGTTCCTGCGCGAGGACAGGGCGGTGTCCGTGACCAATGTCTGGATCATGGAGCTCACCGACACGGCGTTCTATTACCGCCTGACGCGTGAGGACCGCTTCTTCGAGGTGACGTTTGACCTGACCGAGGAAGTCGACACTCCGCCCACCCCGTGGGGCTGGGAAGACTAGGCCTGCCGCACTGAAGGCTGATGAAACCCCCGGCGTCCCGTACGCTGGGGGTTTTTCATGTCAGCGCCGGCGCCCGCCGCGATAGGGCTCCACCGAGCGCGAGGTCATGGAGTAGGCGATGGCGGCCAGTTCGGTGTCCACACGTTCGATCTGCATGCGTCCCTCCACCCAGACCGGCTCCCAAAGCGCATTGAAGCGGATCGGCTCGATGGAGCGCAGATAGACGATCTGGTTGGGCGGTGGCGCGGGCGTGTGGATGCAGGCGCCGTGATAGGGCAGGAACAGAAACTCGCGCGCCGAGCCGCGCTCGACATAATCGAGCGGCAGAAGATAGCCGGGCATGCGCACCACCAGCCCGTCGAGTTCGTCGACCACGTTGAACGAGCCCACCTGGCCTTCCACCAGGCCCTCGCCCAGGAAACGGCCCATGAGGGACGGGTCGCGCCGGCCCTCATTGAGCGCCGCCAGGGCTTCCAGCTCATCATCAGGGATCAGATCGCTCCAGCCCAGCAGTTCAGCCGGCGCGTCGGGATCCACCGGAACCAGTTCAGTCAGGGCGTCAGAGGCGCCGGGCGCGTCATCTCCGCTGCACCCCGCCGCCGGCAGGGCGATGAGGATGAGCGCGGCGAGCATGGCTCGGATCATGATGATGGGCTCCGGTGCGGCGGGATGGTCGGGGGCGATTTCCAGATCATAAACACGCCATGCACCCTGTTTTAAGACCTGTCGGGCATGGTTGTCGTGTCAGAACCGCACACAGAGGCGGTCGCAACAATGGTGTTGGGATGGGCATGCAGGCAAACCGCGCTGCTGAGCGCGATGACGACATCTCCATGAGAATGCGCGATGCGCGGCTCCGGCTGATCGCGCGCAGCGGTCTCGCATCCGGCCCGATGAATGTGATCAACGCCGCCATTCTGGCGGTGTTTCTCGCGGGCGGGATCAACCCCTGGATACTCGGCGCGTGGCTTGCTGCGGTCGCCATTGTGGCCACCCTGCGCCTGGCGGTGCTGCTCCCCGCACGCAAGCCGGGCCACGAATTATCCCCGCGCATGCTGACCACGTTCGTCATCCTGTCCTTCGTCATGGGATCGCTGTGGGGCGCCGGGCCCTGGATGGTCGGCGAGGGAGCGTCGTCCCATGCGCTGGCTGTGGCCCTGGTCATGGTCGCCGGCATGACTGCCGGATCGGCTCTGACGTCGGCGGCGTCTCCGGCTGCGGTGCTGGCCTACAACGCGCCGGCCAGCCTGATCGGAGCGGCCGCCATGGTGCATATGGGCGGGCTGTTCGGTTATGTCATGGCGGGCGCCATGGTGATGTTCGTCATCGTCACCTTCAAGCTGACGCGTACCTTCTCGGCGACGCTGACCGATGCCGTGCGCAGCAATTTCGATCTCGAGGAAGCGCGCCGCCAGACCGAAGCGCAGGCCGCGGCCATGACGCGACTGGCCGAGCACAATGATCTGGCCGCCCGCCGCGCCGAGGATCAGGCGCGGGCCAACGCTGCGGTGCTGGCCAATATGAGCCATGAGCTGCGCTCGCCGCTCAACGGCGTTCTGGGCATGGCCCACCTGCTGGAAGAGGCCGGGCTGGAGGGTGAACCTGCGCGCATGGCCGCGCGGGTGCGCGAATCCGGCCAGACCCTGGCGCGCATGCTGGGCGATGTGGTGGACGTGGCGCGCATCGAGGCGGGCCATGTGGAGCTCAATATCGAAGACATGACCGCACAGGCGCTGGGCGAACGCATCCGGCGCGCCGCCGAGCCGGAGGCCGCACGCAAGGGTCTGGCGCTGAGCGTGGCCTATGAGGGCGAGACCGACCGGGCGCTGCGCGCCGACGCCGGGCGCCTGTTCCAGATGGCGCAGATTTTCGTGACCCACGCCGTGCGCACCACCGCTGAGGGCGGTCTGGATGTGACCGTGCGCACCCAGCTGGACAGCGCAGGCACGGCGCATCTGCGTGTGACGGTGCGCGATACCGGCGAAGGCGTGCCGGAGACGGCGCGCACCCGCCTGTTTGATTCCCTGGCTGAAGATAGCGTCGATCCCTACATCCGCGCCAATGGCGCCGGGCTGGGCCTGCACCTGGCCAAGCGCCTGGCCGGGCTGATGCAGGGCCGGGTGGGCTATGAGCCCGGACCGGCGCAGGAAGGCTCGGTCTTCTGGTTCGAGGTCACCTTGCCGGTGTCCTGTAAGGCTGACCGCTATGCCGATGGCGAGACATTCAGCCTGACCAATCGCCGCCTGCGCATGCTGGTCGCCGAGCGCGACGCGGCCCGCCGTTCGGTGCTGCTGGGCTATCTCAAATCATTCAACTGCGTCGTCACCTGTGTGGGATCCAGCGCAGAACTGGTGACCGTGTTGGGCGCGGCGGCCTATGACGCGGTGGTGGTGGGCCTCAGCCTGGAAGATTGCGAGCCCGAGGACGCTTGCGACGATGTGCGCTCGCTGGCCTCGACAGCCGCCATGACGCCGGTGGTGCGCCTGATGCGTGATCTCGATACGCCGGTGCAAACCAGTGCTTCTGAAACTCTGGTGCGCGCGCCGGTATCGGCTGACAATCTCAAGGCTGCCCTGGTTGAAGCCCTCGCCAATGATCTGGCGGCCTCTGCGACGCTGCGCCGGATCGCCTGACGCCTGGTCAATGCGCGCTGCCCGGACCCACTAGCCCGGTCTCGCCGAGACCTCGCCGCGCACCCAGGCCAGAAAGCCCGGCGCGCTGCCGGTCTCGTTCACGCCAAGGGCGATGACGCATGGCTCGTCATAGGGGTGCAGGCGCGCCAGCCTGTCGCACAGCGCGGCGGCCTTGCCGGCCGACGTCTTGAACAGGGCGATGATCTCGCGCTCGCGGCGCATCTCGCCCTCCCACCGGAACAGCGACCGGCTCTCGCCAAGGATGTTGGCGCACGCGCACAGCCCTTCGGCCAGCACCGCCTCGGCGGCGCTTTCAGCGCTCTCCGTGTCCGGCCAGGTGGTGTAGAGCAGACCCATCGGGCTGTCGGTCATGATGCTTCTCCTTGCAGAACCGGCCTTCACCACAGATATACACGCCCCTCATGGAGGATGCGATGGATCATGACGCGCGTGCACTGGTGCTCCTGTCGGGCGGACAGGATTCAGCGGCCTGTCTGGCCTGGGCGCTGGCGCGCTACGGGCATGTGGAGACCATCGGCTTCACCTATGGCCAGCGCCACAGTGTCGAGATGCAGGCGCGCCAGCACGTGCGCAGCGAGATGGCGCGGGGCTTTCCAGATTGGGGCGGCCGGCTGGGCGAGGATGTGGTGGTGGATCTGGCCGGCTATGGCGCGCTGGCTGAAAGCGCGCTGACGCGCGATGTGGCTTTCGAGATGGGCGCGCGCGGCCTGCCCAATACCTTCGTCCCGGGACGCAATCTGGTGTTCCTCACCGTGGCCGGCGCCCATGCCTGGCGGCGCGGTCTGACCCATATCGTGACCGGCGTATGCCAGACCGATTACTCGGGCTATCCTGACTGCCGCGAAGACACCATTAAGGCACAGGCGCGCGCCCTGTCGCTGGGGCTGGACGCGCCGGTGAGCATCGAAACGCCGCTGATGCATCTGACCAAGGGCGAAACCTGGGCGCTGACCCATGAGCTGGGCGGTGACGCGCTGGTGGACCTGATCGTGGAGCACAGCCATACCTGCTATCGCGGCGACCGGGAGACGCGCCACGTGTGGGGCTATGGCTGCGGCGACTGCCCGGCGTGCAGGCTGCGCGAAAACGGCTGGCGGGACTGGCGCGGATCATGACCTATTCGGTCAAGGAAATCTTCCTCACCGTCCAGGGTGAGGGCGGCCAGACCGGGCGCCCGGCCGTGTTTCTGCGCTTTGCGGGATGCAATCTGTGGAGCGGGCTGGAGCGTGATCGGGCGTCCGCCGTCTGCCGCTTCTGCGACACCGATTTTATCGGCACGGACGGGGTCAACGGCGCGAAATTCGCCACCGCGCAGGCGCTGGCCGAGAAGGCCGCCTCGCTCTGGCCGGGCGGGGGCGTTCCTTACGTCGTATGCACCGGCGGCGAACCGCTGCTGCAGCTTGACCGGGCGCTCATCGACGCGCTGCACGAGGCCGGGTTCGAGATTGCGGTGGAGACCAACGGCACGATCGAAGCGCCCGCCGGCATTGACTGGATCTGCGTCAGCCCGAAATCCACCGCGCCGCTCAAGCAGACCTGGGGCCACGAGCTGAAACTGGTCTATCCCCAGGCCGACGCCATGCCGGAGCGCTACGCGCATCTGGATTTCAAGGAATTCCGCCTCCAGCCCATGGATGGTCCGGACCAGGCGGCGAATGCGCAAGCGGCGTATGAGTACTGCCTCAAACACCCCCAATGGCGCCTGAGCCTGCAGACGCACAAGTGGATCGGGGCGCCTTAGGCGTGCGCTTGTTCTCTACATGCGGAGACAATCCCTCCACCTCTCAAGCTCTGCCTTCCCGGACGGCGTAGCCGATCCGGGATCCATCCACCAAAATTTGCAGCAGGCGCGAAGGCTTGAACGGCCTGGGATGGGTCCCGGCGCTCCCT
>JBHYFR010000046.1:0-14063 GCA_051859425.1 Oceanicaulis sp. | reverse complement strand
GCGAAAATGGCTCAAACCCTACTCACGAAGCTGAACATCTGGGACAGCCCCAAAATAATAGCTTTAGAGTCAAGCGCGATTAACCCGGCTGGTGTCGACAGCTCACCGACGCGCCCGCAGGCCCGCCCGCTTTCGCGCACGCAGGCCAGCTTTGTCGTTAAGGGGTATGGCGGTGCGCAGGCCGGAGCGTCATGCAGCGGCGCGCCGGTCGGGACTGACGCCGGTTGCGAGCGGCTCCCGCGCTGTCGCCTAGCGTCCTGCGCTGGCGAGGATCTGGGTGGCGGCGCGGGTGATGCCCATGACGCGCCCGCGCGCGCAGATCTCCACTGCGGCGATCTGGTCCATGCGCCGGTGCAGCCGTCCGGCCATGGCGTTCACCCGGTCTCCGCCCAGCGCAGCGGCGCTGCTGACGAGGCTGACGGCCTGGTCGCGCACCATGGAGGCCAGGCCCGGCGCGCGCGCCATGCCCGCATGCAGGGGCGTGAGGTCATTGGCGAAGTATTTCTTGTAGTCGTCATGGCCGGGGCCCATGTCGTAGCGCTCCAGACCCAGCGCGCCCATCTGGCTGACCAGCTGGTACACCAGAAGGTGGCCGGGCGAATAGCCCGCCATGTCCGGGTCATAGGCCGCCAGCCAGGGGTGGAAGCAGCCTTCCGCCTCGGGTCCGAATTCGGCCGCCACCAGCCGTCCGCCTGCGGTGAAGGTGATCAGGCGCCCCTTCACCTCGCCGCCGCGGCCATCGAACAGGGTCTCCATCAGGCGCGCCGCCCAGCGCGGCGCCAGCACGTCATGTTTGCCGGTCTGGCGGAACTGCGCGCGCTTCCATGCGACCAGCTGTTCAAAGGCGCTACGGTCGGCGCTGGCCTCCAGGCGGATCTCGCCGTGGTCTTCCTCCAGCCGGCGCAGGCGTCGGCGCAGATCCTTGAAGCGCTTGGGATGGGCGGCCCGCAAGCTCTCCATCAGGGCTTCGGGCTCTGCCTCCAGCACGCAGGCCTGCGCCGCGCCCGCAGACATCATCCCCTCCGGCGGCGTGTCGTGGCCGGTATGGACGGCGCAAAAGCGCGCGCGCGACAGCCCCGCCAGCGGCAAGAGCTGGCTGGGCGTAACATCCAGCCCGGGCCGGGTCAGGATGGCGTGCACGTCGGAAAAGGCCGCGCCGATGGGGCGGGCGAACCCGCCCGGGCGCCGGTGATGGGCGAACACGCCGGCCAGACCGCGCGCGTCGCGATAGAGCGCAATGCGCACATCCTCGCGCACCTGGCCCACAGCGCAGGCGAAATCGGGATGCAACAGGGGCGAGGACAGGCCGCTTCGCCGGGCCAGATTGATCCAGGCCTGCCGGTCCCGGGCGCTCAGCGTATCGTGCCGGATCGTCTCACACTGCAACATGGCGCGGCCTCCGCAAGGGTTGCGGCGCGCCTCGCACATAACGTGCCAGCGCCCGCCGGGCGCCCGGTCCCGGCGCCACTGCACGCAGGCTCGCCCCTTTTTGCGGACTCAGGTTATCCTTGGCGTTGCAAGGCACCGAGGCAGGCGGGGAGGGGCGTCATGGAAGTATTGATCATCGGACTGGCGCTGCTGCTGGGCGTTCACATGGTGCGGATCATCGGCCTGCGCGGACCGCTGGTGCGGTTGCTCAGCGAGCCGCTTTACGCCGTGTTCTACTCGGTGATCAGCGCGGTGGGGCTGGCGCTGGTGATCTATGGCCACATCCTCTCCCATCCCTCGCCGGCCATCTGGCTGCCGCCTGAATGGACGCGCACCGTGGCGCTGGTCGCCGTGCCGGTCAGCCTGGTGCTGCTGGTTGCGGCCTATCTGCCCAGCCATATCCGCTCTTTCACGCGCCACCCCATGACGCTGGCGGTGTTCCTGTGGTCGGGCGCGCACCTGCTGGCCAATGGCGAGCTGGCTTCCGTGGTGCTGTTCGGCGCCCTGTTCGCCTGGTCGGTGGTCATCCTGATCGAGGTTTATGCGCGCGGCGGCGCGTTCGAGCGCCCCGGCCGGTGGAGCGCCGACATCGCGGCCATCGTCATCGGCCTCGGCGCCGCGGCGCTCTTTGCGTACGTCCACATGCAGCTGTTCGGCGTGGCGGTGTTCGAGTTTGCATCCGAACCGGGCGCTCCGGGCATCTGACTTGTGACAGGCGCGTCCATGGCGGGCGCGCGGTACAGGAGCAGACCCATGGAAGTCTTTGTCCCGCTGGCCCCGTTCATCATGACCGTGCTGATCGTGGCGACCGTATTTTTCTTCTCATCGCGCAACCGGCGCGAGGTTCTTGAGACCGTGCGCGAGGCGATCCGCAACGGCCAATCGCTCGACCCTGAAACCATCAAGGCCCTGGGCATGCCCCAGAAAAAGACCGGCAATGGCGACCTGAAGGGCGGGCTGATCCTGATCGCTGTGGCGTTGGCCCTGATCGTGATGGGCTGGATGATGGCCTCGACCATGCCTGTCACAGCCGGTGAACCCGACCCCATGATCATGATGACCGGCATCGCCGCCTTCCCCGGCTTTATCGGCCTCGTGCTGACCGGGTTCGGCGTGGCCCGCATCCGCAAGCAGGGCGGAACCGGCGGCGAAGCATAGGCAGCGGGTCATGGCCGTTCCGCCCAACGCGCCCGATGCCGAGTTGGTGGCGGCGGTCGCCGCCGCTGGCGACCGGCGCGCCTTTGGCGCGCTGGTCACGCGCCACCAGCAGGCAGTGCGGGCCTTGCTCCTGCGCCTGACGCGTCACAGCGCGCTGGCCGATGACCTGGCCCAGGAGACCTTCCTGAAGGCCTGGACGCGCATCGGCTCCTTCCGCGCGGACGGCAGTTTCAAGGCCTGGCTGTGCGCCATCGCCTACTCCCAGTTCCTGATGGGGGCGCGCAAGGCGCGGGCGAACCAGCGTCTGGCCGACGGGCTGGCCGCCGAGCCGGGCGAGATCAGCACCCCGCCCGGGCCAGGCGCAGAGCGCGTCGATCTGGACCGGGCGCTGGCGCAATTGGGCGAGGAGGAGCGCGTATGTGTGGTGTTGTGTTACGCTTCCGGCCTCAGCCATTCAGAGGCCGCGCAGGTGACAGGCCTTCCCGTGGGCACGGTGAAATCCCATGTCAGCCGGGGACGGGCGAAATTGAAACTCTGGTTCGAGCGCAAGGAGGCCGCATGACGCGCCCTGATGACGAGTTTGATGCGGAACTGCGCGGCCTGTTCGCCGGCGCCGCCCCGCCCGCGAACGACCCCGAATTCACCAGCGGCGTGATGGCCCGCCTGCCTGCGGGCGAACGTTGGCGGTTGGGCCTGCTGGCGCTGGCGGCGCTGGCGGGCGGCGCGGTGGCCAGCGTTCAGGCCGCCCCGCTGGTGGAGGCCATGTCCATGGTGCTGCAGGATGTGGGCGCGGTGGCCGCCGGGGCTATCGGGGGCCAGGCGCTGGCCATGGGCATCGCCAGCGCCGCCGCGCTGGGCCTGGCGCTGATCCTGTCCTGGCGCGAGCTGGGCCTGCGCTGAAACGATCCCTAGTCGCGCGGCGTCTGCGGCGGGGTGTTGAGGCCGGGGATCATCCGCTGCAGCACGCCGTCGCGATCGACGAAATGGTGCTTTAAGGCCGCCCCGGCGTGCAGCGCCAGCAGGATAAGGATCACCCAGCCGCCCGCGCCGTGCATGGTTCCGGCCAGCTCGTAGAAGCTTTCCGTCTGCGGCACCGGCAGCCGGGGCAGATCAAAGCCCTCGATATTGAACAGCCGGCTGGGGAAATTTGTGGCCGAGGCCGTGACCCAGCCGCCGATGGGCGCGCCGATCATCACCGCGTAGAACGCCACGTGGGTGAAGCGCGCCAGCCCCTTCTCCCATGGCTTCATGTGCGCGGGCAGGGGCGGCGCCGGGTGGGTGAAGCGCCAGGCCAGGCGCGCCAGCGACAGGATCAGGATCGTGATCCCGGCGGTCTTGTGCCAGTTATAGGCTGCCTGTACTGCGGCGAAATCCTCCGGGCCGGAAATGTTGGCGCGCAGATCCTCCATCCACCAGCCATAGAACACCATCGAGACCAGCATGATGGCGATCACCCAGTGAAACGTGATGGCGACAGTGGAATAGGTGGTGCGGCTGGCGGTCATGGCTCACTCCGGGGCTGCGCGCAGGAACTCAGCCTCTATTCGTACCCGAACTTCGTCGCCGATAAAGCCCGGCGGCAGGCGTCCGACGCCAAAATCGTTCCGGTCGATGACCAGATCCGCCCCGAAACCTATGGCCCGGCGGCCTTCCAGCGGATTGAAGAGCCCGCCGTAAAACTCCGTTTCCAGGACGGCGGGACGGGTCACGCCCTTGATCGTCAGTTCGCCATGAACCCGGCCCGTGGCGCCGCCGGTCACCTCGATACGCGTGGAGCGGAAGATGATCTGCGCGTGGCGCTGCGCGTCCAGCCAGGCGCCGCCGCGCAAGGTCTCGTCAAAATCCGGGTCGCCGGTGGAGACCGAGGCGGCTTCGATCACGGCGGTGAGCTCAGAGCCGTCCGGGCTCGCAGGATCAAAGCTGAGGCTGGCGTCCAGTGCGTCAAAGCGCGCGGTGTACCAGGACAGGCCCAGATGGCGCACCCGCCAGACGGCGGAGGCGTGCTCGGCGTCGAGCTCCCACGTCCCGGCGGGCAGGCGCGCGGGATCGACTGACGGGGCCGACACGCAGGCGGCGAGCAAGAGGCAGGCGAGGGTGGCGGCAAGGCGCATGGAACCGGACCTGTATGTCGAGCGTCAGAGTCTAGCCCGCTCCGCCCCCGCGTCCAGTTCACGCACCCCCTCGCGCTGGCGCGCGAACGCGGTATGTTGCGGCTCACATCCTGACCATCGAGGCTTGCCCATGACCTATCGCGCTCCTGTTCGTGACATCCGCTTCTGCCTGGAGGAAATCGCCGCCCTGGACGGGCTCAAGCCCACCGGCGCGTTTCCCGAGCTGTCGGGCGATCTGACCGGCGCGATCCTGGAAGAGGCGGCGCGTCTGGCCAATGACGTGCTGGCGCCGCTCAACTGGACCGGCGACCAGCAGGGCTGCACGCTGAAAGACGGCCAGGTGACGACGCCCGACGGGTTCAAGGAGGCGTACGCCAAATTCGTCGAGGGCGGGTGGCAGGGCCTGCAGTTTGACGCAGAGCATGGCGGCATGGGCCTGCCGCGCGCGCTGGGCTGCGCGCTGATGGAGATGCTGCAAAGCGCCAACATGGCGTTCGGGCTGGGGCCCATGCTGTCCTTTGGCGCCATCGAGGCGCTGATCGCGGTGGGTGCGCCCGAGCAGCGTGCGCTCTATCTGCCGAAAATCATCTCGGGCGAGTGGACGGCGACCATGAACCTGACCGAGCCCCAGGCCGGTTCGGATGTGGGGGCGCTGCGCACCAAGGCCGAGCCCAATGGCGACGGCTCCTGGTCGATCACGGGGCAGAAAATCTACATCACCTGGGGCGAGCACGACTGCACGGACAATATCATCCATCTGGTTCTGGCGCGCACGCCGGACGGCGCGCCGGGCACGCGCGGCATCTCGCTGTTTCTGGTGCCGAAATTCCTGCCGGACGCTGACGGCAATCCCGGCGAGCGCAACGCCGTGACGGCCATCGGGCTGGAGCACAAGATGGGCATTCACGGCTCACCCACCTGCACCATGGAGTATGCCGGCGCCAAAGGCTGGCTGGTGGGCGAGGAGTTCAAGGGCATGGCGGCCATGTTCATCATGATGAACTCCGCGCGCCTGAATGTCGGGGTGCAGGGCGTGGGCATCGCCGAACGCGCCTACCAGCAGGCCTATGGCTTTGCGCTGGACCGCCGCCAGGGCCGCGCCCTGACCGGGGAGGGCGAGGGCCCGCACCCGATCATCGAGCATCCGGACATCCGGCGCACCCTGGCGGTGATGAAGGCCAAGATCGAGGCCGCGCGCGCCATCTGCTTCCATGCGGCGGTGGAGGCGGACTTCGCCGAGCATCATGACGATGAGGACGAGGCGGGCTGGGCCAAGCGGCGCGAGGATTTGCTGATCCCCATCGCCAAGGCCTGGGCCACCGATGTGGGCGTGGAGGTCAGCTCGCTGGCGATCCAGATTCATGGCGGCATGGGCTTTATCGAGGAAACCGGCGCGGCCCAGCATTACCGCGACGCGCGCATCGCCCCGATCTATGAAGGCACCAACGGCATCCAGGCGATTGATCTGGCAGGCCGCAAGCTGGTGCGCGATGGCGGCGAGGCCATGGGCGAGCTGATCGAGGATATCCGCCAGACGGTGGAGGATTGCGAGACCAGCTCCAATCCCGAACTGCCCGCGCTCGCCGCCCAGCTGGGTCCGGCCTGCGATGCGCTCGAAGCGGCGTCCAGATGGATGATGGAGGCCGATGAGGCCGACCGTCTGGCAGGCGCCACGCCCTTCCTGAAACTGGCCGGCGATGTGACGGGGGGCTGGCTGCTCTGCGTCGGCGCCGTGGCCGCCCAGCGCCGGCTGAAGGAGCGCGAAGGCGATCCGGCCTATGCCCGCGCGCGCATCGCCATGACGCGCGTCTACGCTGAAACCGTCCTGTCCAGCGCGCCGGGCCTGCTGGGCGATATCCAGACCGGCGCCGCGGTATTGTTCGAGCCGGGCCTGACCATGCTGGAGAGTGCCTAGAGCCAGTACCCCGCCGGATCGGGGTGGGTGCGTCCGTCCACCAGGCGCATCAGCCCGACCACCGTGCGCACCACCAGCCAGATGGCGCCGATCAGCCAGATCAGGAGACCCAGGCCCAGGATCCAGATCGTGGCGAAACCCACGATCATGATGATGATGGCGTAGATCACGGTACGGATCTGGAAGTCGTAATGATTGCGCAGCCAGGCCGACGCCTGATCGCGGCGCATGAAGGCGATGACCAGCGCGATCAGGGCGGTGATCCCGTTGGACAGGGCCAGCAGAAGCAGCACGTAATTGACCAGAGCCAGGGTCCGGTCGCCGTGGGGATCGGGGCGGGCGTCAGGCATGGCGTCGCTCATGGTTTTGTTCCTTGTCGTTGGCGCAGTGTCCGCCGGTTTGGCGCACTGCTCAAGGCCGCCCCGCAGACTGAACATTATCAGGCTTTCATTTGGATTTGCCCGGTAGGCTGATAAGAATGTCCGACACAGACTCGCCAGCGGCCCGGCCACTGGACGAAAAGGGGTTCAGATCATGACCAGTGCGGGAAGCCATCCGGGCGCTCGGGCGCCGGTGATTGTGACCATGGCCGATACGGTGCCGGCGCGCGACGTGGCCGCCGTGATCGGCATTGCGCGTGGATCGGTGGTGCGGGCCCGCTTTTTCGGGCGCGATTTCATCGCCGGACTGCGCAATCTGGTGGGCGGAGAAGTGACTGAATACACAAAGCTTCTGGCCGAGGCGCGCGAGCAGGCGCTGGGCCGGCTGGTGGCGCATGCCGAGGAAATGGGTGCAGATGCGGTGGTGACCTTCCGCTTTTCCACCTCATCGGTGATGGAAGGCAGCGCGGAAATTCTGGCGTATGGAACGGCGGTAAAGCTGAAATGATTGACCGGATAAGCGCCCTGGGGCGCAAGGCTGTAGGCGAGTTGGGCGAAACCTTGCGCTTTCTGGGCGGCGTGGCCGCTGTGTGGCTGGTGCTGGTGACGTTCGGATTCGCCGCCTTCCATATCCCGTCGGTCAGCATGGAGCCGGGCCTTCAGGTCGGCGACCGCGTGCTGGTGTCGAAATTCACCTATGGCTATTCGCGCCACTCTTTGCCGCTGGGCCTGGGCTATCACCTGCCCGAGAGCTGGAGCGGGCGGGTATTCGGCTCCACGCCGGAGCGCGGCCATGTGATCGTGGTGCGCGATCCGGCTCAGAACATCAATATCATCAAGCGCGTGATCGGCGTCCCGGGCGACACGGTGGAGTTGCGTAACGGCCGCCTCATCCTCAATGGCGAGATGCTGCACCGTGAGCCCAAGGGCGTGGTGCGCTATCGCGACCGCTCGGGCCTGCTGGTGCAGGCGTCGGTCTATGACGAAGTGCTGCCCGACGGCTCTTCCCACGAGATCTACGAGCGCACCGACTCCAGCGATTTCGACAATGTCGGCCCGTTCCGGGTGCCGGCCAATCACCTGTTCCTGATGGGCGATAACCGTGACGCATCGGCCGACAGCCGCCAGCTGGGCGGGCTGGGCTATGTGCACAATGACCATGTGGTGGGCCGCGCTTTCACGGTGCTGTTCACCTTCGCCTCCTGCCGCCAGGAAGAAGGCCTGCACTGCCCGCCCTGGCGGGTCTGGCGCGGGCTTTGATCCCGGCCTAACCTGACCGCTCAATCAGCGGGAGGGCCGGGCATGTCGCTCAAGGGCAAGACAATCTTCATCACCGGCGCGAGCCGGGGCATCGGTCTGGCGATCGCGGAGCGCTGCGCGCGCGACGGCGCCAATATCGCCATCGCGGCCAAGACCGCCGATCCGCATCCCAAGCTGGAAGGCACGATCCACACCGCCGCTGCGGCCATTGAGGCCGCCGGGGGCAAGGCGCTGGCCCTGCAATGCGATATCCGAGACGAAGCCAGCGTGCAGGCGGCGGTGGCCAGGACCGCTGAAACCTTCGGCGGGATCGACGTGGTGATCAACAACGCCTCGGCCATTTTCCCGATGCCCACAAAAGACACGCCGATCAAGCGCTGGGACCTGATGCACGGGGTCAATGCGCGCGGCACGTTTCTGGTGACCCAACACTGCCTGCCCTGGCTGGAGAAGTCAGAGAACCCGCATATCCTCGCCCTGTCGCCGCCGCTGGACATGCAGGTGAAATGGTTTGCGCCCCATGTGGCCTATACCAGCGCCAAGTACGGCATGAGCCTGTGTATTCTGGGCTGGGCGGGCGAGTTCAAGGGCCGCATCGCCGCCAACGCCATCTGGCCGCGCACCGCCATCGCCACCGCCGCCATCGCCAATGTGCTGGCGGGCGAGGAGGCGTTCAAGCATTGCCGTAAGCCGGAAATTCTCGCCGAGACGGCCTATCGCGTGCTGCTGAAGCCGGCGGCGGAGTTCACCGGGAACTTCCTGATCGACGACAGCTTCCTGGTGGGCGAGGGCGTCACCGATCTCGATCAGTATGCGGTCGAGCCCGGCCAGCCTCTTCTGCCGGACTTTTTCGTGCCTGATGATCCACCCGCCCCGCCGGGCGTGGAGATCATGGACATCCAGTTGGGGCATTAGGGGCGGCCAGCCCTGTCCAAGAACATGCAGCGCGCTGTAACCGTCTGCGGGTCCGGGACGAACCTGTGTCTAGCAACGACACAGGAGCATCGTCATGCAAACGAACCAGATATCAACGCAAGCGCGGGGTCTTGCCCTGAGCACGCATGCGCACTGGATACTGCGCCTTGGATTCAGTGCAGTCTATATTCCCAAGGGCATTGAAAAGCTTATCGATCTCAACGGCTTCTCCGAAATGATGGGGCTGCCGTTCGCCGTCGCTCTGCTGGTGGCCCTGGCGGAGCTGGCAGGCGGCCTGGCCGTGCTGGCGGGGGGTGCGCCGCGCCTGCCTCATCGCGATGTGCTGACCCGCCTAGGGGCCCTTGCCACAGTGCCGGTCATTCTGGGCGCGATCATCATGGTCCACTGGGGCCAGTGGAGTTTCGTGCCGTCAGCGACGCATCCCATGGGCGGCATGGAGTTCCAGGCCGTTCTCTTGCTGCTCGCTGGCTATTTTCTGGTCCGCGGCAACCGCGCCTGAGCCAGGAAGACCGCGTTCGCATGACCTGCTCGGGCGCCATGTCCGGCGCGGGTCATGCGGATGGCGTCTGCCGCACGCAGCGGCAAATGGCGATTTGCGGTGTCAAACGCCGCTCTGCCGGCGCCGTATTCCGGCCCGCCCCAAAAACGCCGCTTGCATTTTCTGTAAAACGCGCATCATAGGCGTCGGAGCGTCGCACTCTGCGGCCCGGTCCCATGACCCGCCGCCACTCTACCGGCGCCCGTCGACGCGGGTCGCCTTCAGGCGTTCTCAAATGTTGCTCATCGACACCTATGTCGGCCCGAGCGCGATCGAAGGAGTCGGCGTTTTCGCCGCCGAATTCGTGCGCGCCGGTCAACCGATCTATCGCTTTGAACCGGGCTTTGACCGGCTCATTTCCCCCACCGATCTCGCGGCCATGCCCGAGCCGATCCGCCGCTTCGTGGACCGCTACACCTATCCCCATCCCGCCGACGCCTCCTTGCTGGTGCTGGATGCCGATAACGGGCGGCACATGAACCACTCCAACGCGCCCAACACCAATTTCGCCGACGCGGTGTACGGCTACGCCATCCGCGATATCGCGGCGGGCGAGGAGATCACCTGCAACTACGCCGAATTTGAACCGGCCTTCGTGATCCTGCCGTCCATGGTGGGCGCTTATTCAGGCCTGCAGCACATGGCGGCGGCGGAGTAGACGGGCGCACTGGCCGGTTGCCAGATGGCGGGCGGCGGGGGTAGCCAAGTGGCATGCGCACCTTTGTTCACGCCCCCGCCACCAGCCTGGACCACCACCCGCCCCAGGGGCACCCGGAGCATGCCGGGCGGCTGGCGGCAGTCTTGCGCGCCATTGCGGGAACCGGGATCGAGCCAAGGACCGAGTTTTCGCCGGCCCCGCGTGACGCATTGGAGCGCGTTCATGTCTCCTCGCTGATCGATCATGTCTTCACCACGTCCCCGCGCGAGGGCGAGGTGGCGCTGGATGCTGACACCTGGATGAGCCCGGCATCCCTCAAGGCGGCGCTGGAGGCGGCGGGGGCGGCGATGGCCGGGGTGGATGCGGTGATGGCCGGCGAGGCCGAGGCGGTGTTTGTCGCTGCGCGTCCGCCCGGCCACCACGCCGAACCGGACCGGGCCATGGGCTTCTGCCTGTTCAACACCATCGCGATTGCTGCGGCCCATGCCCTGTCGGAGCATGGCCTGGCGCGTGTTGCGGTGGTCGATATCGATGTCCATCACGGCAATGGCACACAGGCCTGGGCGGAAACCGAGCCGGCCTGTCTGTTCGCTTCCATGCATCAGGGCTGGATCTATCCAGGCACCGGCGCCGCCCACGAAACCGGACGCCACGGCAATATCATCAATATCCCCATGCCGGCCGGAACCGCCGGACCCGCCTGGCGCCAGGCGGTGGAAACAGCAATCCTGCCGCGTCTGGCGCAGTTTGCTCCCGGCCTCCTGCTGGTCTCGGCCGGGTTTGACGCCCACCGCGATGATCCGCTGGCCGGGCTGGCGCTGAGCGATGACGATTACGCCTGGGCCGGGGCTGCGCTGGCGCAGGCGGCGAGGGCGCAGGCTCATTCGCGGCTTGTATGCGTGCTTGAGGGCGGATACGACTGCGCCGCGCTGGAGCGCTCCGCCGGAGCTTTCCTGCGTGCGGTGCAGTCGGCGTGAGGCCCTGTGCAGCATTTCGCCGCGTCATCCAGTCTTGAATGAACATCATGACCTTACCCAGCGCCGCGCCTGGCCAGATCATCATTGTACGCCACGGCGAACCGGACCTGAACCGGTATGAAAAGGTCGACTGGCGCGGCTATGAGCGCTGGTGGGCGGCCTATGACCTGGCCGGGCTCAAACCTGGCCAGACCGCGCCGGAAGAGCTGTGCGCGCAGGCCCGGCAGGCCAGCACCGTCTTCGCCTCCACCCTGCCGCGCGCCATCGAGACGGCGCGCGCCTGCATCGGTGATCGCGAGCTGGTGATCGATCCGGTGTTTGTGGAGGCGGCCCTGCCGCCCCCGCCCTGGCCGGGGCGTTTTAATGCGCGCACATGGGGCGTCTACGCCCGCTGCATGTGGTGGCTGGGCTTTGCCCGTGGCCGGGAGACGCGCCAGCAAGCCGAGCTGCGCGCCCGGCAGGCCGCTGCACAGCTGGTGGAAGCGTCGAATCACGGCCCCGTAGCGCTGTTCGCCCATGGCTGGTTCAACCGCATGCTGCGCCCGGCGCTGCGCGCGCAAGGCTGGCGCTGCGTGGTGGACGGGCGCGATGACTACTGGTCCTGGCGCCGGTACGAGCGCCGTTGATCTCTGCGCACGGGCATGAAGGGTTGATTGCGCGCCCGGTTCCGTCTTCTCTGTTGTGGTCCGATCCCCTCACGGAGCCCCTCATGAGTGCGCCTGCCGATATCTCCACCCTGAGCTTTGAAGCGGCGCTTGAAGAGCTGGAGACGATTGTCCAGAAGCTTGAGGGCGGCGAGGTGGAGCTGGAGAAATCCATCGCCCTCTATCAGCGCGGCGCGGCCCTGAAAGCCCATTGCGAGGCGCGCCTGAAAGACGCCCAGCTGAAAGTCGACAAGATCGTCATCGGCGCCGACGGCAAGCCGGATGCCGAACCGGCGGGTCTGGAGGGGTGATGGAGCCGGACGCGCCGCCACTGCCCGAGATTGCGCCGGAGGACTTCTTCCGCGCCGATGTGCGGCTCGGCGAGATTATCGCGGCTGATCCCTTCCCCGAGGCGCGCAAGCCCGCCTGGAAGCTGACCATTGATTTTGGCCCGGGCGTCGGCGTGAAGAAAAGCTCGGCGCAGATCACCGAACATTATGCACGCGAGGCCCTGCCGGGACGGCGCGTGCTGGCGGTGGTCAATTTCCCGCCGCGCCAGATTGGCCCTGTGCGCTCTGAAGTGCTGGTTCTGGGCGTGCGTGACGCGCAAGGGCGTGTCTGCCTTCTGGGCGCCGACGGCGAGGCGCCGCTGGGAGCGCGGGTGGCATGAAGGGGCGCGCGCTGGCAGAATTTTCCACTGCTCTCGGCGAGGCTGCGGACCGGGTCACCGTGGCGCTGGACGCGCTTCTGCCCCGGCCTGACGGGCCGGAAAAGCGCCTGATCTCGGCCATGCGCTATTCGGCGCTGGGGCCGGGCAAGCGCATGCGGCCTTTCCTGCTGATCGAGTGCGGGCGTCTGGTAGGCGCCGATGAGCGCGCGCTGTTGCGCGCCGCCTGCGCAGTGGAATGCATCCACGCCTACTCGCTGGTGCATGACGATTTGCCGGCCATGGACAATGACGATCTGCGCCGCGGGCGACCGACCCTGCACATCGCCTATGACGATGCGACGGCGATCCTGGCGGGCGACGCGCTGCAGACCCAGGCGTTTGCGATCCTGGCCGATCCCGAAACCCACCCCGATGCGGCGCTGCGCTGTGATCTGATTGCGCGCCTGGCCCAGGCGGCGGGTGCGCGCGGCATGGCGGGCGGGCAGATGATCGACATGGCCATCGAGGCGGGCGAGGAGGCCGAGATCGGCGTCATCACACGCTGCCAGCGCATGAAGACTGGCGCCCTGATCGCGTTTTGCGCCGAGGCCGGACCGGTGCTGGCGCGGTCTGATCGCGAGACCCGCACCGCGCTGGAGGGCTTCGCCCACGATCTGGGGCTTTGCTATCAGATCGTGGATGACCTTCTGGACGCCGAAGGCGACGAGTCCCTGACCGGCAAGCGCACGCGCAAGGATGAGGGCAAGGGCAAGGCCACCTTCGTCTCGATCCTGGGCGTGGACGGCGCGCGCGAGCGCGCGCGGCATCTGGCCGCGCAGGCCAAGGAGCATCTGGCCGATTATGGTGAAGATGCAAAATTACTGATACAAACTGTCGACTATGTTCTGGATCGTCAGTCCTGACAGTTGATTGCCGGATGTCCGGCTGCAGGAGACCGCATGCCCCATACGCCTCACCTCGACCAGATCCGCGTTCCCAGCGACCTGAAAAATCGCGATCTGAGCTTCCTGACGGCTGTGGCCGAGGAGTTGCGCGCCGAAACCATCGATACGGTCTCCGTTACGGGCGGGCATCTGGGCGCCGGGCTGGGCGTGGTTGAACTGACCCTGGCGCTCCACCACGTGTTTGATACGCCTGACGATATTCTGGTCTGGGATGTGGGTCACCAGTGCTACCCGCACAAAATCCTGACCGGACGGCGCGACCGCATCCGCACGCTGCGCCAGGGCGGGGGGCTGTCGGGCTTCACCAAGCGCTCTGAAAGCGTCTACGACCCGTTCGGCGCGGCCCATGCGGCCACCTCCATTTCCGCGGCGCTGGGCTTTGCCGTGGCGCGCGATCTGAAGGGCGAGCATGACCGCAAGGTGATCGCGGTGATCGGCGATGGT
>JBHYFR010000045.1:0-14098 GCA_051859425.1 Oceanicaulis sp. | reverse complement strand
ATCGCTGTGATCGGCGATGGTTCGATGTCGGCGGGCATGGCCTATGAGGCCATGAACAATGCCGGGGCGCTGAAGAAGAACATGATCGTCATTATCAATGATAACGACATGTCCATCGCCCCGCCCGTGGGCGCCATGAGCCATTATTTCGCCCGTCAGGTCTCGTCCAAGAGCTACCGGGACCTGCGCAAGATCGGCAAGGGCATCGCCAAGACGCTGGGCGTCGAGACCCAGGCGCGCAAGGCCGAGGAATATCTGCGCGGCATGGCCATGGGCGGCACGCTCTTTGAGGAGCTGGGCTTCCGCTATATCGGCCCGATTGACGGCCATGATCTCGAACAGCTCATCGCGGTCCTGCGCAATGTGCGCGACGCCGATGACGGCCCGGTGCTCATCCATGCCGTGACCCAGAAGGGCAAGGGCTACGCCCCGGCCGAGCTGGCCGATGACAAGTATCACGGCGTATCGCGCTTCAATGTTGTCACCGGCGAGCAGCAAAAGGCCAAGGCCGGACCTCCGGGCTTCACCTCGGTGTTCGCCCATGCGCTGATCCGTGTGGGCGAGCAGGACGAGCGCATCTGCGCCGTCACCGCCGCCATGCCGGCGGGTACGGGCGTGGACAAGTTCGCCGCCCGCTTCCCTGACCGCGCCTTTGACGTGGGCATCGCCGAGCAGCACGCCGTGACCTTTGCCGCGGGCCTCGCGGCTGAAGGTCTCAAACCCTTTGCGGCGCTCTATTCCACCTTCCTGCAGCGCGGCTATGACCAGGTGGTCCACGATGTGGCCATCCAGTCTTTGCCGGTGCGCTTCGCCATCGACCGGGCCGGTCTGGTGGGCGCTGACGGGCAGACCCATGCCGGCTCCTTCGATATCGGCTTCATGGGCAGCTTGCCCGGCATGGTGCTGATGGCGGCGGCGGACGAGGCCGAACTGGCGCGCATGGTCGCCACCTGTGCGGCCATTGATGACGGCCCCAGCGCTGTGCGCTATCCGCGCGGCGAGGGCACGGGCGTGGACATTCCCTCCGTGCTGGAGCCGCTGGAGATCGGCAAGGGCCGCATTCTGCGTGAGGGGTCGGGCGTGGCGGTGCTGTCGCTGGGCACGCGCCTTGGCGAAGTGCTCAAAGCCGCCGACGAAATGGCCGCCTATGGCCTGTCCCCCACCGTGGCGGACGCCCGCTTCGCCAAGCCGCTGGACGAGGAGTTGATCTTGCGCCTGGCGCGCGATCACGAGGTGCTGGTCACCATCGAGGAAGGTTCACGCGGCGGCTTTGGCGCCTTCGTGCTGCACATGCTGGCGGACAAGGGCGCGCTGGATCGCGGGCTGAAAATCCGCACCATGACCCTGCCCGACGTTTTCCTCGATCACGACAGCCCCTACGCCATGTATGACGCGGCGCGCCTCAACGCCCGCCACGTCACCGCCACCGTGCTCGACGCACTGGGCCGCGGGGAGGATGCTGCACGCGCTCTGGCGTAAGGGCAGGGCGCTTCAGTCCCGCCCCAGCGCCAGCAGTGTCTTGGCGAATGCGGTGATCGCACGCGGCGTCGTGGATTCCTGATTGGAATGGTAGTTGAACGTCGGGATCTGCAGGGTCGCGCCGGTGCATTTGCCTGATGACAGGGCGACGATGCGTCCAAGCTCTGTCAGGCCCAGAGATTTGAGAGGCTGGCCCCGGCGGGCGCGGGCGTCGTTCTCGCGCTCGATGAAGCTGTCCTTGAATATGATCGGCGCGCTCACCGTGTTGGCCGCGCGCTCAAGGCGCTGGACGGTTGCGGGATGGAAGGCGGCGGTGGCGTCGCGCCGGCGCAAGATCACCGCGCCCGCCAGCGCCGCCGCGCTGTCGTCGAACGGCGTGGTGTCGAGCACGATGATGTCCTGGCGCTCCTGACCGCCATCGGCCAGCCAGCCCAGCGCATGGGCCGCCGAGCGCCCGATCTCTTCCTCGGCGGTGAAGACGATGGTCCCCGTCAGTCCGAACTCCGCCGCCACGCGCAGCGCCGCAGCGGACACCGGATTGTCCAGCTGGCCCGAGATCAGCCCGGCTTCAAGGGGCCCGAGGGTGCGCGCAAACGCAATCGGCGTGCCCGGCGCCAGACCGATCATCCCATCCAGCGTCAGCACCAGACGGCCGTCGCCATCCACGCCGGCCGATTGGATCCGGCCATAGGCGATGCGCCCGCCGGTCTTGCGGTCATAGGCGAAGACGGTCTCTCCCGCATAGCGTTTGGAGACGGCCTCGGCGAAATTGGCGGTGACCGTATGGGCCTCGCCGTATTTCTCGTTTTTCACGGCGTGGGCGGCATAGACCGCTGCGCCGTCCTCGGCCGTGATGGCGCCGTGGCGGTCGATATGGGCCAGATACACCGGCCCTTCGCCCAGCTGGGCGATGCACAGATTGCGCGGACGGCTGACCTTGGCCCCCAGCGCGGTGAAATCGCGCGCCAGATGGTCCAGAAACGGCGTCTCGTGGCCCACCACGGACGGGAAGTCGAGATACTCGCTGGTCTTGGCCAGCACTCGTGCGAATATCTCGCTGTCAGCGGGCTGCGGGGCCATCTTACAGTTTCTCGACAAACACCGATCCGGCCGAATAGCCGGCGCCGAACGAACAGATGACGCCTTTGTCGCCGGCGCTGAGATCGTCGCTGTTGAGGTGGAAGGCGATGATAGAGCCCGCCGACGAGGTGTTGGCGTAAGTGTCGAGGATGGTCGGGGCGTCCTCGCCGCCGGCCTCTCGGCCGAACACCTTGCGCGCGATCATCAGATTCATGTTGATATTGGCCTGATGCAGCCAGATGCGGCGCATCTGGTCGGGCGCCAGTCCCAGCTCATCCATGTGGTCGCGGATCATGTCCGAAACCATGGGCACCACTTCCTTGAACACTTTGCGGCCTTCCTGAACGAACAGCTTGTCGTCCTTGGGCGAGCCGTTGGCGCGCGCGGCGTTGTCGCCGTCAGCGCGTTCGGTGCGGTTCAGGAAGCCGAAATTGTTGCGGATATTGTTGGAGAATCGCGTGCGCAGCCGGGTGCCCAGAATACGCCAGCCGCCTTCGCCCAGATCCTCGCGCTCCAGCAGGATCGCCGTGGCCACGTCGCCGAATATGAAATGGCTGTCGCGGTCGCGCCAGTTGAGGTGGGCCGAGCAGATTTCAGGGTTCACCACCAGAATGGCGCGGGCATGGCCCTGTGCGATCATGTCGGCGGCGGCCTGCATGGCGAAGGTGGCCGAGGAGCAGGCGACATTCATGTCAAAGCCGAAGCCCTCGTCGATGCCCAGCGCGTCCTGGATCTCTATGGCGACAGCCGGGTAGGCGCGCTGCAAGTTGGAAGCGCCGACAATCACCCCGTCCACATCGTCAGGGGTGCGTCCGGCGCGCTTGAGCGCGTCACGGCAGGCGTTCAGGCCGATTTCGGCCAGGATGGCGATCTCATCATTGCTGCGCGGCGCGATACGCGGCGTCATGCGCTTGATGTCCAGAACGCCGGACTTGTCGATTACGTAGCGCGACTTGATGCCCGATGCCTTCTCCACAAATTCGGCCGAGGAGGGGCTTAGCGCCTCGGCCTCGCCCCGGGCGATCTCGTCGGCGTGGGTGTGGTTGTAGGCTTCAACATAGGTGTTGAAGCTGGCCACCAGTTCTTCGTTGGAGATGGACTCCGCGGGCGTCCACAGGCCTGTGGACCGGATAACAGCGGCGGTCATGAAAGGCTCCAGCTCGATGTCTGAGTCTGTTTGATCACGCGCCAACTTAGCGGGCATCGCAGGATGCGCCAACCATACGTACAGAGAGCGTGGCTCACGCGGACAGCCGGGCGACCTCGCCATGGCGGTGGCAGGTGACCAGATGGTCGTTGACCATGCCCACCGCCTGCATGAAGGCGTAGACGATGACGGGGCCGCAGAATTTGAAGCCGGCCGATTTGAGCGCCCTGGCCATGGCCTGGCTGGTTTCGGTCTGGGCGGGCACCTCGCTCATGGCCGCAAAGCGGTTCTGTACTGGCGCGCCGTCCACGAAATCCCACAGAAAGGTTGAAAAGCCGGGCCCGGCCTCCTGAATGGCGATCCATGCCCTGGCGTTGCCGATGGCGGCTTCGATCTTGGCGCGCGAACGGATGATGCCCGGGTCGGCCAGCAGCCGGTTGATGTCCGCTTCGCCATAGCGCGCGATGGTGTAGGGATCGAACCCGTCAAACGCCGCGCGCATGGTCTCGCGCTTGCGCAAGATGGTGATCCAGGCGAGCCCCGCCTGAAACCCGTCCAGCACCAGCTTTTCAAACAGGGCCCGGTCATCACGCTCGGGCACGCCCCACTCTTCATCATGATAGGCGATGTAAAGCGGATCATCTCCCGGCCAGGGGCATCGCTGGGTCATCATGACAGTCCTTCGTGGGCAAGGCGCGCACGCTAGCGGGGCAGGCTGCGCGGCGCCACCTGAAACATGCGCGTGACCGGGAGGCGCCAGCGGGCAGGGGGCTTGATTGACAGGCGGGCGCACCTGGCGCATAAGCCCCGATCCCTCAGTGGCCGGGTGACCGGACCGCTCGTATCAACACGCACGGACGACGCGAGAAACGCCGTTTCCATTGCGCAGCGAAGAGGGTGCTGCGCCGGGCCGCGTCATAAAAGAGAGACCTATGTCAAAGCGTCATTCGCAGAAATACAAGATCGACCGCCGTATGGGCGAAAACATCTGGGGCCGCGCCAAGTCCCCGGTGAACAACCGTGCCTACGGGCCGGGCCAGCACGGCCAGCGCCGCGCCGGCAAGCTGTCCGATTTCGGCCTTCAGCTGCGCGCCAAGCAGAAGCTGAAAGGCTATTACGGCAACATCACCGAGAAGCAGTTCGCCAAGATTTACACCGAGGCGATGCGCCGCAAGGGCAACACCGCCGAGAACCTGATCGGCCTTCTGGAAAGCCGTCTGGACGCGATCGTGTACCGCGCCAAGTTCGTGCCGACCGTGTTCGCCGCGCGCCAGTTCGTCAATCACGGCCACGTGAAGGTGAACGGCCAGCGCGTCAACATCGCGTCCTACCAGTGCAAGCCGGGCGACGTGGTGGAAGTGCGCGAGAAGTCGCGCAATATGGCCCTGGTGCTCGAAGCGCTGGGCAGCCCCGAGCGTGACGTGCCCGACTATCTCGAGCTGGACGGCAAAGGCATGAAGGCGACCTTCGCCCGCATCCCCGAGTTCAACGAAGTGCCCTATCCGGTGAAGATGGAGCCCAACCTCGTGGTGGAATTCTACTCCTCCTGACGCCTTCGGCGCGGCCCCGGCTGCGCTGGCCATATCGAACAGGACCCGCTGGCGCACGCCGGCGGGTCTTTTTCTTGGCGTCTTGGCGCTGTCGCCGCGCGTTGCGGTCGGTTAAACTGGCGCCACGCCGCCGACAGGAGACGCGCCATGATCCGACTGAAGACCGCCTGCGCCGGTGCGCTCGCCCTGATGCTCGCCGCCTGCCAGAGCGCCCCCTACGGCCCGGCCCCGCGCTATAGCGACGAGCCGGTCTATGACTGGCGTGTGGATCGCGCGGGCGATCTGGTCGTGCGCGTGGCGTCCAATGGCTGCACCACGCGCGACAGTTTTGTGGCGGATGTGTATGGCTCTGGCGGTCAGGGCTGGAATTTCGATGTGACGCTGACGCGCATCCATCCCGACCATTGCCGGGCGCTCCTGCCCCAGGGGGTGGAGCTGGTCTGGTCGCGCGACGAGCTGGGCCTGCCGCAAGGCGCAGGCCTGCGCGTGACCAATCCGCGCTCTGCGCCGCCGCCGAACTGAACAAGGCGGAGACCATTCCTTAACGCGCCAGGATGATAGTGCCGTGACCCTGCTTGCAGTCACGGATGTGTGCGCATGGCTGAAGACTTCCGATCCATGTCCGGTGCGCCCATGCCGCCGCCTGCGCCGCCATCGGGCCGGGCGCGCACGCTGCTGACGCGGCGTCTGGCCGATATCATCTGCCTGCCCGCCAGCCGCGTCGCGCCGCAAGAGCGCTGGATGGTGGCTGATGTGCTCGAAACCATGCTGGCCAGCGCCGATGCCGACTTGCGCGCCAAGGTCGCCTTGCGTCTGGCTGACCAGGCCGAAGCCCCGGCCGGTCTGGTGCGCCGTCTGGCGCTGGATGACTATGAAATCGCCGAGCCATTGCTGTCGCGCGCCCGGGCGCTGACCGATTTCGACATGATGGAGATCGCTCGCAAGGCCGGACGCCGCCATCGTCTGGCGCTGGCCCGGCGCGAGCGCCTGTCTGAAGTCGTCGCTGCGGCCCTGTGCGCCAGCGGGGATGCGGAGGTCGTCTCGGCGGTGCTGCGCAATGCCGGGGCGCATCTGGCGCTGGAGACGGTCGAGTTTCTGGTGCGCGAAGCGGCGGACAACGAAAACCTGGCGCTCCTGCTCATCAAGCGCGCCGAGCTGCGCCCGGCCCAGGCGCTGACCCTGTTCTGGGCCTGTGGCCATGATCAGCGCCGGATGATCCTGGACCGTTTCGCCGCCTCGCGCGCCATCCTGCAGGAAGCCGCCAGCGACGTGTTCCCGCTGGCCGCGCGCCAGGACGAGCGCGACCCTGCTGTGGACGCCGCCCTGGTCTATATCGACCGGCGCCAGCGCGACCGGCGCGCCGCCGAGCTGTCGCCCTATCAATCGCTGGAAGGTCTGATCGAGCACGCCGCGCGCGAAGGGCTGGGGCTGGAGACCCGCGCTGAAATGGCCACGCTGTCGGCGATCGGCCAGGACCTGACCAATCGCATGCTCGATGATTTCGGCGGCGAGCCGCTGGCGGTGCTGGCCAAGGCCACCGGCCTGTCGCGCGAGCATCTGGTCATGATGGTGGAGCTCGGCGGGCGCACGGATGCGCCCCTGCGCATCCAGCAAGCGGTGCGGGTGTTCGACACGCTGTCTGTGGACAAGGCGCAGACGGTCCTGCGCTACTGGAACTGGGTGATCGGACGCACCGGCCCGAGCTGAGGCCGGAATCGCTTGTCAGCGCTGAGGCGCTCGGCTAACGATGCGTTTTATGATCGACGCATTCGCCCTGGCGCTCGCCAACCTGACATCGCCCGCCGTGCTGTTCTTCGCACTGGGGATTTTCGCCGGCATTGTCCGGTCCGATCTCTCCATTCCACAGGCCATCGCCAAAGGGCTGGCGCTCTATCTGATGCTCGCCATCGGGTTCAAGGGCGGCGCCGCCGTGGCCGAAGTTGGCTTGTCCATGGATCTGGCCCTGGCGGCGCTGGCCGGTGTGGTGCTCAGCTTCTCCCTGCCGCTGGTCGCGTTCGCGCTCTTGCGCGCCTTCACCAAGGTGGACCGGGCCACCGCGGCGGCCAGCGCTGCTCACTACGGTTCGATCTCGGTGGTCACCTTCGTGGCGGGCTCTGAATTCCTGACCCTGTCGGGTCTGGTGTGGTCGGGCCACATGGTGGCCGTGCTGGCGATCATGGAGACGCCCGCGATCCTGACCGGTCTGTGGCTGGCGGGCCGCGCGTCCAAAGGGCCTGACCCTGAAGCGCGCCCGGAGCTGGTGCGCGAGGTGTTGCTGAACGGATCGGTGGTGTTGCTCATCGGCGCCTTCCTGATCGGCTGGGCGTCGGGGCCGGCGGGGATGGCGCGCCTGGATCTGTTTGTGAACGGGCTGTTCCAGGGCCTTTTGTGCCTGTTCCTTCTGGATATGGGTCTGGTCGCGGCGCGCCGGCTGAGCGGGGCGAGGAAGCTCGGCGTGGCGGGGGTGGTGTTCGGTCTGGTGATGCCGCTCATCGGCGCCGCAGCGGCGCTTCCGGTGGCCTGGCTCATCGGCATGAGCCCGGGTGACGCGGCAGCGCTGATGATCCTGTCAGGATCGGCTAGCTATATCGCCGTGCCGGCCGCCATGCGTATCGCCCTGCCCGAGGCGGACCCGTCAGTGTATCTGACCTTGTCGCTGGCGATCACCTTCCCGTTCAATCTGACCATCGGCATACCGCTCTACGCCAGTGTGGCGCGGGCCGTTCTGGGAGGCTGACATGACCCGTCCTGTCCGCAAGAAAGTCATCGCGGTCGTGGAGACGGCGCATCTGCGCCGGCTGATGGATCTGATCAAGAGCTGCGGCGTATCCGGCCTGACGGTGATCGATGGCCGCGAGGGGACGGGGTTGACCGGAGACTGGGTGCGCGACGGGGTATCGGAGGCGGTGGAGATGAAGATCGTCCACGCCGTCATGACCGCCGAGACCGCCGAACGCGTGTTCGACAAGGCGGCCGTGTTCTTCGAGCGCTATCCGGGGATCATCTACAGCCACGATGTGGAAGTGGTGCGCGGCGAGCGGTTCTGACCGCGGACATACCCCTTCTGGCGCCGGGGGATATGAAGAATCTGCCGCGCAACGCACCGGTTTCTCTGGAATTCCCTGCGCGCCTTGCCTAGAACCCGTGCCAATCCGTTCGCCGATCTCAGCTGTCACCTTTCCAGGGAGGACCGGGCTTTGACCCGCAAATGGCTCTATGGCGTGACCCTGACCATCGTGCTCGCCGCGATGTGGGCCTTCCTGTCCGGATACGGACTGAAGCAGCCACTCCTGTCGCTGGCGATCTTCTCGGTGATCGTGACGGTCTACATGACTGTGCGCATGGGCCTGCTGGATGGCGAGTCCACGCCGTATCTGCGCGTGCGCTACTTCACCTACTGGGGCTGGCTGAGCAGCGAGATCGTGAAATCCAATATCGCGGTGTTGCGCATCGTGCTGTCGCCGGTGATCGACATCAAACCGGCGGTGACGCGCACGCCTGTGACCCTGCGCGATGACGTGGCGCGCGCCACGCTGGCCAATTCCTACACCCTGACGCCGGGCACGGTGACCATGGAGGTCCAGGAAAACGGGTTCATCCTCCACGCGCTGGACGAATCATTCTGCAGCCAGGACGGCTTCCGCGCCTTCGAGCGCCGGGTGAAGATCGCCACCGGGGAGGCCGGGTGATGAGCTTTACCATTATCGTGGACATCATTGTCGCGCTCATGATCGTCGCCGCCATGGGCCTCATGCTGACGCGCCTGTTCATCGGGCCGACGCTCTATGACCGGGTGCTGGCGGTGAACGCGTT
The DNA here is from genome assembly GCA_051859425.1 of Oceanicaulis sp. Classification (GTDB taxonomy): domain Bacteria; phylum Pseudomonadota; class Alphaproteobacteria; order Caulobacterales; family Maricaulaceae; genus Oceanicaulis. The sequence goes on along the minus strand of JBHYFR010000045.1, from coordinate 5,029 downwards.
CGGCACCAAGATCGTGTTGTTCCTGGCGGTGTTCTCGCTCGCGGTCGGACAGGCTGACAGTATCGACATCGCGCTGCTCTACGCGCTGATCAACTTCGTGGCGACCATCGCGATCCTGAAATTCTTCAGCTACCGCTCGCTCGAGGTGGCGCTGCATGATTCAGCGCCGGTTCCGGCTCCCAAGGTCAAGGACGCGGAGGGCGAATGATGGACTGGATGTTCTGGATATCCATCGCTCAGGGCCTGGTCTCGGCCGCCTTCATGCTGACCGGCGCAGGTCTGGTGCTGGCCGGCGCGATCGGCGTGCTGCGCCTGCCCGATTTCTATACCCGCATGCACGCCGCCGGCGTGACCGATACGCTCGGCGCCGAGCTGATCATCATCGGTCTGATCATCCAGTCGGGCTTCAGCCTTGTCAGTGTGAAACTGGCCCTGCTGGGCGTCATCATCTTCCTGACCAGCCCGACCTCCACCCATGCGGTGGCCAATGCGGCCTATCGCTCGGGCCTGAAGCCTCTGCTGCGCCGCTGGCGCTCTGACGAGACGCGGGAGGATGCGTCATGAATGGCGGCGAGATCACCCAGTTTTTCGACTATCTTTTCATGGTCATGCTGTTGTTCATCGGCCTGGCGATCATCCGGCTGCAGAACCTGTTCGCCGTGGTCATGCTGACCGGCGTCTATTCGCTGATCGCAGCCGCCTGGTTCGTATCGCTCAGCGCGGCGGATGTGGCGATCACCGAAGCGGCGGTTGGCGCAGGCATTTCCACCGTGCTTCTGCTGGCGGCCATGCTGCTGACCTCCGGCGAAGCCAAGCCGACCACCGCCTTCCGTCACTGGGCGGCGCTGGTGGTGATGGCGGCGGCGGGCGTAGCGGTATTCTATGCGCTGGGCGATCTGCCGGTCTATGGCGCCGCCGACAGTCCGGCCAATACCGGCGTGGGCATGGCTTACATCGATCGCACGCCTGCCGAGATCAACATTCCCAACGTGGTGACGGCGGTGCTGGCCAGCTATCGCGGCTTTGACACCATGGGCGAGGTTTTCGTGGTGTTCGCTGCAGGCGTGGGCGTGGCGCTGCTTTTGAACCTCTCCGGGCGCGGGCGGCGGGAGGAGGACAACTGATGAACCCGTATGTTGTCCTCAGAGTCGTTTCCAAGCTGCTGATCCCGCTCATCTTCCTGTTCGGTTTCTATGTCCATTTCCATGGCGAGTACTCGCCCGGCGGCGGCTTTTCGGCCGGGGTGGTGCTGGGCGTGGGCGTGATCCTCTACGCGCTCATCTTCGGCATGGAAGCCGCACGCAAGGCGGTGCCGCCCTGGTGGGCGCGCATCGGCATGGCCATGGGCGCGCTGATCTTCGCCGGCGTGGGCTTCGTCTCGCTGTTCATGGGCGGCAATTTCCTCGACTACACCGCGCTTGATCCCAACCGGACCTATCTGGGCCAGCATATCGGCATCGTGGCGGTGGAGTTCGGCGTGCTGATGAGCGTCACTGCGGTGATCATCGCCATCTTCTACGCGTTCGCCGGACGCGAGCGCCCCAGCGACACGGCGGAGGACTGAGGCGATGATCGAGATTGTTGCTGATCGCTTCACCTACGCGGTGATCCTGGTGCTCATGATGGTCGGCCTCTACGCCGTCATCGCCACGGGCAATCTGGTCAAGCGCATGGTGGGGCTGTCGATTTTCCAGACCTCGGTGTTCCTGCTCTACATCGCCACCGCCAAGGTGACCGGCGGGGGACCGGCGATCTTTGATTATGACGATCTGGCCTATGGCACGATCCCGGACGACGCCATCTACGCCAACCCGCTGCCGCACGTGCTGATCCTGACCGCGATCGTGGTCGGCGTCGCGACGCTGGCCATGGGGCTGGCGCTCGTGGTGCGCATCCGGGAGGTCTACGGCACCATCGAGGACGATGAATTGTCCGAGATCGACCACGATGACGAGCTGAAGAAGGGCGTGTAGGGGCGATGGAGCCGCAGTTTCTCCCGGCCGCAGTCGCGGCCCATGCGCCAGCCTTGCTGGTGATGATCCCGCTGATCCTGTCGGCGCCCGCCGCCATGATCACCAGCGGACGCGCCGCCTGGGTTATGGCATTGCTGGGCGTGGGCGCTGCTCTGGTGCTGGCGGCCGAGATATTCCTCGCCACCCGCGCCGAGGGCGCTGTTCTGTCCTACGCTATGGGCGGCTGGGAGCCGCCGTTTGGCATCGAGTTCCGTATTGACGCGCTGAACGCCGCACTGCTGCTCTTGCTGGGGTCCACCGGCTTTCTGGCCCTGCTGTTCGCCGGGCCCAGCGTGGCCGACGAAATCTCGCGCCAGAAGCAATCACTGTTCTATTCGGCGTTCCTGATCTGCTTTGCCGGCCTGGCCGGCGTGGCGAGCACCGGGGACGCCTTCAACCTCTTCGTCTTCCTGGAAATCTCCTCCATCGCCACCTACGCCATCATTGCGATGGGCTGGAGCAATGACCGCCAGGCGCTCACCGCCTCGTTCAACTATCTGGTGATGGGCACGATCGGCGCGACCTTCTTCGTGATCGGCGCCGGGTTCATCTATATGAGCACAGGCTCGCTCAACATGGCCGATATGGGCCGGGCTATCGCCGACATGAACGGCAACCGGGCCGTCGAGGTGGGTTTCGCGTTCATCCTGGTCGGGATCGGGCTGAAAGCCGCGCTCTTCCCGCTGCACCAGTGGCTGCCGAACGCCTACGCCTATGCGCCCAACTTCGTGACCACCTTCCTGGCCACCACGGCCACCAAAGTGGCGTTCTATGTGATCATCCGCTTTAGCTATGACGTGTTCTCGATCCAGACCGGCTTTGTCTCCAACGCCATGATCTGGGTGATCACGCCGCTGGCCATTGCGGGCATGCTGGTGGCGTCGACCCAGGCCCTGTTCCAGAACAATGTGCGCCGGCTGTTCGCCTACTCGTCAGTGGCGCAGGTTGGCTACATGATGCTGGGCCTGGGCATGGCCACCTCGCTCGGCCTGTCGGCGGGCATGCTCCACCTGATCAATCACGCCATGATGAAAGGCGCGCTCTTCATGGCGCTGGGCGCGTTCGCGCTGTCTTACGGCATCCGGCGGATCGAGGATTTCAAGGGGCTGGGCCAGGTCATGCCGGTCACCTCGGCGGCCTTCACCATCGGCGCCCTGTCGCTGGTGGGCGTGCCGTTCACGGTGGGCTTCATCTCCAAATTCTATCTCATCGCCGCCGCCCTGGATGCGGGCTGGTGGTGGGCTGTGGCGGCCATCCTGGTATCCTCGGTGATCGCGGTTTTCTATGTCTACCGGATCCTCGTCGCGATCTGGGTGACGCCGCCGAACGAGGGCCGCAAGGGCTCGCCCAAGCGGGTGCCGCTGGCCATCGCCGTGCCTCTGGCCATTCTGGCCGGCGCCAATCTGGTGTTCGGCGTCTATGCCGAGCCTATCGTGGATATGGCGCGCGCAGCGGCTGAGGCGGCCATTGCGGCGGGAGTGGCGCCATGACCTGGACACCCGAACTGGCTCTGGCGCTCGCCCTGATCCTGCCGCTGGTCGGCGGCGCGGGGGTGCTGCTGCTGGGCCGCTGGCCGAACCTGCGTGAAGCGGTGACCCTCATCACTGCTGTCGCGCTGGCGATCGTAGTCGCCTACCTCGTGGAGGCTGCAGGCAGCCGGCCCGAGCTGACCCTGGTGGAGATTGCGCCGGGCCTGTCGCTTAAATTCTCGCTGGAGCCGTTGGGCGCGGTGTTCGCCATGGTGGCCAGCGGACTGTGGATTGTGAACTCGCTATATTCCATCGGCTATATGCGCGGGAACAAGGAGAAGGATCAGACCCGGTTCTACTTCTGCTTCACGATCTCTATCGCCGCGGCCATGGGCATCGCCCTGTCGGGCAATCTGATCACCATGTTCTTCTTCTACGAGGCGCTCAGTCTCGCCACCTATCCGCTGGTGGCCCACAAGGGCGACGCCAAGGCCAGGAAAGGCGCCTCGATCTATCTGGGCATTCTGCTGGCCACCTCCATCGGCCTGTTCCTGCCGGCTATTTTCGCCACCTATGCGCTGACGGGCACCACCGACTTCACCGCCGGCGGCATTATGGGCGGTGTTGGCCCTGTCGCAGGCTCGGTCATCCTGGTGCTGTTCGCCTTCGGGATCGGCAAGGCGGCGCTGATGCCGACCCATCCCTGGCTGCCCAACGCCATGGTGGCGCCCACCCCGGTGTCCGCGCTGCTGCACGCCGTGGCGGTGGTGAAGGCGGGGGTGTTCTCGATCCTGAAAGTGTCGGTCTACATCTTTGGTCCGCAATATATCGAGACGCTGCCAGCGGCGAACGTGTTGGCCTGGATCGCGGGGGCGTCCATCGTGATCGCCTCGGTGATCGCGATGACCAAGGATAATCTCAAGGCCCGGCTTGCCTTCTCCACAGTCAGCCAGCTGTCCTACGTCACGCTGGGCGCCATGTTGGCCAGCCCGCTGGCGCTGATGGGCGCGGCCTTGCAGATCATCATGCACGCCTATGGCAAGATCACGCTCTTCATGGCGGCCGGGTCGATCTATACCGGCACGAAGAAGACGGAAATCTCCCAGCTCAACGGCCTCGGCCGGCTGATGCCGGTGACGTTTGCGGTGTTCCTGATCGGCGCCCTGTCAATCATCGGCATGCCGCCCTTTGCCGGGGTATGGCCGAAAATCTTCCTGATGGAGGGCGCGGCGGGCGCCGGCCAGCCCTGGCTGATCGCGGTGCTGATCGCCTCGACCCTGCTCAATATCGGCTATCTCTTGCCCATCGCGATCCGCGGCTTCCTGAAGCCCGCACCGGAGACCAGCCCGATGAAACCCGGCCAGCCGCCGGCTCTGGTCTGGATCGCGCCGCTGGTCACCGCCATCGGCACGGTGGTGCTGTTCTTCGCGATCGGGCCGCTGATCGACTATCTGACCCCGGTCTTCATGACGGAGATGACGCCATGAGCGCGCCGAAGGATACGCGCACCGGACGCCCGATGCGCCCTGTGGGCGGCATGACGGGCCT
>JBHYFR010000044.1:13637-14262 GCA_051859425.1 Oceanicaulis sp. | reverse complement strand
TCGGATTGATGAAGGCATTCGTCAGTTGGAGATGGCGATCTCCGCTGGAGCAGAACTCACCCCGACACTCGCGCGTATGATGGCTCAGGCCTACATCCAGGCCGAGCGTTTGCAGGATGGACTCCGCTATGCGGAGTTCTTCTACACGAATACGCCGCGCAAGTCGGAAGCCGACTTCAGCCTGATGCAGTATTATTACAATCAGCTGGAGCGTGTTCAGGACGAATTGCGCGTCGTGCGTGAGATGCTCAACGCCTTCCCGGCCTCGCGCCGCTCCTGGCAGAATCTTCGCGCCCTCTACGCGCGCCTTGATCAGGAAGAAAATTCCTTCGAGACGGCCCGTCTGATGTACCTCAACGGTCTGCTTCAGGAAGAGAACGAGATCGTCGGCATGGTGGCCTATTACAGCCACTTCAATAACCCGTTCCGCGGCGCCGGCATTCTCGAGCGCGAGATCAATGCCGGGCGCGTCCAGCCCACCGAACGTCACCTGACCCTGCTCAGCAATATGTGGCGCCAGGCTGATGAGTTCGAGCGGTCGATCGCGCCTCTGGAACAGCTGAACCGGGCGCGCCCGTCGGGTGAGACGGCGCTGAAGATCGCCGAGGCGCGCTTCCAGATGCGT
>JBHYFR010000044.1:9455-13627 GCA_051859425.1 Oceanicaulis sp. | reverse complement strand
CGCTGAACCAGGGTGGGCTGTCCAGCGCCGAGACGGGCCGAGCGTGGGAATTGCTGGGCAGCGTGCGGTACAATCAGGACCGGATCCAGCCGGCCCTGGCTGCCTATCGTGAAGCCAGCCGCATCCCAACCAGCCGCCGCAACGCTGATGGCTGGATCCGGTTCATCAACAGCCAGATCGAGGGCGAGGCCACGCGCGAACGTCAGCGCGAGCAGGTGCTAATCGACGAATGCCGCCTGACCCTGGAGGCCGAGCGCCGCTCGCTGGTGCTCACCGGCTCCGTGGACGACGATGGCCGCGTCAGCTTTGAGTCGATCCCCCAGCGCTGCCAGCCCTACTTCAACCAGTATGGTGAGCAGGTGCGCGAGGCCGGCATGACCGACGAAGAGGCCGCCGAAGCGCGCCGTGAGCGCGAGGCCCGGTCGGCTGCTGCTGCCGCAGGGTAATCGGCCCGGCTCAACAGCTCACTGATCTACACGCAAGACCCCGCAGCCGTGCTGCGGGGTCTTCTTTGTTGCCGGTGTCATTGTGCGGCGCAGCAATCGAAGCGGGCGCCCTTGCCTTTTTTTCGCCTTTAACGCGTACAAATCTTTTGCCGGGTCACGGGCGGGCGGCGGGCCAGCCCTCAAGGCAAGGGAGAAGGCTGATGACCTCCAACGCACCAGTGGCAACGGGCGCCCTCGCGGGAGTGGCGGCGCCGGTATCGGGACTGCTCCGGCTTATTCTGGCCGGCGGTCTGGCTGTGATCATCACGGTGGGCCTGTTCATGCTCATGCAGGCCTTGATCCATGACGAGTCAGAGCCGGTCCCGGCAGGGGAGCCAATGCCGGTGATCCAGATTTCCTTCGATATTCCTGACCACAGGCTGACGCAGCTCACTCTTGATGACATCGTGGCGGTAGAGCCGCCGCCGCCCCATCCCTCTATCCGCGCCGAAGCCCAGACGGCCCCGGGCGTCGAGCCGATCTCCATGGCCCCGCCGGTGATCGAGTATGTCGTTGAGACGCTCGACACCATGCCGATCAGCCTGACGATCCCGCCGCTGACCACCCGGGTTGACCCGGTCTATCCCCAGCGCGAACAGGCGCGGGGCATTCAGGGCACGTGCACGGTGCAATACGACATCCTGGCGTCGGGCCGCACCGCCAACGCGCGGGTGCTGGCCTGTGACAGCGACGGCTTTGCGCGGGCCAGCCTTGCAGCGGTGGCACGCTGGTCCCACGCGATGGAGATGGGCCGTCCCGGTGACGAGGTTGTGCGCCGCGGCGTCCAGACCCAGCTGGACTTCCGGCTCGAATAGCGAGCACAGACCCCGTATCGCGCCAACAAAAAAGGCGGGCTCCCTGTGAGGGGGCCCGCCTTTGATGTCAGGCGCTGACCGAAGGCGTCATCCGCCCGCGCCATCCGCGTCTTCAGCCGGCGCGTCCGCAGCGGCGGCGCTGGCCTCGGCCGCTTCTGCGTCGGCCAGACCGGCGACCATCAGGGCGAAGGCGAACTCCTCGGCGCGCTCGCGCAGGGAATCGAACCGGCCTGATGCGCCGCCATGGCCGGCGCCCATATTGGTGCGCATCAGGGTCAGCCCGTCATCGGTGCGCCTGTCGCGCAGGCGCGCGATCCACTTGGCCGGCTCCCAATAGGTCACCCGCGGATCGGTCAGGCCGGCCGTCGCCAGCACATGGGGATAGGCTTGCGCGCGGACCTGATCATAGGGGCTGTAGGACAGAATATAGTCATAGGCCGCCGCGTCCTCGATGGGGTTGCCCCATTCGGGCCATTCGGGCGGGGTGAGGGGCAGGGACGGATCGCTCATCGTGTTGAGCACGTCCACGAACGGCACCGCAGCGACCCCGCCGGCGAACAGCTCGGGCGCCTGGTTGATCGCAGCGCCCACCAGCAGACCGCCGGCCGAACCGCCATAGGCCACCAGCGCGCCTTCACGCGTATAGCCCTCAGCAACCAGCATCCGGCCTGCATCCACGAAGTCGTTGAAGGTGTTTTCCTTCTTGTGCAGCTTGCCGTCGAGATACCACTGATATCCCTTGGCCATGCCGCCGCGGATATGGGCGATGGCGTAGATCATGCCGCGATCCACCAGCGACAGGCGCGAGGTTGAGAAGCTGGCCGGAATGGTGATCCCGTAGGAGCCATACCCGTAGAGCAGCACCGGCGCCGAGCCGTCCAGCGGCGTGCCGTCGCGGTAGAGCAGGGTGACGGGGATCATGGCCCCGTCGCGCGCGCGCGCCATCAGGCGGCGCACGACATAGTCATCCGCATTGTGGCCCGACGGGATTTCCTGACGCTTGATCAGCGTGCGCTCCCGGCTGGCCATGTCGTAGTCATAGACCTCGGTGGGCGTGGACGGGCTCTCATAGGAGAAGCGCAGCCGGTCAACCGCGTACTCGTATCCGCCCCAGGCGCCCAGCGCGTAGGCCTCTTCGTCAAAGGCGATCTCGTGCTCGGCGTCATCGGCGAAGCGGCGCACCACCAGGCGGGGCAGGGCGTTGGCGCGCTCCAGCCGCACCAGCCAGTCCTGAAAACCGATCAGGCTGGTGACCAGCACGCCCGGGCGGTGATCAATGAAATCGGCCCAGTTTTCCCGGCGCGGATCATCCAGCGGCGCCGACATGATCTTGAAGTCCACCGCGCCGTCCTGGTTGGTCAGCACAAACATGCGCCCGCCCGCCTCTGTCAGCGAGTATTCCACGCCGCTCTCGCGCGCCGACACCAGAAGCGGCTCGGCGGCCGGGTCATTGGCGTCGAACAGGCGCAGCTCCGAGGTGGTGTGGTCATTGGCCGACAGGACGATCCACGAATTGCCGTCAGTCTTGCCCACGCCCAGGAAATAGCCCGGATCGGTTTCTTCGTAGATCAGCTCGCGCGTCTCGGAATCAATGGCCTGGCGGTAGACCCGGCGCGGCCGGTTATTCTCGTCGCGCCACACCCAGTAAAGCGTCCGGGAGTCATTGGCCCATTCCAGAGAGCCATAGCTCTCCTCGGTGAGGGTGGCGATATCCTCGCCGGTCTCCAGATTGCGGATGCGCAGCTGATAGAATTCAGACCCCGCCGTATCCACCGCATAGGCGAGCCAGCGATGATCAGGGGAGTGATCCACCGCGCCCAGCTGGAAATACTCAATGCCTTCGGCCTCGGCGTCGCCGTCAAACAGGATCTGTTCCTCGCCGGTCATCGCGCCATCAGCGCCGGCGGCGCGGCGCACATAGACCGGATACTGCCCGCCTTCGCGATAGCGGCTGTAATAAAACCACTCGCCGTCACGCTCGGGCGAGGAGGAATCGTCCTCCTTGATGCGCCCGCGCATCTCGGCATAGAGGCGCTGCTGCAGCGCCTGAGTGGGCGCCATCACGGCGGCGTAATACGTGTTCTCCGCCTCCAGATGGGTGCGGATATCGGCCTGCAGGACCGACGGGTCGCGCATCACCTGCTGCCAGTTGTCATCGCGCATCCAGGCGAATTCATCCACGCGCGTGCGGCCCAGCTGCTCGATGGTCACAGGGCGCTGTTCCGCCACAGGGGCGGTGATGTCGAGGGCGCGCGCCAGAAGGCTGGGTGCGGCGGTCTGGGAAGCATCCATATCGGCTTGGGTCTCCGGGGTTGGCGCCTCAGGCGCATCCTGGCAGGCGGCAAGGGTGAGGGCGGCGCCAGCCAGCGGCGCAATCAGTCGGGCAAGTGATGTGAGCATGGGCAATGCGTCCGGGCGCACCCGGCTCCCTCAAGACAATGGCGAGGGCGTATTACTCATCCGGCGCCGGGCGAAAGTCCAGCACCAGCCCGTTGGCACACCAGCGCTGGCCGGTGGGCGCCGGGCCGTCATTGAACACATGCCCGCCATGGGCGCCGCAATTGGCGCAGTGGAACTCGGTGCGCGGCATGATCAGCTTGAAATCACGCTTGGTGCCGACCGCCTCTGGCGATAGCGGGGCGAAGAAGCTGGGCCAGCCGCTGCCCGATTCGTATTTGGCGGCGCTGGAGAACAGCGCCTCGCCGCAGACGCGGCAGTGATAGAGCCCGTCGCGCTTTTCAGCGTTCAGCGGGCTGCAGCCGGGCGGCTCGGTGCCTTCATGAAAGGCGATCCGGTCCACCTCCGGCGGCAGGGTTTCGCGCAGACGGGCGATCTCGTCTCTGGACAGGCGGGCCATGGCGGCGTCCCTCTC
>JBHYFR010000044.1:0-9445 GCA_051859425.1 Oceanicaulis sp. | reverse complement strand
CAGCTCGCCCGCTTCGAACATCTCGCGCACGATATCGCAGCCGCCGACGAACTCGCCCTTCACATAGAGCTGCGGAATGGTTGGCCAGTCGGAATAGGCCTTGATGCCTTCGCGCACATTCATGTCTTCAAGCACGTTCACCGAGGCGTATTCCACCTGGAGATGGTCAAGAACCCGCGCGACCACGGAGGAGAAGCCGCACTGGGGGAACATGGGATCGCCCTTCATGAACAGGACGATGTCATTGGACTGGACGGTCTGGCGGATGGAGTCGAGCGTGGCGGCGTCGGTCATGGAGAATGTCCTTCAAGCAGGCGTCAGGAAAACTTACGGCGCGCGGGTTTCAAGGGCCAGGGCGTGCAGCTCGCCGCCCATGCGCCCCTGCAGGGATTTATAGACCAGCTGGTGCTGGCGCACGCGGGGCATGCCCCGGAACACCTCGGACACGACCACGGCCTTGTAGTGATCGCCATCGCCGGCCAGATCGATGATCTCGACCTCGGCGCCCGGCACGCCCTCGCGGATCAGGGCGGCGATGTCGTCGGCGGGCATGGGCATGGCGCGGCGCTCCGTCATGGCGTAAAGCTTCATCCCTAGTATATGAGCGCGCGGGCGCGCTTCGCCATGGGGTTTTATGAAAATGCTGATCAATCGTCTGTTCTTCGCCGCTGCGTCTTCGGCGCTGCTTCTGGCCGCGTGCGGGCCGGCCGCTGTCGAGGCGCCGGCAGCCGGGCCCTGCGACGGCGTCGCCGCCCAGCCGCTGCGCGATGTGTGCATCCTGGCCGCCGACGACATGGAAGGCCGCATGGTCGGCTCCGAAGGCGGCGCGCGGGCCCGGGCCTACATCCTTTCGCGCTTTGAAGAGATCGGTCTGTCCCCGGCGCAAGGCGGGTTCGAGCAAGCGTTTGATGTGACCCGCCCGGTGGACCGGACCGATCGTGAGGGGCCGCGCCACAGCCTGACCGGCGTCAATCTGATCGGTGTGATCGAGGGCGAAGACCCCTCCATCTCCATGGTGATCACAGCCCATTACGACCATCTGGGCGTTATGCCGGATGGCCAGATCATGAACGGCGCCGATGACAACGCTTCGGGCGTGGGCGGGCTGCTGGCGGCGGCGGAGTATTTCCTGGCCTCACCGCCGCGCCACACCGTGGTGATCGCAGCGCTCGATGCGGAAGAGGGCGGGCTGGACGGCGCGCGCCATTTCGTGGCGAACCGCCCCGAAGGCATTGGCGAGATCGCCTTCAATCTCAATTTCGACATGCTGGGCCATAATGAGGATGGGCGCCTGATCGCGGCGGGCTCCTACCACACGCCCGAGCTTCTGCCCCTGATCGAGGCGGCGGCGGCGGCGTCCTCCATCACGCTTGAGCCCGGTTATGACCGCCCCACCGACAATCGCGGGGATGACTGGACCATGATGTCCGATCACGCCGCCTTCCACATGGCGGGCATTCCGTTTCTGTATCTGGGCGTGGAAGACCACCCCTATTACCACACGCCCGCTGACACGTTCGACATCATCATGCCCGCCTTCTATCTCGGCGCGGTGGAGACGGCGATCGACGTGGCGAGACGTGCTGACGCCATGCTGGCCGAGATCAATGCAGCGCGCCTGGCGCGGGCTGAAGCGGTCGAGTAAGGCGTTTCATCGCGGCGAATGATCCTGGCCGGGCGCTCACGCGTCCGGCCAAGTCTTTGATGCAGCGCAATAAATTAGCGAATTACAGGAATTTCACACGAAAATGAACGCTGTTCACTTTTCAAGTGCCGGTGAGCGTACTAATTTATCTGCACAATTTGTCAGGGCCGCGATTGGCCCACATGAATCAGGAGATCTCCCCATGACTGCTCTCGTTCGCGTGCTTTTCGCTGGCGCCGCATTGAGCCTCGCCGCGATTCCCGCCGCCCAGGCCGCTGATTGCTCGGCGGCGCCGGCCTTTGTCAGCATCTCCACCGCCAACGCCAATGTGCGCGCCTCGGCCAGCCGCGTCGAGCGTGGTGACTGGTCCACCGCCGAGCACTTCGCGCGTTCGGCCATCAATTCCGGCACCACCAGCCGCAACAAGGCTGCTGCTTCGGTCAATCTGTGCGCCGCGCTCGCCAATCAGGGCAGCGCCGACGCTGCTGACGCCTGCAATGACGCGGCCGAACGCACCGGCGGTTCGTGGGAAGCGCACACCAATCGCGGCGCCGCCCTGTGGCTGGCCGGCGATCACGCCTCGGCCCGCACCGACTTTGCCCGCGCGGGCGAGCTGGCCGGCGGCGAAACCGCTGTCCAGGCCAATCTGGCCCTGGCGGCCTGCACCCGCTAACGCGCGGCTGCCAGCTTGAATGAAGAAAGGCCGGAGCCCCGAGGCTCCGGCCTTTTTCGTGTGCGCCGTTGCGCTGCCGGCTACTCGGCGGCCACTGCCGTGGGCTCACCGGCCATCAGGCGCGGCATCCAGTTTTCATGGGCCTGCTTGAGCGCGATCAGGTCGATGGAGTGGGTGCCGTTGATCGACACATGGCGTCCGCCCGCCAGGCCCACCACGCTCACCGGCACGCCGGCCGTCAGCGCATTGGCGCGGATCGTCTCGGCGGTGGCGGCGTCGGCGGCGATGAGATAGCGGGACTGATCCTCGCCGAACATCCAGGCGAAATGAGGCAGGGCGCCGTTATAGGCCAGCTTCACTCCGACGCCCGACGCCATGGCCATTTCCGCTGCCGCGCAAGCCAGGCCGCCATCGGCGATGTCGTGAACCACTCTGGCGCGTCCGGCGCGGATCTCGGCGCGGACGAAATCGCCATGGCGCTTTTCCGCGGCCAGATCGACACGCGGCGAGGCGCCATCCTCGCGCTCCTCGATATGACGCAGATAGAGCGAAGCGCCCAGCGCGCCGTGGGTCTCGCCCACCAGCAGCACCACATCGCCGTCCTTCATGGCGCCAAACCCGGCGCGCACGGTGACGTCGGGGATCAGGCCCACGCCGCCCACCGCCGGGGTGGGCGGGATCGCCTTGCCGTCGGTCTCGTTATAGAGCGAGACATTGCCTGACACGACGGGGAAGGAAAGCGCCCGGCAAGCCTCGGCCATGCCCTCCACGCAGCCCACGAACTGGCCCATGATCTCGGGCCGCTCGGGGTTGCCGAAATTGAGGCAGTCGGTGATGGCGATGGGATCAGCGCCCGCAGCGGTCAGATTGCGCCAGACCTCGGCCACCGCCTGCTTGCCGCCTTCGAACGGATCAGCGGCGCAATAGCGCGGCGTGCAATCGGTGCTGATCGCCAGCGCCTTGTTCGTGCCGTGCACGCGCACGATGGCGGCGTCGCACGGGTCTTCAGAGCTGGCCGCCGTGTCGGCCATGACGTGGCGGTCATACTGGCTCCAGATCCAGCGCTTGGACGCCATGTCCGGCGAACCCATGAGCGCCAGCAGGGCCTCGCCCAGATGCTCGGGCGCGCGCAGGGTCTTGGGATCGATGCTGGCGCGCGCTTCGGCGGGGAACCAGGGGCGCTCGTATTTGGGCGCCTTCTCACCGATGGGATCGAGCGGCAGATCGCACACGACCTCGCCCTTGTGACGCAGCACCAGCCGTCCATGAGGCGCGATTTTGCCGATGGTGGCCACATCCAGATCCCACTTGCGGAAGATCGCCTCGGCCACGTGCTCGCGGCCCGGCTTGACGATCATCAGCATGCGCTCCTGGGATTCAGACAGCATCATCTCATAGGCGGTCATGCCGGTTTCGCGCTGGGGCACGTGATCGAGATCCAGCTCGATGCCCAGCCCGCCGCGCGAGGCCATCTCCACGCTGGACGAGGTCAGGCCCGCCGCGCCCATGTCCTGGATCGAGCTGATCGCGTCCTCGGCCATCAGCTCCAGGCACGCCTCGATCAGCTTTTTCTCGGTGAAGGGATCGCCGACCTGCACGGTGGGGCGTTTCTCCTCGGAGCCTTCGCCGAACTCGGCGCTGGCCATGGTGGCGCCGTGAATGCCGTCGCGTCCGGTCTTGGCGCCCACATAGAGCACCGGGAAGCCGGATTCGCGCGCGGCGGCGGTGAATATCTTGTCGGTATCGGCGATCCCGACCGCCATGGCGTTGACCAGGATATTGCCGTTATAGCCCTTGTCGAAATTGGTCTCGCCGCCCACCGTGGGCACGCCCACGCAATTGCCGTAGCCGCCAATGCCCGCCGCTACGCCCGCCACCAGCTGGCGGGTCTTGGGGTGTTCGGGATCGCCAAAGCGCAGCGCGTTCATCAGCGCCACCGGGCGCGCGCCCATGGTGAAGACGTCGCGCAAGATGCCGCCCACGCCCGTGGCCGCGCCCTGATAGGGCTCGATGAAGCTGGGGTGGTTGTGGCTCTCCATCTTGAAGATGGCCGCCTGGCCGTCGCCGATATCAATGACGCCGGCGTTTTCGCCGGGGCCGTAGATGACGCGTTCGCCCGTGGTAGGGAATTTGGCCAGATGCACCCGGCTCGACTTGTACGAGCAGTGCTCCGACCACATCACCGAGAAAATCCCCAGTTCCACCAGGTTCGGCGCCCGGCCAAGCTCGCGCAGGATGATCTCGTATTCATCCGCCGTCACGTGATCGAGCGCGATCTCTTGCGTGATGCCGGGGGCGTATTTGGGTTCAACACTCATTCGGCATGCGTCCGTTGCGGCTGGTCAATCGGGGAAGGGTCGGGCAGATAGGCGGTGACCAGAAGCCGGGCGGCTTCCGGTGCGTCCGGCTCGGCCCGAATGGCGGACAGGTCTGATGGGGCCGGCACGGGCAGGCCCTCGGCCATCAGGCCTTCAAGATGCAGGGCCAGAGCCTCCTGCGCATTAAGGGCCGCCTCGCTGGCGCTGTCGCCAGCCGAGACGCATCCGTCCAGATCAGGGAAGTAGATGCTGAAGCCGGTCTCAGCATCGCCTTCGAGGAGGGCGGGATAGACTTTAGTCACCCCCTCTTGGTCGGCTGGTAGATTATGCGTTGGTGCTTTGATGGAGGTTCCCATGGCTAGACGCACTCGGTCGACTTCAAGAAATCGGACGCCTGATGAATGCTGGCGGGACTACGACCGCCTTGGAGATTCAGCAGGGGCATATCAAACTCCTGAGCGCCGCCGTGAATGCGAAATCAAATTGGCGCGGTTAGTGACAGAGATAACGCGGCTAACCGAGCAAGAGAAGCACCGATACTAACGAGCAGTCCCCAAAACGCTTTCGAACACGCCGAGCCCGTCCGTGCCGCCATGCACCGGGTCCACCGCGCGTTCGGGGTGGGGCATCATGCCCAGCACATTGCCTTTGGCGTTGGTGATTCCGGCGATATCGCGCGCCGAGCCGTTGGGATTGTTGGCGTAGCGGAAGGCCACCTGACCCTCGCCCTCGAGCCGGTTGAGGGTGTCGGCGTCGGCGAAGTAATTGCCGTCATGGTGGGCGATGGGGATCACCACCTCGCTGGTCCCGGCATAGGCGCGGGTGAAGCGGCTGTTGGCGCTCTCCACATAGAGCGGGGTCTTCTCGCAGATAAAGCGCAGGCCCGCATTGCGCATTAGTGCGCCGGGCAGAAGCCCCGCCTCGATCAGGATCTGGAAGCCGTTGCATACGCCCAGCACCGTCACGCCCGCTTCGGCCCGGGCCACCAGGTCGGCCATGATGGGCGAGCGCGCCGCGATGGCGCCCGAGCGCAGATAGTCGCCATAGGAGAACCCGCCCGGGATCATGATGAAATCGAGACCATCCGGCAGGCTGGATTCGCCGTGCCAGACCATGACCGGCGCCGCGCCGGTAACGCGCTCGATGGCCACGGCCGCATCGCGGTCGCAGTTCGAGCCGGGGAAGACAATGACAGCGCTTTTCATGAGCGCAGCGTTTAGCAGGCGAGTCGCGCCTTGGCGAGCGCTTCGCGCGTCCTGGCGTCAGCCCGGCGCGTCAAATGGAAAACTGGTCACGGCGCCCTGCGAGGCCGAGCCGACCAGGGCGGCGTATTTGGCGTAGGCCCCCGTCGGATAGCGCGGCTTTGGCGCGATGAAGCCGCGCGCCATGCGCGCCGACAGATCAGCGTCCACGTCCAGCCGGCGCGCGTCCACATCAATGGTGATCACATCGCCGTCGCGGATGAAGGCGAGGGGGCCGCCGCGCGCGGCCTCGGGCGCCACATGACCGACCATGAAGCCGTATGTGGCCCCGGAAAACCGGCCATCGGTGATCAGCGCCACGTCGTCGCCCAGGCCTGCGCCCTGGATAGCGGCGGTGACGGCGAGCATTTCACGCATGCCGGGACCTCCCGCAGGCCCCTCATAGCGGATCACCACCACATCGCCCTTCTGGATGCGGCCCTGATTGACCGCCTCGAAACAGGAATCCTCGCTGTCGAACACGCGTGCGGGGCCGGAGACATGCAGCCGGTCATGACCGGCGAGCTTCACCACGCAGCCCTCAGGCGCCAGATCGCCATAGAGCACGCCGAACCCGCCGCGCGCCTTCACCGGATCGGCGGCGCTGCGGATCACATCCTGGCCCGGTGTTTCCTGCGCGCTGGCGGCTTCTTCAAACAGCGTCCGGCCGGTGATCGTGGGCGCGTCGGTCAGGTGACCCGATTGCTGCAGACGCCGGACCAGAAGCCGCGTGCCACCCGCTGCGCTCATGTCCGGCGCCATGTAGCGCCCGCCGGGCTTGAGATCGGCGATCACCGGCGTGGCGCGCGAGATGGCGTCAAAATCATCAATGTTGAACGCGTCCGTGGGCACCCCCGCTTCTCGTGCAATAGCCAGCAGGTGCAAGACCGCATTGGTCGACCCGGCTGTAGCCGTGACGGCGGCGGCGGCGTTTTTCAGCGAGGCCGGCGTGATCAGGCTGCGCGCATTCCGCCCGGCGTTCAGCGCCTCCACCACTAGGCGCCCCGCCGCCTCGGCGGCTTTGGGCTTGTCCGGGTGCACGGCGGGCAGGTCGTTGAGCGCCATATCGCTGAGACCCAGCACGCTGAGCGCCAGCGCCATGGTGTTGGCTGTGAACTGGCCGCCGCACGCGCCCGCGCCGGGACAGGCGGCTTTCTCCACCTCGACCAGCTCGGCTTCGGTGATGCGGCCAGCAGCGCAGGCGCCGACGGCTTCAAACACGTCCTGAATGGTCAGGTTCTTGCCCTTGCGGTGGCCCTGCATGATCGAGCCGCCATAGAGAATGACGCTGGGCAGATCGAGGCGCGCGGCGGCCATGGCGGCGCCGGGCAGGGTCTTGTCGCAGCCGACCAGGAACAGGACGGCGTCCAGGCAATGGCCGCGCACGGCCAGCTCGGCGGAATCGGCCACGCAGTCGCGGCTCATCAGGCTGGCGCGCATGCCTTCAGTGCCCATGGCGATGCCGTCTGTGACCACAATCGTGTTGAAATCGACCGCTGTGGCGCCAGCCGCCTCGATTCCGGCGCGGGCATGATCGGCGAGAGCCGCCAGATGCATGTTGCAGGGCGTGACGCTGGTCCAGGTGTTGACGATGGCGATCATGGGCTTGGCCAGCCGTTCATCGTCAAAGCCGGCGGCACGCAGCATGGCGCGGGCCGGGGCGCGGGCGGGGCCCTGGATCAGGGTGTGGGAGGGGCGTTTGGCGGTCATGGCAGGGCGGGCTCTTCCAGCGTTTCGAGGTGGCGGGCGAGGGCGGCGAGGTCCGCCTTCGCCTCGGTGGCGTGTGAGGGCCGCGACAGCACGGCCTGCAGCGCCGGGGGCGGGTCAATGGCGCGTCCGATCAGGGGCTCCACGATATCGGCGAATTTGTACGGGTGGGCGGTGGCCGCGACGATCCAGGGGCGGGCCTCGCGGTCGGCGGCGCACAGGCGGGCAAAGGCTTCGACGCCGGTCGCCGAATGGGGGCACCAGACATAGCCCGAACGGACATACTCGCCGATGATGCGCGCGCGGATGGCCTCGTCCTCGACCCGCTCCACCCGCACATCGCCCGTCGTGCCGGGCAGGGCGGCCAGGCGTTCGAAATTGCTGGGCGCGCCCACATCCATGGCGTTGGCCAGGGTCGCGACGGAGGCTCCGGGTGCATAGGTCCCGCTGGCGGCCCAGTCGGCCAGGGCGGCGTTGGCGTTGGTGGCCAGCACGACCGGCCCGATGGGCGCGCCCATGGCGCGGGCATAGAGCGCCGCGACGCCATGGCCGAGATTGCCGGTGGGGATGATCAGGCCAGGGGCGATGCCGGTCCTTGCGCGAACCTGAGCGCAGGCGCGCGCCAGATAGGCGCCCTGGGGCAGCAGCCGGGCAAGATTGATGGAATTGGCGCTGGTCAGATGGTGGCGGGCGGACAGGGCTTGGTCTGTAAACGCCGACTTCACCAGCGCCTGACAGGCGTCGAAATCGCCGTCGATCTCCAGCGCGCTCACCGGCGCATTCCAGCAGGTCAGCTGGTGGCGCTGGAAGGCCGAGACCCGGCCCTTGGGAAACAGGATCACGGCGCGCACGCCCGGGCGGCCTTCGGCGGCGCAACCCACCGCACCGCCGGTATCACCGGAGGTGGCGGCCAGCACGGTGCGCGGCTTGTGCGGGTCGGACAGCCGGCTTAGGCAGGCCATCAGGAAGCGCGCGCCGAAATCCTTGAACGCGCCGGTGGGGCCGTGAAACAGCTCCAGCGCCATCAGGCCGGGCCGGTCCGGGTCGGGGGTGACAAGCGGCGCATCAAAATCGAAGGCTTCAGCGCACAGCGCCTCCAGCGCCGGGGCGAGCGCACCGCCCTCGACGAAGGGACGCAGCAGGGCGTGGGCGGTTTGCGCAAGGCTGTCTTCGCCGGTGAGATCGCTCAGGGCGTCCTCTGGCAGGCGTTCCGGTCTGAACAGACCGCCATCGCGCGCCGTCCCGGCCAGGATCGCGTCTTCAAACCGGACGGGCGCGCCGCCCCCGCGTGTGGAGACGAAATTCACGCTGCGGCCTCCGCGACCTGCTCGATGCGCACCCCGGCGCTGTCCAGCGGCGCGCGATAGGCCTGCGCCCCGCGCCCCGCGCGTTTGAAGGCGCCGGCCATGGCCGCTTCCACCCCATCGGCGTCCGCGCTCATCGCCCAGGCGAACACCGACGGGCCCGAACCGGAGAAGGAGCAGCCCAGCGCGCCCGCCTCCATGGCCGCCTTCTTCACCTGGGGCAGTTCGGGCAGGAGATAGCGGCGCTGGGGCTCGATGAGAATGTCTTCAAAACCGGCGCGGATGAGCTCCGGGTCATCGGTGGCGCAGCCGAGCGTAAAGGCGCTGATGCGCCGGGCGTGCTCCACGGCGGTGTGTAGCGGCACGGAAGGCTTGAGAATGCCGCGCGCGGCGCGGGTCTCGATCCGGGCGTCGGGGTGCAGCAGCACGGCGGTGACGCCTTTGGGCGCGGGCATGCGCCGCACCAGGGCGGGCTCCAGCCGCGCCGCGATCACCAGTCCGCCAAGCAGGCTTGCCATCACATTGTCCCAGGGCGGGGGATCAGCCGACACCGCCTC
>JBHYFR010000043.1:0-14583 GCA_051859425.1 Oceanicaulis sp. | reverse complement strand
CCCCGAGGGGGAGGGAGTCCGGACAGCGCTGTCATCACCCAAATCCGGCAATGCCAGTCCAGATGCGATTGCCCTCCCCGTAAACAGGGGAGCAAGTTCATGATTCAGCGTGAGGGTTCGCGCGCCATGGCGTCGAGCGCAGTGGCGACGGCGGTGCGCTCCATAACAGGCCGGCATTGGCCCGTCGTGGCGGAGAACGCGGCGATCAGGCGCTCGTAGCGAGTCCCGCGATCCACGGACCGGTCGATATGGACAGCCGCTGACCCTGCGGCGGCCATCGCGTCGGCCTGGTCGCCGTCGAAATCTGGATAATCGTTGAGGATCCCCGTGCTCAGATTGAACAGGCCCAGCCACATGTCATGGGTTGCATCGCGGAGCTCGCGCACATCCGATCGCAGGGCGCTGATATAGGCGCGGTCCTCCGCATTGGCGGCTGTGGCTGGCAGATCAAGCAACAGGTTGAGAAAGCCGCTCGACAGTTCCGAATACGCTCCCTGGCAGCGCATCATGTCCTGGAACAAGGCCTCGGTGAGCACACGCTCTGGCGCAGGTTCGGGCGCAGGCGGCGTCAGCGCTGCAGGCGGGACCAGTTGCGGCGCAGGGGCCGGCGCGGCGGCTGCTACCGTGCGCGGCGCGTCTTGCCCCGTAGCGGCGGCCGGGAACAGGCCGTCCTCATGAAACCGGGCGCGGGGCAGGGAGAGGCTCATCGCCTCGCCCAGCGCCTCGCCCTCTTCCACCGCCTGCCGGGTCATGCGCGCCACGCGCGATGTCAGGGCGAAGCTGGCGCTTTCGGCGTCCGGCGCGCCCTGGCGCACAAACACGCGCACGCTGTTTTCAAGGCTCTGCACCGGCGCCTGGGCGCGCCCGGTCTCGCGGGCGATTTCCCCGGCCAGCCAGAACCGCACGGCGCTCTCGCGCGCCGGGCCGGCCACCCCGGCGTCATGGAGAGCGAGCCTGTCTTCGCGCGGCGAAGTGTAGAGCTGCAGCGCGGCGGCGCGGGCGCGCGCCTCGCTGCGGGGCAGGCGCGCATGGACCACCGCGAACATGTCCTGATCGGGCAACAGGGCGAGCAGATGGCTTGAGGCGATCGAACGACTGGCGCCCGAGGCGGGGTCGGTCAGCGTGGCGCGGGGTGAAACAAGGCGGTCTCCCACCGGAATGCGGCGCCGGGCCGGCCCGAATTGCAGCACATGAAAGCGGCTCTCGCCCAGCGCCGACCCGGCGGGCGCCAGCGCCATGGCGCGCGCGCTGACGCCGTACACGTCCCGGCCCAGGCCGGGCTGATCCACGCTCCAGCCGCGGCCGTGTTCGCTCCAGGTCAGGGTGAGGCACCGGCTTTCGTCGATCACCGCCCAGGGCAGTCCGCCCGGATCAGCGGGCCGGATCACCGCCTCGCAATAACGGCCATCGCTCAGGGACGCGATGGCGGACGCGTTGTCACGGGTGACGATCTCGAGCTCGTTTTCATAACAACCCGCCAGACAGATCGCCGAGAGAAGGATGGCCGTGCGTTTCATGGAAGGCTCCTGGTCTGTCAGCGTCCGCCCTGTGCGAAGCCGTATTTGCGCTCGCAGGCGACGAGATCACTGTTGAGGCCTGCAGCCGATTCTTCGCCATTCTGGATGCGCAGGCCCCAGGCCTCGCCGCGCGCCATGACCTGCTGTTCGATGGCCAGGCGCTGTTGGCCGGCATGGCTTTGCAGATGACGGTCGACAGCATGATCGGCGCGCGCCAGCGCGGCCTCCCCGACTTCGGGATTGAAGGCGCCATGCAGCCAGTAGGCGCTGGCGCAGATCATATCGCTGATCTGGCGCGCGCCGCAGGCGATCAGCATGTGCTCCAGCGCCGGCCCGGCGCCCTCGGAGCTGAAGACAAGGCGCTGGCCTGCGGCCTCGATCTCGATCGGGTCGTCAGCGGCCTGCAGCGCCTCGGCGGCGGGCATGGAGCGGTCTGCAAACACCCACCGGCTCTGCACGCTCGTTCCCAAAGGCTGGCTGCGGCGCAGCTGGCCGTCCAGGACAAATTCGTTCCCGCCCGTGCGGACGGTCATTTGAAGGAGATCGCCATGCTCGCCCGTGACCTGAGCGTCAGAGCTCATCGCGGCCTCGAAGGTGACGCGGGCGGGCAGCATGCCGTCGCGCGCCATGCAGTCGAGGATGAGGGTTTCTCCGGACCGAACGCCGCGGATGGTCGCGCGCCAGGACCGCATGGGCTGAGCCAGCGTGCCGCCCGCCTCACCGACGAATTCCCAGATGGGAGCGGTTTGGCCGGGCGCGGGCGCAGCGGCGGCGGGTGCTGGCGATCCTGCGGGCGATGTGAGGCCGCCTACCGTGGCGTGAATACGCGGCTGGAAAGCGGGCAGGGTGGAGAAGCTGTCTTCACAATTTCTAAGGGTGGCCACCAGAAGACCGGCCGAAAGATCGCCAATACGGCGGCTACTGGGCGCAAGGGCGGGGCGGTTGATCGCGTATGTGCTTTCGAGCGCCGCGCGCCGCGCCTCGATGGCGGCGCGATGCTCGGCCCCGAACCGGGTGTCGGCGTTGAGCACGTCTGTGTAATCGCGCATGCAGATCAGCGCATCCGTGCGCAAATCGGCTGCGTGAGCCGGGGCGCTGCAGAGGCTGAACGCCAAGGCCAGCGTGACGCTGGCCACACAAAGGCCGGGCGCGGGCGTGACTTTGACCCTGAGAAGGTTCACCATCTCATCCTCCTTGACGTGACGGTCTGGAATGAAGAGCCTTGGCGCTTCATCCGCCACCCCCTGTTCAGGGCATGCTCAGGGCTCGGCTGGTTTGCCGTCCGCAACGGAGCGGAACGCGCCGTCGCCCCAGATCAGCGCCTGCGCGCAGGGCAGGGCGCCGTATCCGTCGCAGGCCGTGCCGTGCACCAGCGACAGCCAGACCGGGACATGGCCGATCAGCTCCACCCGGCCGGCGAAACCGCCCGTGGTGTGCTCGCTCCAGCCGCCTTCGCCGTCGGACACGAAAATCCGCACCGGTGATCCGCCCGTGCCCGACCAGAGCGCCAGCGAGTCCCCGCAATAGATTTTCGACTGGTCGAGCACCGGATCCACAACGCCGTCGAGATTGAAATCGGCGGCTACGATCACGTCCTGCGGGTCGTAGTTGAGCGACCGGTTCATGTCCGTCCGGCATTCGTGCGCCAGCTCGGCCAGCCGCGCATTGACCGCGTCCGCCGCCGGACCCTGCCAGGGCTCGAAATCGGTCGTGTGGGCGGTGGCGGGCGCTGCGGATATCATCAAAACTGTTACTAGAAGCGCTTGCGCGGGTTTGGCCATCAAGATTGTCCCTTTACTGGCTGGTCAGCGGCGCATCGCAGCCGCGCTCATCGCCCAGCGCGCAGGCGCGCTGGAAGGCGGTGCGAATGACATCAAGACGCAAGGAGCCGTAGGACTCCCGCGTTATAAAGCCGAGCACATAGCATCCGGCGGGATGGTCCCGGTCGCAGGCCTTCTGCAGCGGGACCAGCGCGTCCAACGGCTCGCGCGGGCCGCCCTGGCCGCGGATCATCATGGTGGCGTAGTCGTAACAGGCCTCCGGCTCGTCCTCCTCGCAAGCGGCGTTGAACGCAACGCGCGCGCCCGGCAGATCCACTGCGCCGCCCTCGCCATTGAGGCGCATCAGGCCCACACGGTGGCAAACGCCGACGCCCAGTCCGCCCGCGGCGCAGGCCTCCGACAGCATGGCCCGGCCCCGTTCAGGCTCGGCCGGACCCCCCTCGCCATCGGCCAGCATCAGGGCGAGCTGAATGCAGCTCGCTGCGGAGCCCGCCTCGCAATCCGTCGTGAAAGCCCGGCGCGCCGCATCATGATCGCCTCGCACATAGGCCATGATGCCCTGGCGGTAGAGCTCTCCGGGCGCGGGGGACGCGGCGGCGCTGGCGATTGCCGGCGCGATGCCGCTTAGGGCCAGCATGAGGCCGGCGCAGGCAGCAAGGGCGCAAGGAGACCGGAACCAAGCGGTGCAGACCATCACGATTTCTCCTGTCGGGGCATGACCTGTTCACAGGCTGCCAGAGCCGCGCCGCCCGCGCCCTCCCCTGAACAGGGGATGGGCATCGCGAGCTCATTGCGATGAGACTGACGCCGCCATCAAAGGAGACCGCACCGTGCGCCAATTGCTTGTCTTGTCCGTCTTGAGCGCTTCGCTCGCCGCCGCGCCGGCCTTCGCTCAGCGCGTCGTCTCCGAGGCGGAGCTGCGCCAGTTTTCGGCGCAACGCCAGGACCAGGACAATCGGCCCTCCTACCACCGCAGCCCTCTGACCTGGCGTGCGAGTCCCGCTCCGGGCGTGTCGACGCATCGCGGCGCGGCGACCGGTGTGACATGTGATCTCGTGACCCCTCCGCCGTTTTTTTTGGACCCGACGCCAATCGTCTATTCGATCAATGCCGGGCAAGGCCAGTTTGCTTACGCGCCCTGGCGGACCTTCCACTGGCCTGGCCCGCAGCACGTCCTTGTCCAGCATGACTCTGGCCTCGACGAGGTATTCGTGATGACGCTTGAAGGGCGCTATTTCATAGCCGTCCTGACACCGGAGCAGGATGCGCGCATGCGCTCGGCGATGGCCCAGCCTGGCGCTTTCCGCTTCACGCACAGGGAAAACAGCACCACGTTCGACTCCGCCGGCGCCGGTGATCAGCTCTCCACGCTGCAGGCCTGCCAAGCGCAGCTCGAGACGCAGACCATGCTCGCGGCCAGCGCCGAGACGGCGCCCACCGCTCCCCCCGAACCGACCGAGGCGCTGCAGACGCTCGTCAACCAGGGGCGCTGGGTCGCCGCAATCCGCTTTGCCGCCACCGATAACTGGACAGGTCGCGGGCCGGTGAACACACGTTTCCTGATGAGCCGCATCATGGCCGCTCCGTCGGCCAACACGCCGGAGGTTCGCCATCAGCTTTATCTGGACCGGGAATGGATGTTCCGGGCGCGCTCCATGGCGCCGTTCATGTCAGAGGCAGACCAGGCGCAGATGGAAGCTTTCATCAACGGGATCGTGAGCGAGTTCGCGCCCTTCGATCCCGGCGGTCCCGGCCACCTGATCAATGCGCGCAACGCGGGCGATTGTGCAAGCCGCGGCGGCACGATGCGCGCGTCCGGTTGCTTCAGCCATTGAACCCGTCTTGAGTTCCGCCCCGTCGCCACCGGTCAGGAAAACCCGGTCATCAAAACAAGGTCCAGACGCCATGATCCGCACTACCTTGCTCACCGCCTTGCTGGCGGCCCTGCCCATCGGACAGGCGCTCGCAAGCGAGACGCCCCATGACACCAGCCCCCATGTCTGCGGCGGGCTGTATTACGATCTGAGCCTGACGCCGCGCGCGAGCCAGGTCATCGCGAATTACAGCGCGATCCGTCCGCTCGCCCGCTTTGCGCGCGTTCTGGCCAACCCGCTGGATCGCGCTCAAGTGCAGGCTCTGCGGTCGGGACTGCCGAGCGAGTTCAGTGGCATTCGCCTGATCAACCGCAACTCGCCCCAGGATGACGCCGCCGCCGTGGAGCACATCGCCGCCTGTGATCGCGCGTTCGGGTTCGAACCTGTGGCCGAGCTCGGGGCGCGCGACGCTCTGAACACCCATTTCACCTGCGCCGTCAGCTATCGCATGTTCAGCCATCAGGCCGAAATCAGCGGCGCCCCGCAGGAGGTCGTCGACCAGGGGCTCGCGATCGCCTCACACGCAACTGCCCGCCACCGCGCCGAAAGACCCGGTCTTGATGAGGCCCAGCTGGAGCGGCAGATCACCGCCGCCGCCAGCGCCCGCGTGGACCGCCTCATCAGAGACCTTGAATCCAATGAAGGCTTTGAGGCCGACATTGCCGCCTGCTGGGCGAAGTACGAGGCTGAACAGAGCGGGCGTGGCGGCTGACCGCCAGATTGAACGGCCACACCCCCAATATGAGCTTGCAATCACCCGGGTGCTGCTTCTCGCCGTCAGCCTCACAGCCTTGGCTTCCCCTCGCGGCGCAGCGGACGAGGCGTAGTTCACCAATGTCAGCAAGAGGACACCTCGCCGCCGCCGGGCGGGGCGGTGGTCATTGCGGCCGGCAGAGATGGCTGCCGGAGGGCGCGTCAACCGCCATTATTCGCGGCATGCGCCGGGACCATGGCGCCGTTCCAAGCCAATTCAATCACCGTTGCGGCAGGCCTGCCGGGTCCAGCCCGTAGGCCGGACCGCAGGCGCGCACCCGCGAAATCAGATCAGCTTCAGACGCGCCGCGCCGGGCCTGAGACGCTGCGTTCACCGCGCCGAACGCGTCCTGCGGGGGCACGGACGCCGCCTGGGCGTACTGGCGCAGCCCGGTCTCGGCGGCCGCGCCCAGGGCCGGGCGAAGATCAGCGCGCACATCGCCGAGCAGGCGCATGTCTGCGACGCAGTTCAGGTGATCGCTCCCCGCCCCGCTGGCGAGGAGGACGGCGCGGCCCGCATCCATGGGCGCGGCCCTGCGGACTAAGCTGAAGGCCGGGCTGTGGTGTCCCTGCTCGTCGCAGGCGGCGACCAGCCGGCCCCAGGCAGGCATGGGCTCAGGGCGAGGGGCGCCCTGTGCCTGGCGCGCAGCGGCGGCGAAGGCGCGCACATCCGGATAAGGCAGAGCCTGTTGCCCGGTCTGCTGGCGGATCTGGGTCGGCAGGCTGACAACACCGGCGAATATGACATCGGCAGCGCCGTGGTCGCGCGGGTGGAAACCCATATCAAGCAGCACGCTGGCGAGGCGATGCCTGAAGCGCCGGTCCTATTCCGGCCGCCCAATGCTTGCGGCATTGGTATGATGGATCAGCGGGTCCGGTGCTTCGCCCGTCGCGCCGGCCGTGGTGTCGAGATGCTCGCCGATCTGCGCATAAATCCACGCACATACCGCCAGGCGGGGCTCGACCGGCACGCAGGCCGCCGGTTAATTCCCGGTCGTGGCCGAGGGTTTCTCGTCGAACAGGCGCACACAAGCGGCCTCCTGAGCCGTCGCGGACGCTCCCGAAAAAGCGAGAGCGGCGGCGATCAGGGCGGCAAGGTGCAAGGGTTCCATTTTGTGCATAGACGTTTCCATTTTACTGATCAGGGCGGGAAGCAGTCGGCGGTCGCTCAATCCACCCTGACCCTGCGTCCCGATCCGCTGTAATAGAGGGCGTCGCCCTCCCAGTAGAAGTCGGGGCCGAGGGCGCTGGGGCGGCGGCCGCTTGGCCTGTCCATCGGCTCGGCCTGCGCCATTCCGGTGAGCCCCGCGCTGATCGCGGCGCTCCAGAAGGCCTGGCGCTCGGCGCTGCGCCGCGCACGTTCCTGCGCATCGGCGCGGCGTTCCGCCTGCATGTAGGCCAGCGTCCGTCTGTAGGTCTCCCAGTCCGCGCGATTGATGTCCTGCGTCATCTGGATCAGGACGCTCTCGGCGAACGCGAAGGCCTGTTCTGAGCTGGCGGCGGGAGGGACGAAGCCCGAGAATGTGTTCGGCGCCTGCCATGTGGAGGTGGGAATATGCACCTCGGGCTCCACATAGGCGCGCCAATAGCCCTCCTCGAACTGGGCCAGCAGCAATTGCGGGTTCAGTTCCGGCGCTGCGTCGGCAAGCCGCGGGCTGCTCTGCAGCCTGACATCGCGCCAGATTGGGCCGGTATGGGTGGAAAGCTCTGAGCTCGCCCAGCCGTAACGGATGCCGGACCCGGTCTGGAAGGCGATCACGAAGGCGGTCGCCACCTGATAATCGATCGCCCGCATGCCCTGATAGAACGCGCCGCTGCTGATGGTTCGGCTGATCGGGATCAGACCAAGGCCATCACCAGGTACGGTCAGGCTCCCGTCGCTCTCCAGCACGCCATACCAGCCCTCGTGACCAGGCATAGGGGCCAGGAGCAGCGTACCGTTGGCATCGAGATTCTGCTCCCTGCTTTCCCGCACCATGCCGCCGATGGCGCTCGTCGTCGTGGCGATGCGCGACGGGTCTTCGCGCCGCTGCTTGAGGCGCAGGACGCCGCTGTGCGTGATAATCGTCTGGAGATCCGGCGACACGACGTGCACCTCCAGAGCCCCGTTCTCGTCTCGGGTGGCGAATGTCACGTGGCCCTGATCCGATTGCCTGTGGTAGGCGAAAGCATTGGTCGACGCGGCTGTGCTGCCGGAGTTCCCGGAGAGTTCGGCGAGGGGAGACCATTGCTGAATGACGCCCTGCTCATCAAACAGCCACGCAAAGGAGACGGTGGAATCGAGCGGGCGCAATATCGCTGAAGGACCGGCTCCGCTTGGCTGATAGGCTGTGAGTGAGCCCGTGATGAGCAAGGTTCGCTCGGCAATGAGGCCGTTCGCCTGAACGCCTGAGCGTATTACGAAATGGGGCTCCCAGAATGCTGGCCTTCCAGGCAGCGCCGGTTCCAGAGTTCCATCCCTGCCCCTGATCAGATCGCGCCGGACATGTCTGTTTCCACTGCGCCTGTCGACATAGTCGTAAGCGGCGACCAGCCCGAACCCCGGCAAGAGCCAGAACTCGTTGGGGCCGGAATTTCCGTAGTATCTGGCAAGCCGGCCATGTTCGTAGCCCTCGCCATTGAATTCCGGCCAGGCGCCCTGGCCGTCCAGACTCATCTGAGGGCCGCGTTCAGGGCTGGAGGGCTGCCTCAGGGGCTCGATCCGATAGGTGCGATCGCCAAATGTCACCTCGGCTCTGCTGCTGCGAAACTCCACACGGGTTTCGACCGGAGTGAATGTCGCTTCCAGGGGCGGGGTAGGCGCCGGTCGGCGCTGGGCGTGGGCGGGTTCGCAAAGGCAGGCCCATAAAGCGGCGCCGGCCAGGACCAGTGTCAGGCTATTCATTGGCTGATTCAACATGAACCGATCCCATTCCGGAGCGCTCCGTGTCATCGTGCTGGATGCGGCTGCGCCCTGCTTACTTCACTTCCGATACGATCATGAAGGCGGGATTGGCCACGTGGGCGAAGAATTCGCCCATTATGCGCTGGACGGTCTCGCCGGGCATGTCCTCGCGGGTGAAGCCGTCCATGTCCTCGATGGTGAACAGCTCCACGTAATCGACGGGCGGCTTGCCCTCGCCGACCAGCAGCGCCTCGGCGCGATAGGTGGTGAAGGCGCTCACTCGCTTGAGGCCCCGCATGGCGGGATAGTCAGTGCCGCGCACCCAGGCCTCGAAATGCTCGCGCGTGACGCCGGGCTTGAGGGTGTAGGTGAGGATGAGATTGGGCATGGCGGTCTCCTTGATGATCAGGCCGCGGCCGGCTGGCTGGCGAGCCAGGCTTGCGCATCCAGCGGTTTGGGTCCGCCTGACATGGCGATCGGCCAGAAGCTTGGCGCCATGGACAAAAGCACGCCGATAAACGCCAGAGCGGCCCAGGCGATGCGGCCATGGGCAACCATCAGGGCAATCCCGGCCAGGGTCATGGCGGCGATCACCAACAGGACGAAAATCGCCGTGATCCACTCGCCGCGGCCGGGACCGCGGGTCAGCTCTGCGGCCGGGTTGGCCTGCGGCAGGGCGCTGACGGCGGCCCGGGTGAAGGCCATGAAGCTGTCCGTGCGTCTCTCGGCAGGTTTGAAAAAGCCCGGCTTGTGGCCTTCGGTGACATGATGGCGACGGCCGGAGCGCTCGGTGATCACGCACACCGAATAATGCAGGCCGCCGCCGCCAGTGAGATTCACGCGCAGGCCTGCGATGTCGGCGAACGCCACATGGCCGGAGCGCTGGCCGACACGCCAGGACAGGCCGCGATCATCAATCTGGTGGCTGCGTTCAGCGCTGAACGGGCCGGGACGGGCTTCGTGCGTGCTCATTGTCAGGGGATCACTTTCGTGGCGAGAAACGCCGAGCACTGACCCGCGCCATCAGCCGGAATGCCGGCGATCTGCCACAGGCCGTCCTCACGCTGGCTGAGATCGGCGTTCAGGCCCGCCGCGCCATAGGTTTCGGGCTGGACGATCCAGTCCCCGGCCCGCAGCATCAGCCGTCCGGTGTCGTACAGCACGCCGTAGACCTCGAAACTGCCCGCCACGGACGCGTTCACGCCATCGGCGCCGGCCAGCACCGGCACGAAGCCCAGCACGCCCTTCACCTCAAACCCGCGACCGTTTTCGCGCGCGCTCAAGGAGGCGAGATCGAGCACCACGCCATGTTCGCCATCGGTACAGACATAGCTGCCGGCGTAAATCCCGGTCAGGCCCTCGCCGCCCTCGGGCAGGTCAGCGAAAGCCGGCGCCGCGGCACACAGGCCAATGGCGAGAGAGGCGGCGAGAAGGCGCGGTGCGTGAGACATGTGTGATCCCCTTTGTTGAAGGGCCCTTGGGCCTGACGCAGAGCATCGGCCCAAGCCCGCCTCGCGGCGATACCCTGTTCAGGGGGGATCAGCGCCTTGCGTTTATTGTGCGGCGGCGGGCAGCTGCGTGAGTTCCGGCACGGCGTAGCGTACCGTTTGCCCAGCCATGGTGATGCTGATCTGGCCGGTCTGTGACGGGCTGGCAAACAGCGGCATGACCGGCCTCCTGTTCAGCACGCCGGGCTTCCGGAGCGCCCGCAGCGCATGAAGCGGGCGGGCGCTCCGGCGCCGGCTGGCAGTCCCCCCGGGGCCTCCAATCGCCATACTGCGCGCAAACACCGCTTCCGTGGCGCCCCCCGTTCAGGGGGGACGCGCTCTTGCCAGCCTCAAGCGCGCGCCGTACATCGGCGGACGTTGCGGGTGTGGCGGAACTGGTAGACGCGCTGGATTTAGGTTCCAGTGGGGCGACCCGTGGAGGTTCGAGTCCTCTCACCCGCACCAAATTTTTCTGATCCTCCCTCGCTCCGCTCGGTCGGTCCTCGCTAAAGCTGCGGGCGGGCGTTCGCCCTTGCGGGGCTTCGCCCCGGGATGCTTGTCCTCCCTCGCTCCGCTCGGTCGGTCCTCGCTAAAGCTGCGGGCGGGCGTTCGCCCTTGCGAACCCGTTCGGGTTCGGGATTTCCTGTGCTCAGACCCGTCCGGGTCTTCGCGTCCTCGCTAAAGCTGCGGGCGCGCGGTCGCGCTCTCGCTTGGGCGAAGCTGAAGCTTCGCTTCGGCGTAGACGGGTGCGAACACGTTCGGGTTCGGGTTTTTCCGGGCTCACGCCCGTGCGGGCGTTCGCGGCCTTGCGGGCCTGCCGGGCCTGACTGCCCCCGTTGCCTGTGGAGAATCCCCGTGACATAACGCGCGCTCGCTTCTAAAGCGGGCGTGACCGGACCGGCGCATCGCCCGCGCCTGTCCTTGAAAAACGCCCTGCTGAAACGCTGACGGCCCCAAAATCACGAAGGCCCTTTACCAGATGAACGTCCAAGAGAAATCCGCTGAAGGTCTGTCGCGCACGTTCGAAGTGGTGGTTCCCGCCGCCGACCTCGAACAGAAGCTGGCCGCCAAGATCGAGGAGATTCGCCCCGAAGTGCGCCTGAAGGGCTTCCGCCCCGGCAAGGTGCCCGCGGGCCATATCCGCAAGATGTTCGGCGCCTCGATCATGGGCGACATCCTTCAGGAGATCGTGCCCGAGGCGACGCAGAAGACACTGGACGAGCGCAATCTGCGCCCGGCCTCGCAGCCCAATATCGAGGTGAAGTCCGACGCCGATGACGTGCTCAAGAAGGGCTCCGACTTTGCGTTCGAGATCGCCGTCGAGGTGATGCCCGAGTTCGAGCCGGTTGATCCCAAGACCCTGTCGGTGACCCGCCCCACCGCGCCGGTGGGCGATGATCAGGTCGACGAAGCCCTGGGCGAGCTGGCGCGTCAGGCCCAGGCCTATGAGCCCAAGGCCAAGACGGCCAAGGCCGCGGACGGCGACAAGCTGGTGATTGATTTCGTCGGCATGATCGACGGCGAGGCGTTCGATGGCGGCACGGCCGAGGACGCCGAGCTGGTGATCGGTTCGGGCCAGTTCATCCCGGGCTTTGAAGAGCAGCTGGTCGGCGCCAAAACCGGCGACAAGCTGGATGTGAACGTCACCTTCCCAGAGAACTATCAGGCCGCCCATCTGGCCGGCAAGGCGGCGGTGTTCAACACCACGGTGAAGGAAGTCCAGGGCCCGGTCGAAAGCAAGATTGACGATTCGCTGGCCGAACGCCTCGGCCTGGAGAGCCTGGATTCGCTGAAAGACCTGCTGGTCAAGCGCTTCGAGAACGAGCACGCCCAGGCCGCGCGCATGAAGGTCAAGCGCGCGCTGCTGGACCAGCTGGATGAAGCGCATGTTGGCATCGACCTGCCCGGCCGTATGGTGGAGCAGGAATTTGAATCCATCTGGCGCGAGGTCGAGCAGGCCATCAAGGCCGGCGAGCTTGATGACGAGGACAAGGCCAAGTCTGAGGACGAGCTCAAAGCCGACTACCGCAAAATCGCCGAACGCCGCGTGCGCCTGGGCCTGGTGCTGGCCGAGATCGGCCGCAAGGCCAAGGTGGACGTGACCCAGGAAGAGATCGCGCGTGCGGTCAACCAGGAAGCGGGCCGCTATCCCGGCCAGGAGCGCCAGGTGGTGGAGTTCTACCAGAAGAACCCGGGCACCCTGCAGTCCCTGCGCGCGCCGATCTATGAAGAAAAAGTGGTCGATTACATCCTCGAGCTCGCCGATGTGACCGAGGTGGAGATCACCCGCGAGGCGCTGTTCTCTGACGAGGACGAGGCCCCGGCCAAGAAGGCGCCGGCCAAGAAGAAGGCGGCGCCCAAGAAAGCCGCCGCCAAGGCCGATGCTGACGAGGGTGCCAAGAAAGCCCCGGCCAAGAAGAAGGCTCCCGCCAAGAAGCCCGCCGCCAAGAAGGACTAGCGGCTGCCATCACCGGTTTGCGGTCCGGAGCGCGCCGCCTAGAGTGGCGGTGCGGGCCGTCCGGTCCGCACTGCCCATCCGAATGCACGGAGCCGAATATGCGTGATCCGCAGGACGTGATGATGAACCTGGTCCCCATGGTGGTCGAACAGACCGCGCGGGGCGAGCGGGCCTACGACATCTATTCGCGCCTGCTCAAGGAGCGCATCGTCTTCGTCACCGGCGTGGTCGAGGACCACATGGCCTCGCTGATGGTGGCCCAGCTGCTGTTCCTGGAATCGGAAAATCCGAAAAAGGAAATCGCCATGTACATCAACTCGCCCGGCGGGTCGGTGAGTGCGGGCCTGGCGATCTATGACACCATGCAATACATACGCTGCCCCGTGGCGACCGCTTGCGTGGGCATGGCCGCGTCCATGGGCTCGCTGCTGCTGGGCGCCGGCGACAAGGGCATGCGATTCGCCACGCCGAACGCGCGAATCATGATGCACCAGCCTTCCGGCGGCTTCCGCGGCAACACCGCCGACATCGAGCGCCACGGCGAAGACATCCTGAAAATCAAGCGGCGGATGAACGGCATTTATGTCAAGCACACCGGCCAGGACCTGGCCGTAGTGGAAAAAACGCTCGACCGCGACACCTTCATGGACGCCGAAGAGGCCATGAAATTCGGCCTGATCGACCACGTTTACGAGAAGCGTGGCGGACCTGACGGCGCCGAATCTTAAGGTCATTGCCGCTAGATTGAGCCTGCAGGGTGCTGCTCAAAAGCGGCACGGCGCAGTTTTGCGCGCTTGATCGCAGGCGCGGGCGTGTGTTCGTATGGGAATGGAAACGTTTCGCTAAGGTCCGGCCCTGATCTTGCTTGAGACGCAATCGTGCGACTCAAGCCGGCCCGGACCGGGCCTGGCGCGCGTCGCGCAGAGGGGCTGCATGTGGATTGCACGATCCGCACGGCGAAGCCGGACCGACTGGAGCAGGCATGACCAAGGCGACAACAGGCGACGGAAAGAGCACGCTGTATTGCTCGTTCTGCGGCAAGAGCCAGCATGAGGTCCGCAAGCTGATCGCCGGACCAACGGTGTTCATCTGCGACGAATGCGTCGAGCTGTGCATGGACATCATCCGCGAGGAGAACAAGTCCTCGCTGGTGAAATCCAAGGAAGGCGTGCCGTCCCCGCAGGAAATCTATCAGGTGCTGGAAGATTATGTGATCGGCCAGAGCCACGCCAAGCGCGTGCTCTCGGTGGCGGTCCACAATCACTACAAGCGCCTGAACCACGCCGGCCAGAACGGCGATGTGGAGCTGTCCAAATCCAACATCCTGCTGGTCGGCCCCACGGGCTGCGGCAAGACGCTGCTGGCCCAGACGCTGGCGCGCATCCTGGATGTGCCCTTCACCATGGCCGACGCCACCACGCTGACCGAAGCAGGTTATGTGGGCGAGGACGTGGAGAATATCGTCCTGAAACTGCTGCAGGCGGCCGATTACAATGTCGAGCGCGCCCAGCGCGGCATCGTCTATATCGACGAGATCGACAAGATTTCGCGCAAGTCTGACAACCCCTCCATCACCCGTGACGTGTCGGGCGAGGGCGTGCAGCAGGCGCTGCTGAAGATCATGGAAGGCACGGTGGCCTCCGTGCCGCCCCAGGGCGGGCGCAAGCATCCCCAGCAAGAATTCCTGCAGGTGGACACCACCAATATCCTGTTCATCGTCGGCGGCGCCTTCGCAGGGCTGGAGAAGATCATCTCCCAGCGCGGCAAGGGTTCGGCGGTCGGCTTCGGCGCCGATGTGCGCGATCCCGATGCGCGCCGCCAGGGCGAGG
>JBHYFR010000042.1:0-14636 GCA_051859425.1 Oceanicaulis sp. | reverse complement strand
GAGGCGCCGGGCGAGGCGGTGATCGCCAGGGCGCAGGATGACGAAGAGGCCGAGCCGGCCTCCATACCCGAACAGGCGCTGGCGTTTCTGGCCAATGGCCGGCTCGACAACTGGAGCGGCCGGGTGCGCGCGGGCGTGCGTCACGACACCGGCAATGTGGAGCGGCAGGATTACAGCCTGGGGCTGGAGGTCACGCGCGCCCTGGCTGGCTGGGGATTTGAAGGCGCGATCGAGTATAATTTCTCTGAGGTGAATGGCCGCACGGGCCGTGACGAGCTGATCACCCGGGCGCGGGGTGAACGTGAGCGCGGGGATCGATGGACCAATTTCCTGGATGCCCGCTATGAGCGCGACCGCCTGTCCGGCTTTGAGTGGAAGACCTTCATGGGCGGCGGGATCGGCTATCGCGTCTACGCGCGCGACGCCTTGTCCTGGACCCTGCGCGCTGCGCCGGGCGTGCGCCGCAGCCGTCTGGTCAGCGGGGATACCAACATGCTCGGTGCGCTGGATCTTGCGTCGGATTTCCAGGCCAGTCTGACCGAAAACATGCGCTTCACCGCCAACACCAATCTTCTTCTGACCGATGGCGCGCAGGCTGACCAGACCCTGTCTCTGGCCACGGCGCTGGGCGCAGTGTGGTCGCTGGAGCTGCGCTATCGCTACCGCTATCTGTTCGAGCCCGAGCCCGGTTTCAGGAACGCCGACAGCCGGGCCGATTTCTCCATTGTGCGCGAATTCTAATCGGCCGGCTGCCGTCCCCACGCCAGCGCCTCGCTGAGCGTGCGCATATGGGCCGCCGCTGCAATGTCATTGCCCGGTATGGCCCGGGCGACCAGTGGCGCGCCAAAGTTCAGCCGGTAGGTTTTGCCGCGCTGGGCGAGAAACGCGTGGAACACCGTCATGTCACGCAGCTCGGTGCTGATCTGTGACAGGGCGTAGTAGAGCAGCGGCATGCGCTGGCGCACGCCCAAAGGCACGACGGGCGCATCAAACCGGCGCGCCAGCGAGACAAAGGCCGGCGCCCAGTCCGGCTCGGTCAGAGCCAGGCGCCGCCAGTCCCAGTGCGCCATGCGCCCGGCGGGAAACACCACCACGCAGCGCCCGGCATTGAGCGCCTCCATGGCGGTGCGCAGCGTGTCGCGCGCGCTGGACCGGTCGCGCTCCTTGGGACGCCATTCCACCGGGATCAGGCGCGGCGCCAGGCCCGGCGCCACGCGCAGCGCGTCGCGATTGGCGAAGAAGATCATGTCGGGGCGGCGCGCGAACAATGCCTGCCACACCGCCACCCCGTCCGGCACGCCGCCGGGATGGTTGGCCGCGATCATCACCGGCCCGATGGCGGGCACCTCATCCAGACCCTCAACCTGCACATCAAGACGCAGATAATCCTGCGCCCAGGCGAACGCCTCGTCTGCGCTGCGCGTTTGCAGGGCGCGGGTCATCTCTACCGCCGTCTCATAGCCCAGCAGCGGAAAGCCCAGCGTGCGGGTCAGCGCCCACAATCGCTTGCGTGTGCGCAGACGCGGGGCGCGCTCTGCGATCAGCGCGTCCACCACCGCGCGGGCCGGATCGGATGTCATGTCCATGAGCCTATCTGGTAGCGGCGCGGCGGCGTGGCGCAAGAGGCGCGTGACGTGCTGGCCTCGCGCCGCGCCGCGCGCTAAACCCGCCCGCCATGAGCCAGACGCCCCCGTCCCCATCCCCGTCCTCGTCCGCCGCCGCGCCGCGCCGCCTCTATGGCCGCGCCAAGGGTCATCCTTTGTCCGCCCGCCAGCAGGCGCTGGTGGACGGTCTGGGCGCGCAGCTGACCTGGCCCGATGACGGGGCGCTCAGCCCGCCCGCCCTGCTGCCCGGCTTTGACCGCCATGTGCTGGAGATCGGGTTCGGCGCCGCCGAGCATCTGATCGGCCAGGCCCGGCGCGATCCGCGCACGGGCTATCTCGGCATCGAGCCGTTTCTCAACGGCGTGGCCAAGGCGCTGGCCGGGATCGAGGACCACGAACTGAAAAACGTGCGCGTCAAGCGCGCGGACGCCCGCAGCGAGATCGAACGCATGCCCGATGGCGCTTTTGACCGCATCTATCTCCTGTTTCCCGATCCGTGGCCGAAGACGCGCCACGCCCGCCGGCGTTTCGTCCAGCCCGATACCGCCCGCCAGCTCGCCCGGCTGTTAAAGCCCGGCGGGATTTTGCGCGTCGCCACCGATGTGCGCGCCTATGCCGACCACGCCCTGCCCATCCTCCTGGAGGCGCCAGGCCTTGTCTGGCTCGCCGAGGGCCCGGACAGCTGGCGCAACAATCCCGACGACCACATCATCACCCGCTACCAGTCCAAACATCTGGGCGATATCGAGCCGGTCTTCATGGATTTTGAGCGGGTGTGAGCCATTGCGCCATCGGTCCGGCTGACGTATATACGCCCCCAACAAGTTCGATATGCCGGATGGCATGTTCGGGCGGCTCGGGTGACCGGGCCGCCCTTTTCGTTACCCCGCCCGCCCGTTCAGGAGCCCAGCTTGAAAACCCGTTCGCCCCAGGATGAGCGCATACTTGAGCTCGCCGAGCCCATCGCCGAGACGCTGGGGCTGGAGATCGTGCGCGTGCGGGTCATGGGCGGCAAGAAGACGACCTGTCAGATCATGACCGAGCGCCATGACAGCGACGTCAGTGTCGGCGATTGCGCGCGCCTGTCGCGGGCTTTGTCGGCGGTGTTCGAGGAAGTCGATCCGATCGCCGGCGAATATGATCTGGAAGTGTCCTCGCCGGGTATTGACCGGCCGCTGACCACGCTGGCGCATTTCGCCCGCTGGGAAGGCTTCGAGGCCAAGCTGGAGCTGGACCGTCTGGTGGAGGGCCGCAAGCGCTATCGCGGCCTGCTCGCCGGGACCGAGGACGACGCCGTGCTGATCGATCTGGCCGGCGAGGAAGACACCGCCGTGATCCCGTTCGACTGGATCAGCGACGCCAAGCTGGTGCTCACCGACGCGCTGCTGGCCGAAAGCCTCAAAGGGCGCGCGTCGCCCCCTCAGGACTATACCGGCGGCGACGCCGGCGACGATGATATTGGCGATGAGGACGGCGTGCAGCCGGCCTCGGACGATTAACCGACAGAAGGAAGACACTCATGGCCATCGGGGTCAGCGCCAACAAGCTGGAAATCCTGCAGATCGCCCGCGCGGTCGCACAGGAAAAGATGATCGACGAGAAGATCGTCCTGGGCGCCATTGAAGAGGCGATCCAGAAAGCGGCGCGCTCGCGCTACGGTGCCGAGCTGGACATCCATTGCAAGATCAACCCCAAGACGGGCGAGATGCGTCTGACCAGCCGCACCACGGTTGTGGAGGAGGTTGAGAACGAATCCCACGAGATCACGCTGGAGGCCGCGCGCAAGCGCGACCCGAACGCCGAAATCGGGACCGTGTTTGAAGAAGAGCTGCCGCCGATCGAGTTCGGCCGCGTAGCCTCCCAGACCGCCAAGCAGGTGATCACCCAGAAGGTCCGCGAAGCCGAGCGCGAGCGCCAGTACGAAGAGTACAAGGACCGGGTGGGCGAGGTCATCAACGGCATCGTCAAGCGCGTCGAGTACGGCAATGTCATCGTCGACCTGGGCAAGGCCGAGGGCATTATCCGCCGCGCCGACGGCATCCCGCGCGAAGCGCTGCAGAACAATGACCGCGTGCGCGCCTATATCTATGACGTGCGCCCCGAAGTGCGCGGGCCGCAAATCTTCCTGTCACGCGCCCATAACGACTTCATGTCCGCCCTGTTCGCCCAGGAAGTGCCCGAAGTCTACGAAGGCGTCATCGAGATCCCGCGCGTGGCGCGCGATCCGGGCAGCCGGGCCAAGATCGCCGTCATCTCCAATGACAGCTCCATCGATCCGGTGGGCGCGTGCGTGGGCATGCGCGGCAGCCGGGTTCAGGCTGTGGTCAACGAGCTGGCGGGTGAGAAGATCGACATCATCCCGTTCAACCCCGATCCGGCGACCTTCATCGTCAACGCCCTGCAGCCCGCCGAGGTCTCCAAGGTCGTGCTCGACGAGGAAAACCAGCGCATTGAAGTGGTGGTGCCCGACGACCAGCTGTCGCTGGCCATCGGCCGGCGCGGCCAGAATGTGCGCCTGGCCAGCCAGCTGACCGGCTGGTCCATCGACATCCTCACCGAGGTCGAGGAATCCGAACGCCGCCAGAAAGAATTCGCCACGCGCACCGCCCTGT
Source organism: Oceanicaulis sp. (assembly GCA_051859425.1). Taxonomy (GTDB): domain Bacteria; phylum Pseudomonadota; class Alphaproteobacteria; order Caulobacterales; family Maricaulaceae; genus Oceanicaulis. The sequence goes on along the minus strand of JBHYFR010000042.1, from coordinate 10,420 downwards.
TCATCGAAGGGCTGGATGTGGACGAGGTGATCGCCCAGCTGCTGGCCACCGAAGGCTTCGGCGACATGGAAGACATCGCCTATGTCGATCTCGACGAGATCGCCGTGATCGAGGGCTTTGATGACGCCACCGCGTCGGAAATCCAGACCCGCGCGCGCGAATGGCTGGACCGCCAGGCCGCCGAGCAGGATGCCCGCCGCACCGAGCTGGGCGTGGAAGACGAACTGCTGGAGATCGAGGGCATCACCCTGCCGCTGGCCGTGCGTCTGGGCGAGAACGACGTGAAAAACGTCGAGGATCTCGCCGGCCTGACGCCGGACGATCTGCGCGGCTGGTACGAGACCCGCGACGGCGAGCGCGTGCGCGAGCCGGGCTTCCTGGACGGTATGGAGGTCGACGCCGCCGAGGCCGAGGCCCTGATCATGCGTGCGCGTGTGGCGGCCGGCTGGATCGAGGCCGAAGCCCTTGAGCCGGAAGCTGAAGAGGTTGACGAGGCCGCTGACGAGGGCGCCGAGGTGTCCGATGCGGATCTCGATGATCTCGACCTGTCCGATCTTGAAGCCGAGGCCGCGCGCCTGGGCGTGGATCTGACCGAGTTGCTGGGCGATGGCGCCGATGCAGGGGGCGATGAGGACGCCGACGGCGAGGAGGACGACGCCAGATCGTGAGCCGCGGGGCGCGCACAGGCCGGGTCAAGACGGTGCGCGAGCGCCGTTGCGCCGTCACCGGCGAGGTGCTCGGCGAGGCCGCGCTCCTGCGCGTCGCCCTGTCCCCTGACGGGCTGGTGGTCCCGGACGTGTCCGCCCGCCTGCCGGGCCGGGGCGCCTGGGTGAAGGCGGACCGCGCCACGCTGGACCAGGCGGCCAAACGCAAGGCGTTTCACCGCGCCTTCGGCGGCCCGGTGGAGGTTCCGGCGGACCTGGCCGGCCTGTTCGAGGCGCAGCTGGAGGCGCGCGCCCTGTCAGCGCTCGGTCTCGCGCGGCGTGCGGGACGGCTCGCAATGGGTTATGATGCCGTGCGTCTGGCGCTGCAGAAGGGTCCCGATCCGGCGCTGCGGATCGAGGCGAGCGACGGCGCGGCGGACGGGCGCAGCAAGCTGGATGCGCTTGCCCGCGCGGCCCGGCCGGGCCTGGCCACCGTGTCGTGTTTCAGCGCCGAGGCGCTGGGCGCGGCGCTGGGACGGTCCGGCGTGGTGCATCTGCTTCTGGCCCAGGGGCCCGAAGCGCAGGGTTTCAAAAGTCTGGTCAGCAAGCTGGCCGGCTTTCGTGACCTCGATCCGGCTGCGCGCCCCTAGAGGCGCACAGAACGGTTGATCCGCCGGGCGAGGCGGCTAGTTTAGCGGGCCTTCGGGCGGGGCGCAGGGCGCTCCATCGGGCGGCCCATTTTGCATATGACGGCGGACAGCACGCGGCGGCTGCCGCCGCCTCACTCGGACTGCCGCGGCAAGGACGCTTATGAGCGACGCTGACGAACGTAACACCTCGGGCCGTAAACCCCTCTCCCTCGGTGGAGGCTCCACACCGTCCGGTACGGTGCGGCAAAGCTTTCCGCGCGGGCGCCAGAAGGCCGTGGTGGTCGAGAAGAAGCGCAAGCGCCCCGGCACGCCCGGAGCGCCGGGCGCCGCTGGCGCCAAGGATGCGCCTGCCGCAGCTGGCAAGCCCGGACTGTCGGACAAGGACCGCGCGCGCGCCCTGATCGCGGCCAAGGCCAAGCAGATGGGCCTGTCCGAAGAGGAATTGCTCAAGCGCCAGGCCGCCATCCAGCGCGCCCGGGCCGAAGCTGAGCAGCGCGACGCCCTCAAGCGGAGCGAGGAAGAAGAGCGCGCGCGCCGCCAGGCCAGCGAGCTGCGCGCCCTGGAAGAACAGCGCGAGCGTGAGGAAGCCGAACGCGTGGCGCGTGAAAACGCCGCCAAGCGCCGCGACGCCGAGCCCGAAGAAGCTCCGGTGGAAGACGCGTCCGGCGCCCTGCCCGATCCGGCCATGCCGGTCGAGCCGTCAGGCAAGCCGCAGCGCAAGGCTGACAAGGCCGACAAGGCGCGCGAACGCGGCGAGCCTGAAGACGATGGCGACATGCTGCGCAAGCTGGGCGGCCGGGTCAAAGAGAAGAAGGTCGAGCCGGCCGACAAGACCAGTTCAGGCCGCGCGGGCCGCGATTCCCGGCGTCATACCGGCAAGCTGACCATTCAGAACCTGGTGGAGGACGATGAGGGCCGTCAGCGCTCGCTGGCCTCCATGCGCCGGGCGCGCGAGCGCGAGAAAATGCGCCGCGCCCAGCTGGGCCAGGGCCGCGACAAGGTCGCGCGCGAAGTGGTGGTGCCCGAGGCGATCACCGTTCAGGACCTTGCCCAGCGCATGGCCGAACGCGCCGCCGACGTGGTGAAATACCTCATGACCCAGGGCCAGATGCTCAGGGCCAATGATGTGATCGACGCCGACACCGCCGAACTCATCGTCGAGGAGTTTGGCCACACGGTGAAGCGTGTGTCTGAATCCGACGTGGAGGTGGGCTTCATCTCCAGTGATGATGATGACGGCGTGAAAAAGCCGCGCCCGCCCGTGGTGACGGTCATGGGCCATGTGGACCACGGCAAGACATCCCTGCTGGACGCGCTGCGCCAGACCGATGTGGCCGCCGGCGAGGCCGGGGGCATCACCCAGCATATCGGCGCCTATCAGGTGCAGCTCAAAGGCGGCGAGCGCATCACCTTCCTGGACACGCCCGGTCACGCGGCGTTCTCCTCGATGCGTGCGCGCGGCGCCCAGGCCACCGATATCGTCATTCTGGTGGTGGCCGCTGATGACGGCGTCATGCCGCAGACCATCGAGGCCATCAAGCACGCCAAGGCGGCCAACGTGCCGATCATCGTGGCGGTCAACAAGATCGACAAGCCCGACGCCAGCCCGGAGAAAGTCCTGCAGGAACTGCTGCAGCACGAAGTGTTCGTCGAATCCATGGGCGGCGACGTGCAGTCGGTGGCTGTGTCGGCGACCAAGAAGATGGGCCTGGACGAGCTGACCGAAGCGATCAACCTGCAGGCCGAACTGCTGGAGCTGAAAGCCAATCCGGACCGCAAGGCCGAAGGCGTGGTCATCGAATCCCAGATCGACAAGGGCCGCGGCCCGGTCGCCACGGTTCTGGTCAAGCGCGGCGCCCTGAAGCGCGGCGATATCGTCGTGGCCGGAGCCCAGTGGGGCAAGGTGCGCGCTCTGGTCAATGAGCGTGGCCAGCAAATGGCCGAAGCCGGTCCGTCCCTGCCCGCCGAGATCCTGGGACTCGACGGCGCGCCGGAGCCTGGCGAAGTGTTCGCCGTGGTCGAGAACGAAGCGCGTGCGCGTGAGCTGGTCGATTACCGCCAGCGCATGATGCGCGACCGCTCTGCGGCCGCCCGCACGGGCATGGGCGCCTCGCTCGAACAGATGATGGCCCGCCTCAAGCAGGCCGAAGTCACCGAGATGGCCCTGCTGGTCAAAGCCGATGTGCAAGGCTCGGCCGAGGCCATCAGCGGCGCCATGGACAAGCTGGGCAATGAAGAGGTGCGCGCGCGCATCATCCATTCCGCCCCCGGCGGGGTGTCGGAAAGCGACGTGCTGCTGGCCGCCGCGTCCAACGCGCCGATCCTGGCCTTCAACGTGCGCGCCAACAAGCAGGCCCGCGAGCTGGCCGAGCGCGAAGGCGTGGAGATCCGCTATTATTCGGTGATCTACAACCTGCTCGACGATGTGAAGGCGGCTCTGGAAGGCCTGCTGACGCCGGGACAGCGCGAGACCTTCATCGGCTACGCCGAGATCAAGGAAGTCTTCAACATCACCAAGGTCGGCAAGGTCGCCGGTTGCCGTGTCACCGAAGGCGTGGTCAAGCGCGGCTGCGGCGTGCGCCTCCTGCGCGACGACACGGTGCTGCACGAGGGCAAGCTGTCCACGCTCAAGCGCTTCAAGGACGAAGTGCCCGAAGTGCGTTCGGGGATGGAATGCGGCATGGCGTTCGAGAAATACGAGGACATCCAGGTGGGCGACCTCATCGAATGCTTCCAGGTCGAGGAGTTCAAGCGTTCGCTCTAGGGCGCACGCTGTCTCCCGCGTGAGGAGGCCGTGATGTCCGCGCCGGTGCTGGTCATCGACACGGCAGGGCCGTGGTGCGCCTGCGCGCTGGAGGCGGGCGGCGCTGTGCGCATCCGCGCGCAGGATATCGGCCGCGGCCATGCCGAAGTGCTGGCCCCCTGGGTGGCCGCGCTTCTGGATGAGGCGGGCTGCGTCCCGCGCGATCTCTATCGCATTGGCGTCAATGTGGGCCCCGGCGGCTTTGCCGGCGTGCGCGTGGGCGTGGCTTTCGCCCGGGGCCTGGCGCTGGCCAGCGGCGCGAAGGCTGTGGGCGTCGGTGCGCTGGATGCCTGGGCGCTGCATGCCGATCCGGACCAGACAGGCGACGTGCTCAGCGTCCACGACGCCCGGCGCGGCGAGCTGATCTGGCGCCTGTTCCGCAAGGGCGTGCCGGCAGGGGGCATGGAGCGCGGCGATCTCGACGCCGCCCGCGCCGCCTTGAACGCCGCCTTGAACGCCACGCCGGGCGCGCGTCTGGCCGGCTCTGGCGCAGCGCTGCTGGGCGCGTCCGGCTTTGATCCCGAACCCCCGTTACGGGCCCTGCTGGCGCTGACGCGCGCCGCGCCCGCCGATGCGCCATCGCCCGCCCCTGTCTATGCCCGCGCGCCCGACGCCCGGCTGGCCGGTGGAGCAGAACCGGCATGAGCGTGCAGATCTCCGCCTGCGGACCCGGCGGCGAACGCCTGCTGGCCGCACTGCATGCGCGCTGCTTCGCCGAATGCTGGAGCGAGGCGGAGATGGCCGGCCTGCTCGCCAGCCCGGGCGTCAGCGCGCTGGTGATCGAGGCGGATGGCGAGCCGGCCGGTCTCGCCCTTGTCCGCGTGGTGCTGGACGAGGCCGAACTTCTGACCCTGGGCGTCCTGCCGGACCGGCGTGCGCGCGGTCATGGCCTGGCCCTGCTCAACGCGGCTGAAGCCGCGGCGCGCAAGGCCGGCGCGGCGCGCCTGTTTCTCGAAGTCTCTCACGTCAATGCGCCGGCCGCCGGGCTCTATAGGCGCGCCGGATACGCCCAGGTCGGCGAGCGCAAGCGCTATTACCGCGACGGCGCCCATGCTCGGGTTCTGGCGCGTGACCTGTAATGACCCCAATCCCTTTGGGATAGACAGCGCGCAAGGGCGGAGCGTATCTAGGAGGCTGACACGCGCCAGCGCGCCAGACCCGCAGCGAGGACGCCCATGACCGACCGGATCGAACAGCTGTGCGTGGACAAGGGCCTGCGCATGACCGAGCAGCGCCGCGTGATCGCGCGCGTCCTGTCGCGCGCCGATGACCATCCCGACGCCGAAGAGCTGCACCGGCGCGCCAACGAGATCGACAAGGGCATCTCGCTGGCCACGGTGTACCGCACCGTGCGCCTGTTTGAAGACGCCGGCATTATCGAGCGCCACGATTTCCGCGACGGCCGCTCACGCTATGAGGAAGCGCCCGAGGATCACCACGATCACCTGATCGACATGAATACCGGCGATGTGGTGGAGTTCTACGACGAGGAGATCGAGCGCCTCCAGGAAGCCATCGCCCGGCGCCTGGGCTACAAGCTCGTCGACCACCGTCTGGAGCTGTACGGCGTCAAGCTGAAGGGCGGGGAGTAGGGGGCTCACGCCGCCCCCCACTTGCATCGCGCACGTGCAATGCCCATAACGCAGGGCTGACGCGGGGCCCACCGGGCTTCGCTCTGGCTCAAGGTGATCTGTCACGCCGGCGAGGAGGCCGGCCGCGCCCATGACCGAGACTGCGAACGCCGCCGGTGAAAAGCCGCGCAAACGCCTGTTCATCAAGACCTATGGCTGTCAGATGAACGTGTACGACTCCGAGCGTATGCGTGATCTGCTGACGCCGCTGGGCTATGAGCCGGCCGAGGCGCCCGAGGGCGCCGATCTGGTCATCCTCAACACCTGCCATATCCGCGAGAAGGCGGCCGAGAAGGTGTATTCCGAGCTTGGCCGGCTCAAGCCCCTGAAAGACGAGATGGCCGCCTCGGGCGGCGCCATGACCATCGCCGTGGCCGGCTGCGTGGCCCAGGCCGAGGGCGCCGAGATCCGCCGGCGCGCGCCGGTGGTGGATCTGGTGGTGGGGCCGCAGGCCTATCACAAACTGCCCGAGTTCATCGCGCAGGTGCATCGCGGCCGTGGTGACGCGCTGCAGACCGAGTTCGAGGTCGAGGACAAGTTCGACGCTCTGGCCGCCCCGGCCCGTCAAGTGGAGGGCTACACCGCCTTCGTGACGGTGCAGGAGGGCTGCGACAAATTCTGCACCTTCTGCGTGGTGCCCTATACGCGCGGCGCCGAATGGTCACGCCCGGTCGATCAGGTGACGGCGGAAGTGCGCGCCCTGGTCGCTGCGGGCGTGCGCGAGGTGACGCTGCTGGGTCAGAACGTCAACGCCTATCACGGCGCGCCGCCCGCAGGACGCGAGGCGGACGGGGCCTGGGGTCTGGGCGCGCTGGTGCGTCATCTGGCGCGCATTGACGGGCTGGCGCGCATCCGCTTCACCACCTCGCATCCGCGCGACATGGATGACGACCTCATCGCGGCCTTCGCCGACACGCCGGCTGTCATGCCCTATTTCCATCTGCCGGTGCAGTCGGGGTCGGACCGGATCCTGAAAGCCATGAACCGCAAGCACACGGCGGCCGAATACCTCGCCATTATCGAGCGCCTGCGCGCGGCGCGGCCCGATATCGCGATTTCCGGCGACATGATTGTCGGCTTCCCTGGCGAGACCGAAGAGGATTTCGAAGCCACCCTGGAGCTGGCCCGGGCGGTCAATTACGCGGCCTGCTTCTCGTTCAAGTATTCGCGCCGCCCCGGCACGCCGGGCGCGGCCATGGCCGGTCAGGTGGACGAGGCGGTGAAATCAGAGCGGCTGGCGCGCCTGAACGCGCTGCTGAGCCAGCAGCAAACCGCGTTCAACCTGTCCATGACCGGCCGGCGCCTGCCGGTGCTGTTTGACCGCGAAGGCCGCAATCCCGGCCAGATCGGCGGGCGCAGCCCCTATTTGCAGGCCGTGCACTGTGAAGGCCCGGCCAGTCTGATCGGTCATATCGCGCAGGTGGAAATCACGGGCGCCAGCCAGAACGCCCTGTCCGCCCGACTGGTCCCGGGGGAGACGCGCGCCGCGTGAGCCGAAGTCCCAGATCGCGCCCTGCGGCCAGCCGTCCGCCCGCCCGGGAGGGCCGCCGCCTGCCAGCGGAAACCGTGCATTTCGATGATGCGGCGCGGGTGCGTGCGCTCGCCGGGCCGGGCCATGAGAATTTCGCCGTGCTGGAGGCCGAGCTGGGCGTGCGCGTCGAGGCGCCCGGCGGCGGCCAGATCCAGATCATGGGCGAGGAGGCGTGCGCGCGCATCGACGCCACACGCGTGCTGCATGCGCTCTACGGCCGCCTGAGCGAAGGCCTGGCCATTGATCCGCCCGCGGTGCGGGCCGCCTGCCGCATGGCCGATGATCCGGCTGCCGAGGCGATTGACGCCATCATCCGCGTGCCGCGCGGGGCCAGTTTCGCCGCCCGCACGGACGGGCAGGCGGACTATGTGCGCGCCCTCAAAAACGCGCCTGGCTATGACATGGTCTTCGGCGTCGGCCCGGCGGGCACGGGCAAGACCCTGCTGGCGGTGGCCTATGGCGCCGGCCAGCTCGCCGAAGGCGCGGTGGAGCGTCTGGTGATCACCCGCCCCGCCGTGGAGGCGGGCGAGCGCCTGGGCTTCCTGCCGGGTGATCTGACCGAGAAGATCGATCCCTATCTGTTGCCCATCTGGGACGCACTGCGCGACGCATTGGGCCAGCGCTTGAGCGACAAATACCGCGAAGAGGGCCGGGTCGAGGTGGCGCCGCTGGCCTTCATGCGCGGCCGCACGCTCAACCGGGCCTTTGTCATCGTGGACGAGGCGCAGAACGCCACCATCCCCCAGATGCGCATGGTGCTCACCCGTCTGGGCGAGGGCTCGCGCATGGTGGTCACCGGCGATCCCACCCAGACCGATCTCAGGCGCGGCGAGCCGTCGGGCCTGGCCCATGCGCTGGGCATTCTGGCCGACGAGCCGCGCATCACCATTCACCGCTTCACCCGCGCCGATGTGGTGCGCCATGGCCTGGTGGCGCGGATCGTTCACGCCTATGAGCGCGATGATGAGCGCCGGGAGACGGACCGCGCGTCATGAGCCTGGAAATCGTCATCGATGACCCCGCCTGGGAGGCGGTTGCAGGGCTGGAAGCGTTGATCACCCGCGTGGTCGAGGCCGGCCTTGCCCGCTTGCCGGCGCCGCGCGAAGGCGACGCGGTGATCCTGCTCACCGGCGACGCCAGTGTGCAGGCGCTCAACGCCCGCTTCCGCGCCAAGGACAGGCCGACCAATGTCCTGTCCTTTCCCGCGCCCGAACGCGAGGGCTATCCCGGTGATGTGGCGCTGGCCTACGGGGTGTGCGCGCGCGAGGCCGAGGCTGCGGGCAAGGCGCTCCTTCATCACGCCGCGCATCTGGCCCTGCACGGCGTTCTGCATCTGAACGGGCTCGATCATGAAGAGGAGATAGCGGCGCGCGAGATGGAGCGGCTGGAAACAGCCGTGCTCGCCGGGTTCGGCATCGCCGATCCCTACGCCGCGGTGGAAGGACCATGACCGACACTGATACAGGCGCCGGCCTGATTTCGCGCTTCACCGCCGTGTTCCGGCGCACGCCCCACACCAACGGGGATTACGGGGCGGTGATGACCGAGGTGATGTCCGGACCGGCCGAAACGCCGATTCCGGGCGGCGACATGTTCCTCAATCTGCGTGAGTTCCACACCAAGCGGGTCGAGGATGTGATGGTGCCGCGCGCGGACATCATCGCGGTGGAGATCGACACCCCGCTCAAAGAGATCGCCAAGCTGGTCACCGAGGCGGGCCATTCGCGCTTTCCGGTCTATCGCGAGACGCTGGATGATCCGGTCGGGGTCGTCCATATCCGCGACATCATCAGCTATCTGGTGCGCTACGCCGATTCCGGCGAAGGCGACTGGGCCCAGGCGCGCATCCTGCCCGCCATACGCCGCCCGCTGCTCTACGTGCCCGCCTCCATGCGCGCGCTGGACCTCTTGCTGCGCATGCAGTCGCGGCGCATGCACATGGCGCTGGTGGTGGACGAGTTCGGCGGCACGGACGGGCTGGTGACCCTGGAAGACCTGATCGAGCCCATTGTCGGCGATATCGAGGACGAGCACGACGAGACCGAAGCCCCGTCCATCCGCGCGAAGGGCGCCGATTGCTGGGAGGCCGATGCGCGCGCGCCCATCGAGGAGCTGGAACGCGAGCTGGGCCGGGAGATCGCCACCGAGGCTGAAGAGGCCGATGTGGATACGCTGGGCGGGCTGATCTTCCGCCTGGCCGGCCGGGTGCCCGAGCGCGGCGAGGTGCTGTCCCATCCGTCCGGACTGGAGTTTGAAATCCTCGATTCCGATCCCCGGCGCACCAAGCGCATGCGCATCCGCCCGGCCGTGCCGGCCGCCGCCGCGCCGCCGCCTGCAGACGCCGCCAAGTGACCGCCCCGGGCGGGCCAGCGCGGGCGCGCCTGCGGCGTCTGGGCGCCCGGGCGCGCGCCTTGCGCGGGCTGCAGCTGCATGGCGTGCTGTTCGCGGCCGGCGCGTTCGGCGTGCTGGCCCACGCGCCCTTCCATCTCCAGCCAGCCCTGATCGCGGCCTATTGCGTGCTCATCTGGGCGCTGGACGGGGCGCGGCGCACGTCAAGGCCGGTCAGGGCAGGGTTTGCGCGCGCCTGGTCCTTCGCCGCCGGTCAGTTCCTGGCCGGGACCTGGTGGGTGGCCAACGCCTTCATCGTCCAGGCGGAAGATTATCTCTGGCTGATCTGGGCGCCGCTGATCCTGCTGCCCGCAGGCCTGGCCCTGTTCTGGGGCGCAGCGGGCGCGCTGTACGCCCGCATCGCGCCGCGCGGCGCTCACCGGATAACCGTGTTCGCCGGCGCCTTCATGATCGTGGAGCTGATGCGCTCGGTGGTGCTGAGCGGGTTTCCCTGGAATTTGCCCGGCCATGTCTTCGCCGCCGGCGGGGCGGTCAGCCAGATCGCCAGCATTATCGGTGCGGCCGGTCTGTCGGCCCTTGTGCTGTTCGCCTTCGCATCGCCCGCCGCACTGGCCGGGCGCGGTCCGGCGCTGGCGCGCGTCATGCCGCTGGTTCTTGGCTTTGCCTTGCTGGCGGGCGCCTGGGGCTGGGGCGCGGCGCGCCTGTCCGACGCCCAGATGATCGCGACCGGCCAGGTGGTGCGCGTGGTGCAGATCAATCTCGACCCGCGCGACAAGACCTACGCCGTGCGCCGCGAGATATTGCAGCGCTAT
>JBHYFR010000041.1:0-14658 GCA_051859425.1 Oceanicaulis sp. | reverse complement strand
ACATGCACAAGGAAGGCGCCGCCTTCCGCTCGCTGATGAATAATTTCGCCATCGCCATCTCCATCGGCCTGCAATACGGCGTGCCGCTGGAGGAGTTCGTGGACGCCTATCTGTTCACCCGCTTCGAGCCCGCCGGGCCGGTGGAGGGCAATGATTCCATAACCTTCGCCACCTCCATACTGGACTATCTGTTCCGGGAACTGGCGGTGAGCTATCTCGGCCGGGACGATCTGGCGCAAACCGAAGACCCGCGCGCCGACACCGCCGGCATTGGCAAGGGCGTGGCCAGCGAGAAGCTGATCGCCCAGACCGATCCGGCCAGCCTCATCTCGCGCGGCTTCTCACGCGGCCAGCTGCCCGACAATGTGGTGATGCTCGCCTCACGCCCGCGCAAGCCGGCCGGTGAAGCGCCGGCAGCCGGCGCCGCCGCCCCGGCCCGTGCTCCGGACCCGGAATATTACGGCGAGCCCTGCCCCGAATGCGGCCACTTCACCTTGGTGGAACAAGGCGCCAGCGTGGCCTGCGACGCCTGCGGCTGGTCGGGCCCGCCGCCGGGTTAAGACCCGTCAGGCCGCATCCAACCCCAGATCCAGCACCGTGGCCGAATGGGTGAGTGCGCCCACGCTGATCACGTCCACGCCGGTTTCAGCGATGGCGCGAATGCTCTCCAGCGTCACGCCGCCCGAGGCTTCCAGCACCACCCGGCCTTTGGCCGTGGCGACGGCGAGGCGCAGATCGTCCAGGGTGAAATTGTCCAGCAGCACGCTTTCGGCGCCCGCTTCCAGCACTTCGGCGAGCTGATCGACCCGGTCGATCTCCACCGCGATGCGGGTCATGTGGCCGCAGAACGCCCGCGCGCGGCGCACCGCCTCGCCAGCGCCGCCGCAGACGGCCACGTGATTGTCCTTGATCAGCACGGCGTCATCCAGGCCGAAACGGTGCGAGGCCCCGCCGCCGGCGCGCACGGCCTGTAATTCCAGGGCTCTGAGCCCCGGCGTGGTCTTGCGGGTATGGGCCACCACGCAGCCCGTTCCGGCGATGGCCGCCGCATAGCGCCGGGTCAGCGTCGCCACGCCCGACAATCGCCCCAGAAAATTCAGCGCCGCGCGCTCGGCCGTCAGGATGGACCGGGCCGGGCCGCTGAGCCGCGCCGCGACAGCGCCGGCCTGCAGCTCGCCGCCATCGCGCACAAGCCATTGAACATCAATGGTCTCATCAACCTGCTCGAACACCTCATTGGCGGCCTGCACGCCCGCCAGCACGCCCTCGGTGCGCGCCGCGATGACGAAGGCCGCCCGGGCGCCGTCGGGAATGGTGGCCAGCGATGTCAGATCGCCGCGCCCGCCCAGATCCTCATCCAGCGTCATCGACACGATTTCCGCGACGATGCCGCGCGGTACGGGGGGAATATTCATTCGGCCACTCCGGCGGCGGGCAGGCGCGGCGCACAGGCGCGCACGCCTTCAAGGGTGAGGCGGGTCGAACAGGCGGCCGCATCCGTCTGGGGGAAGTCCTGACGGAAATGGGCGCCGCGGCTTTCGGTGCGCGCCAGCGCCGCCGCCGCCACAAAGCGCGCCGCGATCAGGGGGTGAGCTGCGCCATAGCGCGCCTCAAGATCATCGATCACGGCGATCAGGCGGGCCAGGCCCGCGCCATCACGCTCCACACCCGCTTCCGCGCTCATCACCTGACGCAGGCGCTGCAAAGCAGGACCGGGCAGGACGGGCGCGGCCTCGCCAAGGCCTGCTGTCACCGCACGCACAGGCGCATCGCGCAGCGCCTCGGCAGCCCGGCGTCCGAAGACCAGGCCGTCCAGGAGGGAGTTGGAGGCGAGCCGGTTGGCGCCATGCACGCCCGGTGCGGCGCATTCGCCCACCGCATAGAGCCCCGGCACGCCTGTAAATCCGTCCAGATCCGTGGCGATGCCACCCATGTGGTAATGCGCCGCCGGGGCCACCGGGATCGGCGTCACGCGCGGATCAATGCCGGCGCTCATGCACGCAGCGAACACCGCCGGGAAACGCTCTGGGAACGCCTCGCCAACAGCGGCGCGCGCATCGAGGAACGCGCCCCTGCCGGTGCGGCGCTGGCGGTGAACGGCGCGGGCGACCACATCACGCGGGGCGAGCTCGGCTTGCGGATGCACGGCGCGCATGAAGCGCCGCCCGGCCCGGTCGATCAGAATGGCCCCCTCGCCGCGCAGCGCCTCGGTAGCCAGCGGGGCCGGGTCGCGCCCGATATCAATGGCGGTGGGGTGGAACTGGACGAACTCCGGATCGCGGATCACCGCGCCCAGCGCGGCAGCCATGGCCAGCGCCTGGCCCTGGCTGGTCCAGGGCGTTGTGGTGACCGCATAGAGCCCGGACAGCGAGCCGGTCGCCAGCACCACATCACCTTCCAGCGCGACATGTTCGCCGTCACAGCCGCGCGCCAGAACGCCCGCACAGCCGCCATCGCTGGCCGGCAGCAGGGCTTCGGCCCGCCAGCTCTCGCGGATCTGGATATGCCCGGCCGCGCGCACAGCCTTGATCAACGCCGCCAGAATGCCCGCGCCCGCCTGGTCGCCCTTGACCCGCGCCACCCGCGCCCGGCTGTGCGCCGCCTCGCGCGACAGCGCCCAGGCGCCGTCGTCACCACGCTCGAACGGCGCGCCCAGCGCATACAGCGCCTCGACTTCAGCCGGTCCCGCTTCGGCCAGCAGCTGCGCGGCGTCCGCATCCACCAGCCCGGCGCCCGCTTCAATCGTGTCAGCCGCGTGCAGCTCCGGCCCGTCATCGCGCCCCAGCGCCGCCGCCACGCCGCCTTGCGCCCAGGCGGTAGACGCGCCCTCGCCCAGCGGCGCGCCGGTCAAGAGGATCACCCGACGCGGGGCGCTATGCAGCGCCGCCCACAGCCCGGCGATCCCCGCGCCCGCGATGATGACGGGAGCGGTCATGGGATCGCTCCCATCACACGCTCACATACGCCGCTGCGGGCGCGGCCTTGCCGGTGTCGAAGTGTGGCGGGACTTGCGCGCGCGGCAGGTCGAGCATGGCCTGCAGGCTGGCGCGGGCCATGGCAGCGATCTCCGGGTCCACATGGACCTCGTGCTTCATGTCGCGCAGGGCTTCATAAATGCCCTTGAGCGTGATCCGCTTCATGTGGGGGCACAGATTGCACGGGCGCACGAACTGAACGCCCGGATTCTCCACCGCCACATTATCGCTCATGGAGCATTCGGTGATCAGGATCGCCTTTTTGGGCGCATTATCCTTCACATAGGCCGCCATGGCGCCGGTGGAGCCGGCGAAGTCGGCGCGCGCCATGACCTCGGGCGGGCATTCGGGGTGGGTGAGGATCACCGCGTCGGGGTGGGCGGCGCGCAGCTCGTCGATGTCTTCGGGCGTGAACTCTTCATGCACCTCGCACGCGCCCTTCCAGGTGAGGATTTTGATCTCGGTCTGGGCGGCGACGTTACGGGCCAGATACTGGTCAGGGATCAGGATCACCGTGTCCACGCCCCATTGCGCGGCGGCCGCCTCGACCACCTGCACGGCGTTGGACGAGGTGCAGCAGATGTCCGAATACGCCTTCACATCAGCCGAGGTGTTCACATAGGTGACGATGGGCAGGTCCGGATAGGCCGCCTTGATCGCGCGCACATCCGCGCCGGTGATGGAGCTGGCCAGCGAGCAGCCTGCTTCCATGTCGGGGATCAGCACGGTCTTTTCAGGCGAGAGAATTTTCGCGGTCTCGGCCATGAAGTGGACGCCGGCCTGGACGATCACGTCTTCCTTCGCCTCGGCGGCCACCTGGGCGAGTTTGAGGGAGTCGCCGGTGATGTCGCCCACGCAGTTGAAAATCTCCGGCGTCATGTAGTTGTGCGCCAGGATGGTCGCGCCGCGCTCGGATTTCAGCCGGTTGATCGCGTCGATCAGCGGCGCAAAGGCGGGCCACTCCATCGGCGTGATCACGTCCTTCACACGCGCGTAGAGGTGATCGGTGCGCGCCTTGACGCCATCGTCATAGACGAGCGCATCGGCTTCGGGCCAACCGGTTCCGGGCGTGAAGTGCATGCCGTCCATGGGCCGCCTCCTTTTGCTCCATATGAGCATTTCTTGGGCCTTAAGAAACGGCGCGTAATCGGGAGGGGCGCGCCGCACTTATGCTCTTAGTGAGCCTAAGGTGGGGGCGACTATACGCACGGCAAGGGGGGAGGCAAGAAAAATATCCGGTACGGGACGATTTTCGGCGCCCGGCCCACACCCTATCGCGCAGCGCGGCCCGCGAGGATGTGCAAACCTGTCAGGATCGCGGCCCAAACCCAGAAAGCCAGAAACGGCGCGATATCAGGGCCCTGGGCGGCGGCCAGACCCGTCAGGACGATCAAAACCGTCAGCCCGCCATAGATCAGCGCCACGCGCCCATGGCTCCAGCCGCCATCGATCAGGCGCTGATAGGCGTGCTCGCGGTGCGCCTGCAGTGAGAAGCGGCCGTGGCGCGCCCGGCGCAGCAGGGTCAGCAGCACGTCGGCGACGAAGACCAGGATGAACAGCGGCGCCAGCCAGAGCGATCCGGGAAAGCCGTGCCCGGCCAGCGCCAGCGCGCCCCCGGCATACGCCGCGCCCACGCCCAGCGCGCCCACATCGCCTGCGAACACCCGCGCGGGGCGCCAGTTGAACAGGGCAAACCCCGCCAGTCCCGCCGCCAGCGCGGCGCCGGCAATCACGCTGGCGTTGACCCCCGCCACAAGTCCCGCCACCGCCAGCCCGATGCTGGCCGGGATCATCACGGCGGGCAGCATGCCGTCTGACCCGTCCATGAAATTGACCGCATTGACCGCCACGAACACGAACAGCGCCGACCCCGCCCAGCCCAGCCACACCGGCAGGCTGACACCCGTGGCGCCATCCAACGGAATATGCGTCACCGGCCCGGTCACGGCAGCCAGCGCGATGCACAGGCAGACGCTGGCGACGAACTTGCCCGTCTCGCCCAGCGTGATCAGGTCGTCGGCAAAACCCATCACGGCGAAGGCTGCTGCAATGATCAGAATGCCCGCCAGCGATCCCCCCGACAGGGCAAACGCGCTGGCGGCCAGGGCGCCGGCGCCCAGCCCCGCCCTCACACCCCGACCGCCCGCGCGCGGGGTGGGCTTCAGATGGCTGGAGCGCGCATTGGGCATGTCCAGCACGCCCGCGCGCCAGGCCAGCACGGTCACGATCAGGCTGGCGGCGAACGCCGCAGCAAGGATGGCGAGGATGGCAAGGCTCATGCCGCCCCCGCCAGAGTCACGGGCGCGGCTGTCCAGTCGGGCCGGGCGCGCTGGATCAGCACGGCGCTCTCGCGCGCCGCATCCAGCGTTTCGAAAATCGCAAAACAGCTGGCGCCGGACCCGGACATGCGCGCCAGGCGCGCGCCGGGCAAGGCGGCCAGCAGGTCCAGCGCCTCGCTCACGGGCGGGCACAGCCGGCGGGCGGGCGCTTCGAGATCATTGGCGTCCGCTGACAACCGGCGCAGCGCCCCCTCCAGATCGCCCGCCGCCATCACCGCGCCATCGGTGAGCGGGGCCGGATTGTCCTGGTCGAAAGCGCGGAAGACCGGCGCGGTGGAGAGCGCGGCGCCTGGATGCAGGATCAGGGCGGGCAAGGCGGGCCAGGCGGCCAGCGGCGTCACCACCTCGCCAATCCCGCTCATGCGGGCGGCGCGGGCGTGGACGCAGACGGGCACATCGGCCCCGATGGTGGAGCCGATCTCGGCCAGCTGGCGCAGCGAAAAGTCCAGATCCCAAAGCGCCGCGAGCGCGCGCAGCGCGGCAGCGGCATCCGACGATCCGCCGCCCAGGCCCGCCGCCACGGGCAGGCGCTTGGTCAGGGTCAGGCGCGCGCCCAGCTCGCGCCGCCCGGCGGCGGCCCGCAGCGCCCAGGCCGCCTTGAGCACCAGATTATGCGGTTCGTCCGCCAAAGCGCTCGCGCGATCGCCGTCTATGGCGAGCGTCAGCGCGTCGGCGGGCTCCGCGATCAGCGTGTCGCCCCAGTCGGCGAAGACAACCAGCGAGTCCAGCGGGTGATACCCGTCGGCGCGGGCGCGTCCGACGCGCAGGGTGAGATTGACCTTGGCGGGGGCGAACTGCTCCACGCCGTCACGCAGAGACAGGCTCATGACGCCTCCACCGGCCCGGCCTCCAGACCCAGCGACAGGCGGCGCTCCAGCAAGGCGGCCAGTTCCGCGTCCGGGTCCAGCTCCAGCGCCCGGCTCCAGTGGAAACCAGCTTCCAGCACGCGGCCCGTCGCGGCGTAGACATCGCCCAGATGCCAGGTGATCACCGGATTGTCTGGCTGCAGCTCGATGGCGCGCTCCAGCCAGTCCAGGGCCTCATGCGGGTATCCGGCGCGGTAGAACCCCCAGCCGACAGAGTCCAGGAAGGCGGGGTTTTCCGGCTCCATGGCGGCGGCGCGCTGAACCATGTCCAGCCCGCGCTCCACCTCGCCGCCCTCCACGATCAGGGAATAGCCCACATCATTGAGCACGGACGGCTCATCAGGCGCCAGCTCCAGCGCGCGCAGCATCAGGGGCGCCGCCGCTTCCCAACCGGCGCGCGACAGCTTGCAGCTGCCGGCGAAATAGGCGTGACGCCAGTCGACGGTCTCGCCCTCAGCCTCGGCCTCATCCATCAGCGAGATGTAGACCGCTTCAGCGCCTTCACAATCGCCGGACGCCTGCAGCAGATTGGCCAGCAGCATGCGCAGCCCCGGCGACGCGGACGATCCGCCCAGCGCCCGGGCCTGGCGCACGGCGGCCTGCGTGCGTCCTGCTTCGAAATCAACCCAGGCGCCCGAAATCGCGGCGCGCTCGGCGAACGGGCCGGCATCAATTGTAGCGTAGGCGCCGCGCGCCGCCGCCGACAGCCCCAGCGATTGCAGCGCGTCGGCGGCGGCCAGCGTATTGCGGGCAAATCCGGGATCGAGACGCTGGGCCAGGCGCAGATACAGAACGGGAAACTCCACCGGCGCACGCGACATCAGCAGAACCGAAGGCCCGTGGATGGCGCGTGCTGCCGCCTGTGCCGGAGCCGGAAAGCGCGGCGCCCGCCCGCCCGATTGAACGCGCGCCAGCGCGGCGATCACTTCAGGATCGCCGTCACGCCCCGACCGCGCCAGCAGACGCTGATACACGTCGGCCGCCTCGTCGCGCCGGCCGCGCCGCTCCAGAAACTCACCCAGCAGAACGGCCGTATATGCGGGCAGGCCCAGCGCCGAATCCGCGGCGCGATAGGCGTCCTCGGCGCGGTCGAATACGCCGCCCGCCTCCAGCAGCAGCGCCTGGTGGATCAGCAGATACCCCGCCGCGCCCATGGGCAGGTCACGCGCAGAGGCCGCGTCCACCGCCGCCGAGGCGCGCCCGCGCCGCACACGCTCCCAGTCCTCGATGATCACAGAGATCAGCTCGCCGAACGGGCCGTATTGGGTCTCGTCGTCGGCGGCGCTGCGCGCGCCGGCCAGTTGCACGGCCCGGCCATAAAGACCGGCGACCCCGCCCGCTGCGCCCTCACGCGCCGCGTCAAACGCCAGCCGGTCGGCACGCGCAAAATCCCCCGCCATCAGGGCGGTGGAGAAGGCCCGGTCCGCGACCAGCGCCAGCTCGGGCTCAAACCCGAATGCGGCGTCGTAATAGGCCGCCGAGGCCGAGATATCGCGCACCTGCGCCGCGTAGCGCGCCGACAGAAACGCGCCATAGGCCGTCTGCGGCGTGTCGTCGGGCGCCAGAAAGCGCGGCCCCCCTGCACAGGACGCAGCCGGCAGGGCCAGGGCCAGGATGATGATCAGTGTGCGCATGGCGCCCGCGGAACGCTTGGACGCTCCGCGCCTCACATGTTGGGGTAATTGGGTCCGCCCGCGCCTTCGGGCGTGGTCCAGTTGATGTTCTGGTTCGGGTCCTTGATGTCGCAGGTCTTGCAGTGCACGCAGTTCTGCGCGTTGATCACGAAGCGCTGCTCGTTGCTCTTCTCGTCCGGCACCCACTCATACACCGCCGCCGGGCAATAGCGCGCCGACGGGCCGCCATAGACGCCCAGCTCGCTGGCTTTTTGCAGATCCATATCGGCGACCTTGAGATGGACCGGCTGGTCCTCCTCATGATTGGTGTTGGAGATGAAGACCGAGGACAAGCGGTCAAAGGTCAGCACGCCGTCGGGCCTGGGATACTCGATGGGCTTGCACTCGGCGATGGGCTTGGTGGCGGCGTAATCCGGCCCGCCATGCTTGAGCGTCCCGAACATCGAGAAGCCGGGGATGAGGCGGTTGGTCCACATGTCCATACCGCCCAGCGCCACGCCCAGCACGGTGCCGAATTTCGACCACATGGGCTTCACATTGCGCACGGCTTTCAGCTCGGCGCGCACCCAGCTCTTTTCGTAGGCCGCCTCATAGGCGTCCAGCGTGTCGTGGGCGCGCCCGTCGGCCAGCGCCGCCGCGACGGCCTCAGCGGCCATCATGCCGGTCTTCATGGCGTTATGGCTGCCCTTGATGCGCGGCACGTTCACAAAGCCCGCCGAACACCCGATCAGCGCACCGCCGGGGAAGGCCAGCCTGGGCACCGACTGGAACCCGCCCTCGGTGATGGCGCGCGCGCCATAGGACAGGCGCTCGGCGCCCTCGAAGATCGGGGCGATGTCGGGATGGGTCTTGAAGCGCTGGAACTCGCCGAAGGGGAACAGGTGCGGGTTCTTGTAATTGAGGTGCACCACAAACCCGACCGCGACCAGATTATCGCCGAAGTGATAGAGGAAGGAGCCGCCGCCGGTCTCGTTGTCCAGCGGCCAGCCCATGGTGTGCTGCACCCGGCCCTTGTGGAAATTCTCCGGCTTCACGCGCCAGAGCTCCTTCATGCCCAGCCCGTATTTCTGCGGCTCGCGGCCCTCGTCCAGGCCGTAGGCGCGGATGAGCTGCTTGGACAGACTGCCCCGCGCGCCCTCGCCGATCAGCGTGTATTTGGCGCGCAGCTCCATGCCGGGCTGGTAGGCGTCCTTTTGCGACCCGTCCCGGGCCACGCCCATATCGCCGGTGATCACGCCCTTGATGACGCCGTCTTCCTCGATATAGCTGGCCGCCGGGAAGCCGGGATAAACCTCCACGCCCAGCGCTTCGGCCTTCTCGCCCAGCCAGCGGCAGACATTGGCCAGCGAGCCGACGAAGCAGCCGTGATTGTGCATGAAGCCCGGCATGGTGAAGCCGGGAATCGTCGCCGAGCCCGCCTCGCCCAGCAGGATGAACTTGTCTTCGGTCACCTGCGTGTCGAACGGCTGGGAGGGGTCGTCGCGCCAGTCGGGCAGAAGCTCGTCAAGCGCCTTGGGGTCGAGCACCACGCCCGACAGGATGTGGGCGCCCACTTCTGAGCCCTTCTCCAGCACCGCCACCGAGACATCCTGCCCGGCCGCCTCGGCGGCCTGCTTCAGGCGGATCGCCGCTGCCAGGCCCGCCGGGCCGGCGCCCACGATAACGACATCATATTCCATGGCTTCGCGCTCAATCGACTGATCGGCCAAACTCGCCTCCTGCTGACACTGGCGTCCGTTCCATCGCGCAGCGCCGTCACTGGCGCGCGCCTCAAACCCGTCTTAGCCTAGGGTTTCCCCGTGAGCTAGGGCGAACCCCGCCCCCGGCCCATATCGCATGCAGAGCCCGCCGAGATGTCCGCCCCGTTAAGCCCTGAAGATATCCGTGTGCTGAACAGCCTGACCCAGTGGTGGGATCAGGCCGGTGTGGATGTGCTGGCGCCCCTGCCTGAAGAGCGCGCGCGCAGCCGCGAACCACGCGAGGCTCCGGCAGCGCGCGCCGAGCGGTCTGCGCCGTCCGCCCGCGCCACACCCCAGGCGGCCCGGGCCGCCGGTTATGGCGCGCCGGCGCCGTCACACGAAGATGCGCGCGCCGCAGCAGGCAAGGCCGATACGCTTGATGCGCTGAAAGCCGCGCTGGAGGCCTATGAAGGCTGTCCTCTGAAAGTCACCGCCACCCAGCTGGTGTTCGCGCGCGGCAATCCCAAGGCGCGGGTCATGGTGGTGGGAGAGGCGCCGGGGCGCGAGGAGGATATCGCCGGGGTGCCCTTCGTGGGCCGGTCCGGGCAGTTGCTGGACCGGATGCTGGCGGCGATCGGGCTGAGTGCGGACGATTGCTACATCACCAATGTCGTGTTCTGGCGCCCGCCGGGCAACCGCAAACCCACCGACGCCGAGATCGCCGCCTGCCGCCCCTTCGCCGAGCGTCACATCGCCCTGGCGAAGCCGGAGTTTCTGGTGTTCGCCGGCGGCATCGCGGCCCAGTCCATGCTGCGCTCGAATGTGGGCATCACCGCCCTGCGCGGACGCTGGGGCGAGTTTACGCCGGACGACGGCGCACCCATCCCTGCCCTGCCCGTCTACCACCCGGCCTTTCTGTTGCGCCGTCCGCAGGAAAAGGCGCGCGCGTGGGAGGATCTGTTGAGCCTCAAGGCGCGGCTGGACGGCCAGGACGCCTGAGATCACCCGCCTCGTCCACATCGCGCAAGACCCGCAGACGCGCGATTGAGAACCCGTGAGCGGCAAGCCGTCCCTCCAGATCGTTCAGTGTTTGCGCATGCGACCAGCGCACGCCGTCAAACACCCCGCGCGGCGCCGGGGCGTTCAGCGCCAGCAGCCAGTAGCCGCCATCCAGCGCCGGGCCGATGACCGCGTCATGGCGTTTGAGCTGAGCGAACGCCGCCGCGATATCGGCGCGCGTCACATCGGGAGCATCCGTGCCGATGACGCAGACCGGCCCGCGCCCCGCAAACACTCGCGCCTGCCGGGCGCCCAGATTGCCCGGTCCCTGCGCTGTGCGCGCCACGCCCTTTGGCCAGACGCCGGGAAAGCGGCGTCTGGCGGCGCGGTCCGGCGCGACCGCCAGCACAATGCGCCAGCGCGGATCATTCAGGCGGCCCAGCACCCACGCCCTCCTGGCGCGATAGATGCGCCCCGCGCCCCCCTTGCCGATGCCGCGCGCCAGGCGCGTCTTGGCGCCGCCGATCACGGGCGCCTTGGCGAAGATCATCACGACCGGACGCGTCACGCCCGGTAGGCCTGCGCCAGCCGGGCCGGGTCGGCGCCCATGAAATACCGCCCCAGCAGAACGAGATTGCGCCGCGAGCGCCGGCCATAACCATCGGCGCGGAACTTCGCCGCGCTGGTCACCGCCGCACTGCGCAAGGCCACAAGCCGGCGCCGGCCAATGCGGCGCACGATATCCACGTCTTCAAACAGCGCCATGGGCTTGTACCCGCCCAGCCGGTCGTAGAATGCCGCCCCGATCAGCAGGCCCTGATCGCCATAGGGCAGCGCCAACGTGGCGCAGCGCATCGCCACCGCCGCCTCCAGCCGCCGCGCGGCGTGGGAGAAATCATCCAGCGCAAAGCGGAAATACCCTGCCCGGTCGCGACCGGCATGGGTCTCGAAGAACGCCGCCGCCTCACGCGCCCAGCCCGGCTGCAGCACGGTGTCGGCGTGCAGGAATAAAAGCCAGTCATCCGCCGCTGTGATCGCCCGCGCCGCCTCGGCCCCCGCCGCCAGCTGGGCGCCGCGCCCGTGCGCGCCGGTGACGATGGCGCCGCCGGCCTTGCGCGCGATCTCCAGCGTCGCATCGTCCGATCCGCCGTCCGAGATAATCACGCGGCGCAGCAACCCCGCCCGGCGTGCGGGTGACAGGCTGTCCAGCGTGCGCGCCAGTCCGGACGCCGCGTTGAGGGTGGGAATGACAATGACCAGCGCACTCATGATGCGCCGGTTGAACCGCGCGTCCCGGCGAAAGTCAACCGGAATATGTTCTTTCTATGTTCCGGTTTGCGCGCCACTCTGGGCCCCATGAGCCCGCCCCTCACCCCTGCCCGCAAAGCCACGCCCCTGCCCGAGCCCTTGCGCCCGCGCGGGCGGGGCGCGGCGTCCAATGATGCGGGCCGGTTCGAGCGCCAGACCCGTGAGCCGGCCGATGACGGGTGGAGCGGCGCAGCCACCGACGTGAAGCCGCTGCGCACCACGCTGATCAAGGACAATGCCCGCACCATTATCAGCCGCAATGACAGCCCGGACATCAGTTTTGACCGCTCCATCAACCCCTATCGCGGCTGCGAGCATGGCTGCATCTATTGCTATGCCCGGCCGAGCCACGCCTATTGGGGCTATTCGGCGGGGATCGATTTTGAAAGCCGGCTCTTCTTCAAGCCCGGCGCGGCGGACCTGCTCGAAGCCGCCTTGCGCAAGCCCGGCTATCAGCCTGAACCCATCCTCATCGGCGCCAATACCGATGCGTATCAGCCGGTGGAGCGCCAATTGCGCCTGACCCGGCGGCTCCTGGAAACCTGCCTGGCGTTTCGCCATCCGGTCAGCGTGATCACCAAATCGGCCGGGATCACACGCGATCTCGACATTCTGGGCGAGCTGGCCTCACTGGGTCTGGCCAAAGCCGCCATTTCACTGACCACGCTGGATGGCAAGCTCGCCCGCGCGATGGAGCCGCGCGCCGCCACGCCCGCGCGGCGCCTTGCCGCCATGCGCGCCCTGACAGACGCCGGCGTGCCGGTCACGGTGATGACCGCGCCCATTATTCCCGGCCTCAATGATCACGAGATCGAGGCGCTGCTGGAGGCCGCCGCCGGGGCCGGGGCGCGCCAGGCCGGCTATGTGCTCTTGCGCCTGCCGCTGGAGGTGCGCGATCTGTTCACCGACTGGCTCGCCATCCACCGCCCCAACGCGGCCGCCAAGATCATGAGCCTGATCCGCCAGACCCGCGGCGGCAAGGATTACGACGCGCGCTGGCATGTGCGCGGCGTGGGCGAAGGCCCGGTCGCCGCCCTCATCGCCACACGCTTTCGCGCCGCCGCCCGGCGGTATGAGCTTGACGGCCCAAGGACAGCGCTGCGCACCGACCTGTTCCAGCGCCCGCTGGCGGAGAACGGGCAGATGAGCTTGTTCTAGAGTGGGTATGCGCGACTCATGGCGCGCGGCTTGGCTGAAAGCGAATGAACACATGACCAAAGTGCTGACCGCCGGTATCGACGAAGCGGGCCGCGGGCCGCTGGCGGGGCCTGTGGTGGCGGCGGCGGTGATCCTGCCGGAGGGGTTTTCCGCCCTCGGCGCGCTTAACGATTCCAAGAAGCTCACCGCGCGCCGCCGCGAGGCGCTGGCCGGCGTCATCCGGGCCGAGGCGATAGTGGGCGTCGCGCTGGCCGAGCCGGCCGAGATTGACCGGCTCAACATATTGCACGCCACGCTGGCGGCCATGGCGCGGGCGGCGGCTGGGCTCCCTCGCCAGCCTGAGCTCATCCTCATCGACGGCAATCAGGTCCCGCCAGGTCTTGCCTGCCCCGCGCGCGCCATCGTTGGCGGCGACGCCAGCGAACCGGCCATCGCCGCGGCCAGCATCATCGCCAAGACAGTGCGCGACGCCCTGATGGCGCAGGCCGATATCCGCTTCCCCGGCTATGGCTTCGCCGGCCACAAGGGCTATCCCAGCCCGCTTCACCGGGCCGCCCTTGATGCATTAGGCCCCTGCCCCATCCATCGGCTAAGCTATGCCCCCGTGCGCGCCGCTTGTCAGAAAAGCGGCTTTGCGCGGCGTATGATGAATCCGGTTTAACCAACGGGTAAGCCGGACTGATTCATGCCTGTGCTCACAGTGTTTTCAAACGCGGGGCGAAACCGGTGTCAGGCGCAAACAAAAACAATCTCCCGGTCGACCAGGTGCTGGTCGGCGATTGCGTGGAGGTGATGGCGGGCCTTCCTGACGAGAGCGTCGATCTCGTCTTCGCCGATCCGCCCTATAATCTCCAGCTGGGCGGCGATCTGCACCGGCCGGACAATTCGCGCGTCGACGCTGTCGATGACGAGTGGGACCAGATCGGCGATTTCGACGATTACGACCTGTTCTCCTGCGCCTGGCTGGAACAGGCCCGCCGCGTGCTCAAGCCCGATGGCGCGCTGTGGACCATTGGCAGCTATCACAACATCTTCCGCGTGGGCGCGTTCCTTCAGGACATGGGCTTCTGGATCCACAATGACGTGATCTGGCGCAAGTCCAACCCGATGCCCAATTTCAAGGGCACGCGCTTCACCAACGCCCACGAGACGCTGATCTGGGCGGGCAAGACCAAGGCCTCGCGCGTCACCTTCAACTATGCGGCCATGAAAGCGCTCAATGACGGGGTGCAGATGCGCTCAGACTGGACGCTGGCGATCTGTGCGGGCGGCGAGCGTCTGAAAGCCGCTGACGGGCGCAAGGCGCATCCGACCCAGAAGCCGGAATCGCTGCTGCACCGGGTGCTCCTGGCCACCTCCAATCCCGGCGATGTGATCCTGGACCCGTTCTTCGGCACCGGAACGACCGGCGCCGTGGCGCGCAAGCTGGGCCGCCATTTCATCGGCATCGAGGCGGATGAGGGCTATGCCGATATCGCGCGCCGTCGTATCGACGCGATCAGCCCCACGGCCGCCAGCGACCTCAAGGTCACCCAGTCCAAGCGCGAACTGCCGCGCATCCCCTTCGGCGCTGTGGTGGAAGCGGGCCTGCTGAAAGCCGGCGACACTCTGTATTGCGCACAAGGCCGGCGCACGGCGCGGGTGCGTCCCGACGGCACAGTGGCCGCTGGCGGCGAGACCGGCTCGATCCACCAGATGGG
>JBHYFR010000040.1:0-15295 GCA_051859425.1 Oceanicaulis sp. | reverse complement strand
CGCCGCCACCGCAACAAGCGGGGCGGCGCAGGCTATGGCGGCGATCAGGGCGGGCCAGACCGGATAGGCCTGGCGCATCAGCGGACTTACGGCCATCCGACACGGTCAAAAATGCGTTGCGCGGTCGTGGCGTTCTCGCCCAGCACGTTGACGTTCACCGGGTCCGGCGTGATCGGCGGGTAGCTGTCGAGCACCGCGTTGTCATAGGTGACGCCCGCGACGACCGGGAACTCATTGGTCAGCTCGGCGAACTGGCGCTGGCCGGTCTCGCTCAGCAAAAACGTCAGGAAAGCCAGTGCGTTGTCCCGGTTGGGCGCATTCGCGGCGAGGCCCGCGCCCGAGACGTTGAACGGCGCGCCACGTCCGGCCAGGCTCGGGAACACCATGTCCACCGCGTCCGCGACGGCCCGGTCCGCGCTGTCGGCCGCGCGCTGCAGGCGAGCGAGATAGTAATGATTCACGATGGCGATATCGCATTCGCCCGCGGCCACGGCGCGGATCTGGTCGGTATCGCCGCCCTGGGGCGCGCGGGCGATATTGGCCACCACGCCGGCCGCCCAGCTTTCGGCTTCCTCCGCGCCGACCGCGTCGATCAGACCGGCCAGAAGCGACTGGTTATAGACATTGTTGGACGAGCGCACGCACAGCCGGCCGCGCCAGCGCTCATCGGCGACGTCGAGGAAGTCGTTGATTTCACCGGCGTTCACGCGGTCGCGGGCGAACACCACGACGCGCACCCGGCTGGCGAAGCCGAACCAGTGGCCGTCGGGGTGGCGCAGATTGGCCGGCACGGCCTGCAGCGCGTCGGCAAGTTCGGGCGCGGGCTGGAACAGGCCGGCCTGATCGGCGCGCCAGAGGCGCCCGGCGTCCACCGTGATCACCACATCGGCCCGCGAGCGGGCGCCCTCGGCGCGCATGCGCTCGATCAGTTGATCGGCGGGCGCTTCCAGGACGTTGACCCTTATGCCGGTCTCCTCGGTGAAGGCGGCGTAGACCGCTGCGTCGGAGGCGTAGTGGCGCGCGGTGAACAGATTGATCTCGCCCGCATCAGCGCCGTCCGGCGCCCCCGGGGCGCACGCGGACAGGGCGATGGCGGCGGTGACCGCGGCGGCAGGCAGGTGTTTGAACATCGCGGGCATTCCCCGAAACAGATGACAGGGCGCACGGCCCATCGCCACGCGCGAGCCGTCTGTCTGCCACTTCTGAGAACGCTTCGCAAGAGCACGACGCTGAGATGCGGCGCCGCGCCGCGCCTGGCTGCGGCGCCCACGCGCTTCGATCCGCCACCTGGCTTCACAATGGCGTGAACGAAACGGATCGAAGAGGGAAGTGGTGGGCGGCACAAGGATCGAACTTGTGACCCCTTCGGTGTGAACGAAGTGCTCTACCGCTGAGCTAGCCGCCCGAAAAGAGGGTGGTCGTATACGGTGGCGCCTGTGCGCGGTCAAGCGGACCGACGCAGACGGGGCGGGGATAAAAATATTTGCCGCCTTGGCCTCGTCACACTTCCGTCAAGAAGAAATATCACCTATAAACCCACGCAGCGCCTGACAGATACAGGTCTGTTGTGGCCGTTTCCGATCAACAACGAACCCGCCGCGCGTGACTGGTGACGCGCGGATAAGGAGGGACCTCCCCATGGCCAGCAATGATTTTTGCACCCGCGAAGGCGCCCTGCGCCTGAAAGAGCGTATCGAAGCCTACTGGAAAGAGCGCGGCTATGACGTGTCGGTCGAGCTGCAGGAAGCCGGCTTCATGCCGGCCATGCGCTCGGCGCGCACCGATGTGCGTTCCAACATGGTCAACGGCATGCCCCGTCCTGCCAATGACCGTGGTCAGGAACGCCGCAGCGCCTGACGCTCGGCGATCAGGCCGGCGGCCAAAGCCGGCAGATCATCAAACGCGTTGAAAAGCCGGTCTGCGCCCAGGGTGCGGACCGGTTTTTCGTCATAGCCCAGCTCAAACAATATGATGCCGGCGCCGGCGGCCCGGCCGGCCTCGAAATCGACGCTGGAATCGCCCACCAGAATGTCGCCGGCGGTGACCGGGCCGCCGCCCAGCGCGGTCAGGACATGGGCCGGATCGGGCTTCTTCGCTGGCGAATCCTCAGCCCCCACAATGCGTTCGAAGCGTGCGTCCAGACCCAGCGCCTGCAGCAGCGGGACCGCCAGCCAGCCGGGCTTGTTGGTGCACACCGACAGGCGCGCGCCGGCGCTGGCGAGGTGATCCAGCGCGGCCTCCACGCCGGGGAAGGGACGCGACAAGTCCGCGATCCCCTCGCGATACACGGACAGGAAAAGCTCAAGCGCATCAGAGAGTTCACCCTCTGGCGGCGCAGCCCGCCCGGCGCGTTCAAACGCGCGTTCGATCAGTGCACGCGCGCCCCGGCCCACCATGGCGCGCACGTCGGACAGGGGCACCGGGGCAAGCCCTGCAGGCGCGATGGCGGCGTTGAGGGCGCGCACCAGGTCAGGCGCGGTATCCACCAGCGTGCCATCGAGATCGAAGGCGATTCGCGCGCCGTTCAGAGCCTGCCGGTTCTCCATCACTATCCCCCCATTGAGCGCCGGAACTATCCGCGCAATTGACGGGTCATGAAAGCCCGTGACGGTGACATGAAAGCCCTCGATGGTGACATGATCGGGCCGGTTGGAGACATAAAACACGTCCCGGGGCTCATCACACCCCGCGATGTGGTCGCACAGGGTGCGCAGGTGCGCTATAGGGCGGCTCAGACCCCGCAAGCCGCCGATTTGGGGGACAGACCCGGGGACAGGAGACGTCATGATGCACCGACCTCGCGCCGCCGTGATTCTCGCCGCCGGCCAGGGCACGCGGATGAAATCCGCCCTCGCCAAGCCGCTGCATGCGGTCGCCGGGCGGGCCATGCTGGACTGGAGCCTGGATCTGGCCCGCGCCGCCGGGGCGCAGCGAATCGTCACCGTCTGGGGCGCCCACAGCCCCGCCGTGCGCGAGCGGGCCGAGGCCGCGCGCGCCGCCACCGTGCTTCAGGACCCGCCTCTGGGCACCGGGCATGCGGTGCGCCAGGCTGAAGCGGCGCTTGAGGGCTTTGAGGGCGATGTGATCGTTCTGTACGCCGACACCCCGCTGATCCGGCCGGAGACCGTGGAGGCGGTGTTCGCCGCGCTGGAGGATGCGGCGGTGGCGGTGCTGGGCTTTGAGCCGGACGAACCGGGCGGGTATGGCCGACTGATCGAATCGGCGCCCGGCGTTCTGGAAGCCATCGTCGAGGCGAAAGACGCCAGCGCGGCGCAGCGCGCGGTGCGGCTGTGCAATTCCGGCGTCATCGCCTGCCGTGGCGAGCATGTGTGGAGCTGGCTGGCGGCGCTGAAAAACGACAACGCCAAGGGCGAATACTATCTCACCGACATTGTCGCCATGGCGCGCGCGGACGGGCTGAACGCCCGCGTGGTGCGCGCTGACGCGGGCGAGGTGCTGGGGGTCAATGACCGGGCCGATCTCGCCGCCGCCGAAGCCGCGTTCCAGACGCGCCGGCGCTCAGAAGCCATGACCGCCGGCGTCACGCTGACCGCGCCTGAGACCGTGTTCTTCAGCCATGACACGCAGATTGAGGCGGACGTGGTGATAGAGCCCCATGTGGTGTTCGGCACCGGCGTCACGGTGGCGTCCGGCGCGGTGATCCGCGCCTTCAGTCATCTTGAAGGCGCGCGCGTGGGCAAGGCTTGCGAGGTCGGCCCCTACGCCCGGCTGCGCCCCGGCGCGGTGCTGGGGGCGCGAAAGTCGGCAATTTTGTCGAGGTGAAAAAATCCCGCCTGGGGGAGGGCGCAAAAGCCAATCACCTCGCCTATATCGGAGACAGCGATGTCGGCGCGAAGGCCAATATCGGCGCCGGGACGATCACGTGCAATTACGACGGCTTCTTCAAGCACCGCACGGTGATCGGAGAGGGCGCCTTCATCGGGTCGAACACCTCGCTGGTGGCGCCGGTGGAAATCGGGGCCGGGGCGATGACCGGTTCGGGGTCGGTGATCACCGGCGGTGTGCCGGCTGACGCGCTGGGCCTGGCCCGGGCCCGTCAGGAGACCAAGCCCGGCTGGGCCGCCAGATTCCGCGCCGCCATGAGCGCGAAAAAGACCAGAAGCAAGGACTGAGCATGACTGATCTGAAAAGCCGCCTCTCCGATCCCACCCTCCTGAAGTCGGCATCCTTCGTTGATGGCGGCTGGGTGGACAGCTCCGAGACGTTCGAGGTGCGCAACCCCGCCGACGGCGCCGTGGTGGCCAAGGTGGCCGATGTGGGCGCCGGCGGCGCCCACCGGGCGGTGGATGCGGCGGCGCGCGCTTTCCAGACCTGGAAAAACACATCCGTGTTCGAGCGCGCCCGCCTGGTGCGGCGCTGGCAGGAACTGATCGTGGAGCATGCCGCCGATCTGGGCGCGATCATCACGGCGGAGATGGGCAAGCCCCTGAAGGAGGCGCGCGGCGAGGTGGTCTATGGCGCCGGCTTCGTCAGCTGGTCGGCGGAAGAGGCGATGCGCCTGCATGGCGAGACCTTGCCGACCCAGGCGCCGGGCACGCGCGGCTGGACCCTGCGCCAGCCGGTGGGGGTGGTGGCCTGCATCACGCCGTGGAACTTCCCCTCCGCCATGATCACGCGCAAATGCGCCCCGGCGCTGGCGGCGGGCTGTACGGTGGTGGTCAAGCCCGCGCCCGAAACCCCGCTCTCGGCGCTGGCGCTGGCCGAGTTGGCCAAGCGCGCGGGCTTCCCGGCGGGCGTGTTCAACGTGATCAACGGCAAGGCCGAGGTGCTGGGCCCGGTCATGACCGGGTCGCCGGCGGTGCGCATGATCGGCTTCACCGGCTCCACCGAGGTGGGTAAGCTGTTGATGCGTCAGGCCGCTGACGGGATCAAACGCGTCTCGCTGGAGCTGGGCGGCAATGCGCCCTTCATCGTCATGGACGACGCCGATGTGGAGCTGGCCGCCGATGGCGTGATGGCCAGCAAGTTCCGCGCGGCGGGCCAGACCTGCGTGTCGGCCAACCGCATCATCGCCCAGGAGGGCATCGCCGACGCGCTGATCAAGGCGCTCAAGCGCCGGGTCGAGAAGCTGAAAGTCGGGTCCGGTTTTGACGAGCGCACCCATGTGGGCCCGCTGATCCACCAGGAAGCGGTCGAGCATGTCTCCGCCCTGGTTGAGGACGCCCGCACGCGCGGCGCCAAGGTGCTGGTGGGCGGCCAGTCCCTGTCGGCCAAGATGGGCGGGGCGTTCTATGCACCGACCCTGATCGAGGCGGGCGAGGACCAGGGGCTCGACATGGCCGCAAGCGAGATTTTCGGCCCCGTGGCCACGGTCTACCGCGCGGCGGACGAGGCGGAGATGATCGCCCTGGCCAATGACACGCGCTACGGGCTGGCGGCCTATCTCTACACCAATGATGTGGGCCGGGTGCACCGCATGAGCGAGGCGCTGGAGTTCGGCATGGTGGGTGTGAACGCGCCCATGGTCGGCTCGCCCTCCACCCCGTTCGGCGGCATGAAGGAATCGGGCATCGGCCGCGAGGGCGGCAAATGGGGCGTGGAGGAATTCACCGAGCTGAAATTCGTCATGCTGGGAGGTGTGGACCGATGAGCGCCTCGTCGATGAAGACTCATGCGGCCGAGGCGGCGCTGGACTATGTCGAGAGCGGCATGACGCTGGGTCTGGGCTCGGGATCGACGGCGGAAATTTTCATCGAGCACCTGGGCGAGGCCATCAAGGCGGGCGCCCTGACGGGTCTGCGCGGCGTGCCCACGTCTGACATGACGGCGCGCGCGGCCAGGTCCGCCGGCGTGCCGCTGATCCCGGTGGACCAGGCGGTGCGCATCGACCTCACCGTGGACGGCGCGGACGAGGTGGACGGGCGTTTCCGCCTGATCAAGGGCGGGGGCGGATGCCTGTTGCGCGAGAAGATCATCGCCCACGCCTCGGACCGCATGGTCGTGGTGATCGACGAGACCAAGCTGGTGGAGACGCTCGGCGCCTTTCCCCTGCCGGTGGAGGTGGACCCGTTCGGCTTCACCATCACCGCCAAGAAAGTCTTCGATGCCCTGCGCGCCTCGGGCGCCCCGCGCTGTGATGTGGCCCTGCGCCGCCGCGGCGACGGGCTGGAGCCCTTCGTCACCGATGGCGGCCACTACATTCTCGATTGCGCGTGCGGCGAACTGCCCAATCCCGAAGACGCCGCCCGGCGCCTGGTCGCCATCCCCGGCGTGGTCGAGCACGGCCTGTTCATCGGCCTGGCCCGCACGGTCATCGTCGGCGAGGAAGACGGCGCCCAGGTGCTGGAGATCTAGCGGGCGCGTCCTCTTCTTGGCCCTCCCCACTTCGGGGGAGGCGAATGCGCCCCACACCGCCTCCCGCACCCCGCCCACGGCGCCGGGCGGGTTTCCAGACGGGCTTTGGCGCGCTAATCCTTTGTCAAACATGCGCGCACATGCGCAGACCGAAGGGGGAGCTTCATGAGCGAACATGCGCGCAGCGATGGCGGCGGCGAACGCCAGACCGGCATTCTCGGACTGATCGAGCGGGCCGGCAACAAGCTCCCCGACCCGGCCTTCATCTTCTTCTACCTCATCCTCTTCATGGCGGTGATGTCGACCATCGCCTGGTTCCTGGGCTGGTCGGTGGATCACCCCACCTTGCGCAATCCTGACGGCACGCCCCAGGCGGTCAACGCGATCAGCGCCCTGCACCCGGACTCGGTGCGCCATCTCCTGGTGGACATGCCGCGCATCTTCACCAGCTTCCACCCGCTGGGCTATGTGCTGGTGGTGATGCTGGGCGCAGGCGTGGCCGAGCGGGCGGGCCTGTTCGGGACCGCCATGCGCGCGGCGGTGCGCGACGTGCCGCGCTTCCTGCTGACTCCGGCGGTGGCGCTGGTGGCGATGATGGGCAATCTGGCCGCCGACGCGGCCTATGTGGTGCTGATCCCGCTGGCCGCCGTGATCTACGCTGCGGCCGGACGCCATCCCGTGGCGGGCATCACGGCGGCGTTCGCCGGCGTGTCGGGCGGCTTCTCGGCCAACCTTCTGCCCGGTCAGCTGGACGCGCTGCTGTTCGGCATCACCGAGGCGACGGTGGTCGCGCTCGATCCGGGCTGGACGATGAATATTGCGGGCAACTGGTATTTCATCGCGGCGATGACCTTCATCTATCTGCCGGTGATCTGGTTCGTCACCGACCGCATCGTGGAGCCGCGCCTGGGCCAATGGACCGGCGGCACGGTGGCCGGCGGCAAGGCCGCTGAAGACGGCGCCCACGACAGCGAGGGCGACACCACCCCGGCGCAGAAAAAGGGCCTGGCCCATGCCGGCCTCGCCGTGCTGGCGGTGAGCTTTGTCTGGCTGTTCATGACGGTGGATCTGGTCAGCCTGGTGACGCTGGGCGCGTTTTCGCTCTATGGCGGCAATGCGCCGCTTTATGCGGGCAATCCCGAACTGAGCGTGGCGCAGAATCTGGTGCCCTTCTTCTCGTCCCTGGTGGCGGGCTTCATGATCCTGTTCATCTTCGCGGGCATCGCCTATGGCCGTGCGGCGGGCACGATCAAGGACCATCGCGACATCGTCGACATGATGGCCGGCGCCATGAAGGACATGGGCTATTATCTCGTGCTGGCCTTTTTCGCGGCCTATTTCGTGGAGATGTTCAACCAGTCCCAGCTGGGCCTGATCTCGGCGGTGAACGGCGCCAACGCCATTGAAAGCTCGGGCCTGCCCCTGCCCATCGTGCTGGGTCTGATCGTGGTGTTCGCCGGCGTGCTCAACCTGTTTGTCGGTTCGGCCAGCGCCAAATGGGCGCTGATGGCGCCGGTTCTGGTGCCCATGCTGATGCTGCTCAGCGTCAGCCCGGAAATGGCCACGGCCGCCTACCGCGTGGGTGACAGCGCCACCAATATCATCACGCCGCTGATGGTGTATTTCCCGCTGGTGCTGGTGTTTGCACGCCGATGGGTGCCTGAATTCGGCATCGGCTCGCTGACCTCGGCCATGATCCCTTATTCGATTTGGCTTCTGATCGCGGGCATCGTGATGACGGTCGGGTGGGTGTATCTGGGGCTGCCGCTGGGTCCGGGCGCGGATGTCGCCTACACCCTGCCGGTCGCCGGCTAGGGGAGGGGCGGTCATGGCCAGCGCAGACAAGAGCGAACGCCGCGGCGGGTTTCTGGACGCGGTGGAGCGCTTCGGCGACCGCCTGCCCGACCCGGTGTTCATTTTCGTCTGGCTGATCGCCATCCTGATGGCGGTGTCGGCGGTGGCGGCCTTCTTCCAGTTCACCGCCGTCAATCCGATCACCGGCGAGACGCTGATGGCCCAGTCGCTGTTCTCGCGCGACAATGTCCAGCGCCTGCTCACCTCCATGCCCCAGACGCTCACCGGCTTCACCCCGCTGGGGCTGACGCTGGTGATCATGCTGGGCGCGGGCGTGGCTGAACGCTCCGGCCTGTTCTCCGCCGCCCTGCGGGCCGGTCTGCGCAATGCGCCCAAGAAAGCCATGACGCCCATCGTCATGCTGCTGGCGCTGGTGGCCACCCACTCATCGGACGCGGCCTATGTGGTGCTGATCCCCCTGTCGGGCGTGATCTACGCGTCTGTGGGCCGTCACCCCATCGCAGGCATAGCTGCAGCGTTCGCCGGCGTGTCGGGCGGGTTCTCGGCCAATTTCATGCCCGGCCCCATCGACGCGCTGATCCTGGGCGTCACTGAACCGGCGGTGCATATCATCGACCCGTCCTGGTCGGTGAATGTGGCGGGCAACTGGTTCTTCATCCTGGGCATGGCGGTGGTGTTCTTCCCGCTGGGCTGGTTCGTGACCGACAGAATCGTCGAGCCGCGCCTGGGCGCCTACACCCCCACCGGCGACACGCCCCTGTCCAGCCAGAAGGGCGACAGCCAGCTGACGCCGCAAGAGCGCAAGGGGCTATGGCTGGCGCTGATCGGCTTCCTCGGCGTGACCGGGCTGTGGCTCTTCCTCACCTTCGGGCCGGGCCAGTATCTGCAGATCCCCGGCGCGCCCTGGGATCAGCGCCTGAACCCGGTGCTGGACAGCCTGATCGCCTATTTCTTCCTGTTGTTCCTGATCTGCGGGGTGTGTTTCGGCATTCCCACCGGCACGGTCAAAAGCCATCGCGACGTGGTGCGCATGTCAACCGAGGCGATGAAGGACATGGCCGGCTATATCGTGCTGGCCTTCACCGCCGCGCACTTCGTGGTCATGCTCAACTGGACGGGCCTGGGCGCGATCAGCGCCATTCATGGCGCCGAGGCGGTGCAGTCGGCGGGCCTGCCTGCGCCGCTCCTCCTGGCGGTGATGGTGCTGCTGGCCGCCGCGCTCAATCTGGTGGTGGGATCGGCCAGCGCCAAATGGGCCTTCATGGCGCCCTTCCTGGTGCCCATGCTGATGATCCTCGGCATCAGCCCGGAAATGACCACGGCGGCCTATCGCGTGGGCGACAGCGTGACCAATATCATCACGCCGCTGATGGTGTATTTTCCGATGGTGCTGGCGTTCGCCCGGCGCTGGGACCCGAATTTCGGGATGGGCGGCCTGCTCTCGAACATGCTGCCCTATTCTTTCGCCTTCCTGATCGGCGGCCTGGCGCTGACCATATTCTGGGTCTGGGCGGGCCTGCCTGTGGGACCGGGCGCGCCCATCGGCTATGTGCTGCCCGAAGGCGTCACCCCCGCGATCGGCGGCTAGATGGCCGGGCCCGGCCCGCGCAATGACCTCACCGACGTGACCGGCCTCAGCGTCGGTCAGGCCGAGGACGCAGGCGCGCGCACCGGCGTCACCGTCGTGCTGTGCGCTTCGCCCGCCACGGGATCGGTGGATGTGCGCGGTGGCGGGCCGGGCACGCGCGAAACCGATCTGCTCGGCCCCGGCGCTCTGGTGGAGCAGGTGGACGCCATCACCCTGTCGGGCGGCTCGGTCTATGGCCTGGCCGCCGCTGACGGCGTGTGTGCGGGTCTGGGCGCGCGCGGGCGCGGCTATGGGCTGATGGACCTGCCCGGCGTGCCCAAAAGCCCCATCGTGCCGGGCGCCATCCTCTATGATCTGGCCAATGGCGGTGACAAGGCATGGGGCGAGACCCCGCCCTATCGCGCGCTGGGCCTGAAGGCGCTGGACGACGCTGAAGCCGGCGCGCCGGTGCGTCAGGGCCGGGCCGGGGCGGGCTATGGCGCGCGTGCGGGCAGTCTGCCCGGCGGCACGGGCAGCGCCAGCTATGTCACCGATGACGCGATCACCGTGGCGGCGCTGGCGTGTGTGAACAGTTTTGGTTCGGTGCGTATGCCCGGAAGCGAGGCCTACTGGGCCTGGCCGTTCGAGCTGGACGGTGAGTTCGGGGGCGCGCGCCCGGATGTGACCACAGCTGTCAGCGCCGAAGACTGGGGCGCCGCCAAGATGGACCCGAAGCTGCTGGCCAACACCACGCTGTGCGTGGTGGCCACCGACGCCATCCTCTCCAAGGATCAGGCCCGGCGCCTGGCCGTGATGGCCCAGGACGGGCTGGCGCGCGCCATCCGGCCGGCCCATGCGCCGTTTGATGGCGATGTGGTGTTCGCGCTGGCCACCGGCGCGCGCGCCCTGCCGGACCCGGCCCCGGTATCGCTCACCCGGCTGGGCGCCATCGCGGCCGATTGCCTGGCCCGCGCCATCGCCCGGGGCGTTCACGCGGCGCAGGGGCCGGAGCAGGGGTAGAAGCCGGGACCGGGCCCGGGGGCGGCAGAGGGGGCGGCGGATGAGCCTGCGCAAGGCGGACCCGGCGCGCCCGGAACGGCTCTGCGCGTGCGCTGCATCACGCCGCCGCGCACGCTTGCAAAGCGCGACGCCCGCCGCTAGTTTCCGCCCTCTCGCACGGGGCCCCGCCCCGCAGCGGACAGGCGCCCGTAGCTCAGCTGGATAGAGCACCAGACTACGAATCTGGGGGTCAGAGGTTCGAATCCTTTCGGGCGCGCCATTTTCCTTTTTCTAATACTCAGCCCCTTCCGGGCATTCGTTCATGCCCCGGATCCGGTCCGGCATGGGCGGTGCTGGGGGGATGCCAGGACATTGCCTCTCCCGCCTCTCGGCCTGCTCTGACCGGACTTGCTGGTAGCGCAGGTTGAGGCGGGCAGTCGCCCCCGTCCGCGCCCGGTCAGCGCCCTGTCCGCACCGCCGGGCAGGCCTTTCTAGCGCACGCTGACCCGCACGGCGGCGTCGGCGCCGTCGCGGCTGCGGATGAAGGCGCCCAGCCAGACGGCGTAGGTTCCTGGTCCCGGATCGCTGATCGCCAGCTCGGCCTGGACGCCCCGTCCGCTGTCATCGTCGCAATACCAGGTCCCGTCCGGAGCGAGCACGGCCAGCGTCGTGTCAAAATCACCCTCGGCGGTGAACACCAGATCGCCTTGCGCGCGTCCGCTGATCTCGGCGGTCAGGTCCGGCGCCTGGCCCGAATAGCCGCGGCAGCGCCGGTCGCCGGCCTCACCGAGGGTGAGCGAGCCCAGCTCGAAACCCAGCCGGTGGGTGGCGCTGATTGTGGTGTCGACCGTGCGCGCGTCTGAGGCCAGCGCGGAGAAGCTGGCGCTGAGCGATCCGCCGCGCGGGGACAGGCCGGCGTCCAGCGCGGGCGCGTCCGCCCCGCCGTCGCCGTCGGCCAGCGCGCGCATGATCTCGCCGAAGAAGGAGGACCCGTCCAGGGACTGATCGCGGACGCCATTGCGGTCCTGGTCCAGGGCGTCATCATCTGACAGGGGGCCGATTTCGCTGATCTCCAGCGTCGCCTCGCCGCCGCCGCGTGAGAGGACGCGTGCGCCAAACCAGATGTCATAGGCGCCGGACTGCGGTTCATCGAACACCAGCCGGGCTGCGGGCTCCGCGCTGGTGCCCTGTGCGCAAAAGAGCTCGCCGCCGGGCGCGCGCACGAGCAGGGCGGTGTTGAAGTTTGAGTCCGGGCTCAGGCTCAGGAAGAGCGGAAAGAACCCGCTGGTCTCGAAATTGAGGCGCACGGTGGGCGCCGCCGTCACATGCCCGGTCAGGCAGCGCTGCGCCTCCTGGCCGGTGCGCGCCAGCACGTCAGAGCCGGCCAGGCGCCGGGCGGAGCGCGAGCCGCCAGCCTGGGCTGTGATCAGATAGGGGTCGGGCAAAAATCCCTCCTCAAGGTTCACCTCCTCGGTTTCAGCCGGGTCCGGCGCCGGCGCGTCATTGTTGCGGCTCGGCGCGGCGGGCTGATTGCGCCCGGCGATCTGGCCGCGCATCTCGCTAAAGGACAAGGACACCTCGCGGCCTGAATGGCTGGCGCCAAAAACGCCGGCCCAGATCTCGTACGTGCCCGAGCCGGGGCCTTCGAACACCAGCTGGGCGTCAAGGCCCTCGCCGCTGTCGTCATCGCAATACCAGGTCCCGTCCGGGCCGCGCACCACCAGTGTGGTGTCAAACTCGGCCCGGTTGGTGATGATCAGGGGCAGCCGGCCGAACGATGCATACTCAAGACGCACCGTGGGCGCCTGGCTCACCCGTCCGCGGCAATGGCCGTCTCCGGCATCGCCCATGCGCGCGCCGCCCACGCCGCGCGTGCTGCGCACCAGATCGGACGCGCTCATGGCGCCGCCGGCGGGAACCGTGATGGCCTGGGGGTCGGGCATGAAGCCGGACTGCAGTCTCAGCGCCTGTGTCTCCTGCGTGGCCGCTGCGCCGGCGGCGGACAGGGCGGCGATCACAGCGCCGGTGGTGACGATGCGGACATCCATGACAAACTCCCCTTGCTGAAGCGAGCCTGCCAAACGAGACCAAGTCAATCAACCCTGCAAGAATGCATAAAAAAATAGGGCCGCCACGGACTTGCAATTTCGTGGCCAGAGCGTGAGTCATCACGCGAAATAATCACGGAAAAATCTAGAACTCAATAATTTGTATTAGGATCTTTCGCTCTGACCGGTATCACGAAAGGCGCGGCGGTCAAGCTGGTATATTTTTATTGATTGGGCCTGTGCTATGCTTTGGACCTGCCAGGCGCCCTACCACTGGCGGGTGAAAAAGATCGGGTTTGGCGTACACGGGCGCCCGTTGAAGGACGATGTGAACGTGCCGTACTGGATGCGGGCATGGGGGCCCGAGGGCAGGGTGCTGGGATAGCCGTGGCCGTGATTGGCCCAGCTGGGGCAGAGCATGGGTCCGCTGGCGTGAGCAGCGCCGCTATACGCGCTATAGCCAGAGTCATAGCCATAAGACCGGCGCGGGGGCGCATAGCGCGAGCCGCGCTTGTCCCTGTAGGCGCGGATGGCCGCGCGCTGGGCTTCCAGGCAAGCGGTGTCATACCCGGCGAAGCGGCCATCGGGGCGGTAGATCGAGCACAGCTCGAAATCACCCTGGCTGAGGGACTGGGCTTGCGCCGGCGTCCCGGCACCCGTGGCGGCGAGGCCTGCCGAGGCGATGGCGGCGGCGGCGAAAGCGGTTCCGGTCAGTCTGATCATCAGGGGCTCCTGTCGGTCAGCGTGTCTGGAATGCGGGGCTTTGCCATCCCTTGGGTGGTCAGACCCTAAAGCCTGAAGGCGCCAATGTGAACACCCTGCCCACCCGGACCCGCCAACAGGCGCCCGTGGCGCGGCTGAATCGGGAAACCTGTCACTGCGATGACTGCAACTTCAGTATGGGCATTAGGCGCTTGTTAACCTGAGGGGCCTAGCCGTAGATTTTGTACAGTGAAATCGCTCACTAAACATATTCAGCCAAGGACGGCGCATGTTGACCACCACGGACAGATCGCGCTTTGCGCTCAAGAACCCGGCATCGCTGGGCGCCTTGCTGGTCTATGACTGGCGCGTGCGCGGCCTGCTCACCGATGCCGAAGTGATGGGGGGCGCCGTGTCCCATCCCGTCACCACCAGCGTGCTGCGCCAGTTGCAGCGCCAGGGCCTGATCCGCGCCCTGCACGGCGTGCGCGCCCAGGGCGGGCGCATGCGCCTGTGGTTGATGTCCGACGTGATGCGGGTGCAGGCGGCGCTGGACCTGCGCCGCGCCACCGGTGCGCCGCTGGGCGTGTGCGTGCAGGCGCTGGTCACCTTCGAGGACGCGGTCAGCGCGGTGCTGGATGACTGGGGCAGCCAGGTGGGCGTGCCTCATGGCGCGCGCCCTGCGGGCGAGGCGTCCGTGCTGACGGCGCGTGCAGGGATACTCACCGATCGTGACGGCCTGGCCGGGTTTGTTGCGGCCTCCATGCGCGATTTCGTGGCGCGTCATGCCTTTGATGCGGTTCACCAGCCCGATTTCCTCGTGCAGGTCTGACCGCACAGGCCCGCGCGCCGGCCGGCGCGGGGCAGGTGACGCGGGCCATTGCAAATCACCGCCAAACCGGGTCGCATGACGCCTTGCTGCAATGACAGGCGAGGACGATTTCATGAGCGATATCCGCTTTGACGGCCGGGTGGCCATTGTGACCGGCGCGGGCGCAGGCCTGGGCCGCAGCCATGCGCTGGAGCTGGCGCGGCGCGGCGCCAAGGTCGTGGTCAATGATCTGGGCGGCGCGGTGGACGGCACCGGCGGCTCGATCAGCGCAGCCCAGCGCGTCGTGGACGAGATCACCGCCGGTGGCGGCGAGGCCATCGCTCACGGCGCCAATGTCACGAAGGCTGACGAGGTCGCCGACATGGTGGCCGTCACGCTGGCGCGCTGGGGCCGGATTGATGTCCTGGTCAATAATGCGGGCATATTGCGCGACAAGAGCTTCTCCAAGATGACGCTGGAGGATTTCGCCACGGTGGTGGACGTCCATCTGATGGGCTCGGTCACCTGCACCAAGGCGGTGTGGGATCTGATGAAGGAGGCCGGTTACGGCCGCATCGTCATGACCAGCTCCTCGTCGGGGATTTACGGCAATTTCGGCCAGTCCAACTATGGCGCGGCCAAGATGGCGCTGGTGGGGCTGATGAATGTCCTCCATCTCGAAGGCGCCAAGAACAATATCCGCGTCAACACGCTGGCGCCCACCGCCTATACCCGCATGACCGAGGGCCTGATCCCCGAGGAAGCAGGCCGGCTGATGACGCCGGAAAGCGTCACGGCGGGCCTGATCGTGCTGGCCGGCGAAGATGCGCCCAGCCGCACGATCCTGTGCGCCGGCGCCGGCGGCTACGCCGCCACACGCATCTATGAGACGGACGGCATCTTCCTGGCCCCCGAGGACCAGACGCCCGAACAGGTGGCCAGAAACCTCGACCGCATCACCGACCCCAAGGGTCAGGAGCCCTATGAGCAGGGCGGCCAGCAGACCATGAAATTCCTCACCAAGGCGGCGGCGCAGGC
>JBHYFR010000039.1:0-15947 GCA_051859425.1 Oceanicaulis sp. | reverse complement strand
GCCGATCACCGTGGGCGTATCGCCCGTCAGCTCGCCAAAGGCGCCGGCCACGACTTCGGGCGGCGAGTTGACGAAAGCGCCGGTGGCCATCTGGAATACGTAAGCGGCCACCCAGCCTGCCACGACGGAATAGAAGCACAGGATCATCACGCCGCCGCACATCGCCACCCAGCCGGCGATGGACCACATTTCGGACGCGCCGGCGTCAAACGCCATCTTGCGCGTCGATCCCACCGCCGAGCGCCGGGCATGGCGGCCCACCGAGAGTTCCGCGATCAGGATGGGAAAGGCGATCAGGAACACGCACGCCAGGTAGACCACAACGAACACGCCGCCGCCGTTTTCACCGGCCGTGTAGGGAAAGCGCCAGAAATTGCCCAGGCCCACCGACGAGCCGATGGCCGCCATCAAGAACCCGAACCTAGTATTCCAGGTAACCGTCCCGCCAGCGGCCATGTAACGCACTCCCCGTTTCGCGGCCGGGCTTTACGCCCTTCCCGCCCCTCTTGTGAATCCGGCCCATGAAAACAAGGCCATTTGGCGCGGGAGGTTGGGCGATCCGGGGCGTCGGGTCAAGCTGGCGGCGCCCCTGGAGCGGCTATCCGAACAGGCCGGCGCCTTTGGGTGGCTCGGCGCCGCGATGCACGTGGGCGCCCAGGATCAGGCCCAGCCCGATCAACACCGTCATCATCACCGACCCGCCATAGGAAATCATGGGCAGGGGCACGCCGACCACCGGGAACAGGCCCATGACCATACCGGCATTGATGAAGACATAGAAGGCGAAGGTGGAGGCCACCCCCATCACCACCAGGCGCAGGAAGGTCGATTTGCATGAGCCTGCGATCATCAGGCAGTTCATCAGCAAGATCGCATAAAGCCCCAGCACGACCAGACAGCCCACCAGCCCGAACTCCTCGCCCAGCATGGTGAAAATGAAGTCGGTCTGCTTTTCCGGCAGGTAGTTGAGGTGGGCCTGACTGCCTTGCATATACCCCTTGCCCGTCATCCCGCCCGACCCCAGCGCGATCTTGGACTGCAATATCTGATAGCCGGCGCCCAATGGGTCGGCCTCGGGATCAAGGAAGGTGAAGATGCGCTCTCGCTGGTAATCCTTGAGCGCGTACTGCAGCACCGCCCACCCCCCGATGGCGGCGAACACCGACCCGACCGCGATCACCCGCCAGGACAGCCCGGCCAGGAACACCAGCACCACCCCGGTCGCCGCGATCAGCACCGATGTGCCCAAATCAGGCTGGCGTGACACCAGAAGCACCGGAAATGCGATCATCATGACCGGAATCAGCAGGCCGAACAGGCTGGACACCCGCTCCTCGGGCAGGTCGTGATAATAACGCGCCAGCGCCAGCACCAGAGCGATCTTCATGATCTCCGACGGCTGCATGCGGATCGGCCCGATCTCCAGCCAGCGCTTGGCGCCCATCGCCACGGTGCCGAAAAACTCCACCCCGATCAGCAGAACCAGCGCGCCCAGATAGACCGGATAGGCCAGCCCCATCCAGAAGCGCGGCGGCGCCAGGGCGACGGTCAGCATCACGCCGAACCCGGCGGCGAAGCGCACGGCATGGCGTGAGGCGTAAGGGTCCCATTGCCCGCCTTCCACCGAATACAGCATGCCCACGCCGATCAGGCCGATCAGGATGATCAGCAGCACGAAGGCCCAGTTGATCTCGTAAAGCTTCTCGCGCAGGCCGCGCGGCACCGACTGGGTGAAGACGCCCATGGCTCAGCCTCCCCGCGCGCCCGAGCGCGCCAGTTCGGCGATCGGTCCCAGCCTGGCCCCGGCCGGATCGCGCTCGACCAGGTCGCGCAGGATATCGCGCGCCGGACGCGCGGCGGTGCGTGTGCCGCCCATGCCGTGCTCGACCACCACCGCCACCGCGTAGCGCGGGCTGTGCGACGGGGCGTAGCCGATAAACAGGCCGTGATTGCGCAGCCGCCAGGGCAGATCTTCCTGGCTGCGCACGCCGCGCGCACGCTCTTCGGCCGTGATGGAATACACCTGGGCGGTGCCGGTCTTGCCGCACATCTGGGCGTCCGGCACGCCGAGCCCCGGCTGCAGGGTCCAGTACGCGGTGCCGCCCGGCTCATTGACCACGCCATGCATGGCCCGGTGCACGGTGTCGACATGGGCTTGATTGAACCCCAGCGGCTCGAACTCAAAGCCCTGCGGGCGCAGGGACAGGGTCGGCGTCACCGCCCGGCCGGTAGCCAGGCGCGCCGTCATCACCGCCAGCTGCAGCGGCGAGGTGAGCAGATAGCCCTGGCCGATGCCGGTATTGAACGTGTCGCCCGTGGTCCAGGGCTGGCCGCGCCGGGCGCGCTTCCAGGCGGCGCTGGGCACCAGGCCCGATGCGCGTTCGGGGATCGGCAGGCCGATATCAAACAACTGGCCCAGCCCGCACCGCACCGCCATCTCACGGATGCGTTCAATGCCGAGCCGGCGCGCCACCTCGTAGTAATACGTGTCGCACGACACCTTCATGGCGTCATGCATGTGGACATGGCCATGCCCCTCGCGCCGCCAGCAGTGGAACCGGCGGTCGCCCAGCTGCACATGGCCGGAACAATGAATGCGCTCGTTCGGGCTGATCACCCCGTGCTCCAGCGCGGCCATGGAAATCAGGCCCTTGATGGTGGAGGCCGGGGCGTAGAGCCCTGTGGTCGCCTTGTTGAACAGCGGCCGGTATTCATTGGTGTTGAGCGCGTTGAACTCGCTCTGGCCAATGCCCAGCACAAAGGCGTTGGGATCAAAACCCGGCGTCGAGGCGAGCACCAGAATCTCGCCATTGGTCATGTCCAGCGCCACAGCCGCGGCCGCCTCCTGGGACAGCGCCTGCATGGCCACGCGCTGGGCGCGCAGATCAATGCTCAGCGGCACATCCCCGCCGGCGCGCGCCGGGATCGACTGATCGGGCAGTTCGCGGATGACCCGGCCAAAGGCGTTGACCTCAACCTTCAGCTGGCCCGGCGCGCCGCGCAGCGTGGACTCATTGGCGACCTCCGCGCCGGCGCGGCCGATCCTGAAGCCCGGATGGAGCAGCAGCCGGTCATTGCGGGCGACCTCCGGCGAGGCGACCTGAACATAGCCGGTGACATGGGACATCACCTGGGCGTGGGGATAGGTGCGCACCTCGCCCACATCGGGCACAATGCCGGGCAGTTCGGGCAGGTGCAGATTGATGCGCGCGAACGTCTCCCAGTCGAGATCCTCGGCGACCGTCACCGGCTGGAAGCGCGGCGCCCGGGCGATCTGCATCAGCAGGCGCTCCATGCGCGCCTCGGTCATCGGCAGATGGCGCGCCAGCCGCTCCAGCGCCCGCGCGGGATTGCCGGCCTGCTCGGGCACGATGAAGAGCCGGTAATTGTCGCGGTTCTCCGCCAGCGGCTCACCGAACCGGTCCAGGATGCGCCCGCGCACCGGCGGCTGCAGGCGGAAGCTGAACTGGTTGCTCTCCGACAAGGTGCGGTAGCGGTCCTGCTCCAGCACCTGAAGCGTATACAGGCGCGCGGCCAGGCCGGTGAACATCAGCGCCCCGGCGCCGCCGAGCAGCATCACGCGCCGGTTGAACCGCGCCTGGTATTCCTGCTTGTCGCGTCGCATGCCGGCCAAGCCTCACGCATCGGGGTGACGGGTCGCGCCAGCTTATCCGCCACGACCGGAATTGAACATGGCAGAGCGTTCTTTACGCCTTGCAAACACCCACCCCAGCACCGGAAACAACACAATGGTCATGATCGCTTCGGTAATCAACGGCGCGGCGCCTGCCGGAACACCGATAGCCGCCGAGCCCACGCCCCAGGCAATGGCGAACGCCAATGCGGCGAGCACCACAAACCGGATGGTCAG
The DNA here is from genome assembly GCA_051859425.1 of Oceanicaulis sp. Lineage (GTDB taxonomy): Bacteria > Pseudomonadota > Alphaproteobacteria > Caulobacterales > Maricaulaceae > Oceanicaulis. The sequence continues at coordinate 12,076 of JBHYFR010000039.1, read as the reverse complement.
CGGTCCCAGATCGGCCGCCCCCTCCTCGCTGCGCGGGCGGGCGATGGCGAAGGCGGCCACATAGGCCAGCGCCCACACGCCCATCACCCCGCCGCTGATCAGGTCCTGCAACAGGCCGACCAGCAGGATCACCGGCGGCGACACGAACCAGGGCCGACGCACAGCCCAGATAAACAACACGATCAGTGGCAGCGACGGCGTCAGATCAGGCAGGCCGCCCACGCTGGACGGCGCGGTATAGAGCACCAGCGCCAGAAGCACTGACACGATGAACCCGGCGACGGAGGGCCATACCGCATCGCGGTCCCGGTTGGCGCGCATCAGCCCTCTCCCTCAGCCGCCACAGGCAGGCCCGCGCCGCCTGCGTTGTCAGCCTGCCCGGCGGTCAGTTCGGGAAGGGGGGCAGGGAGGGTCACCACTTCGGGTTCCGCGCCAGGCTCGGCCACGGCATCGAACGGCCAGATCCACACCAGATCCAGCGGCGCGGCGTCGCTGTACAGCGCCACACGCCACCGGCCCTCGCTGTCACGGAACGCCTGCCCCACAGGCAAGCCGCGCGGCAGCACATTGTCATCGCCAGACGTGACGATGCGGTCGCCCTCAATCAGGTCCGGCTCGCGGCTGAGATATTCAAGGCGGGGCTGACCGGTATTGTCGCCCAGCAGAAGGGCGCGGGCGTTGGAGCGGTCAGCCATCACCGCCACGCGGCTGTTGAGGTCAGTCAAAAGCAGGATGCGCGAGGAGGACCGGCCCACATCCACAATGCGCCCGACCAGACCATAGACATTCACAGCCGGATAGCCCCGGCGCACGCCCGCGTCTGCCCCGGCCCCCACCAGGCGCGAGCGGACGAAGGCGTTGGAGCGGTCAGCCACGGTCCAGGCCGTGATCCGCTCGCCGGTATCGGGTCCCTGGAGATTGAGGGCTTCTCGGTAGCGCGCATTGCGCTCCTGCCCGGCCAGCGCCACATCGCGCCAGGCCCGCAGCTCGGAGACCTGCAGGCGCAGCTGACGGTTCTCCTCGGCCAGCGCCAGCTGGTTGCGCCACCAGGGTCCGGTATTGGCGAAGCCGCGCAAGGGGCGCGCCGCCAGCTCGAGGACAGGGGCCGCCAGATCATTGAAGCCGGCGCGCAGATTGGCCAGAGGCTCAAGGCGCGCGTCAGGACGGTCGAGGAAGGCGAGCACGATGGCGATCACGACACAGGCAATGGTCAGGGTCGGCGCGAAGCGGACCCCGTCATCTACCTGCCGTCGCCCGGTCCAGCGCTGCGCCAACACTCATCCCCGCTTGTTGCGCCCGTGGGTTATACCGCCTCGGCCAGAATCGGCCGCCACAGGCGCAGATTCTCGACCGCCTTGCCACAGCCCAGCACGACACAGGACAATGGCTCGTCGGCCAGGCTGACCGGCAGGCCCGTACGGTCGCGCAGCTCGGTGTCCAGGTTGCGCAGAAGCGCGCCGCCGCCGGTGAGCACGATGCCCTTGTCCACGATGTCCGCAGCCAGCTCCGGCGGCGTGGCTTCCAGCGCCTGCTTGACCGCCTCGACGATCTGCTCGACCGGTTCGGCCAGCGCATCGGCGATCATCGCCTCGGTGATGACGATCTCGCGCGGCACGCCGTTCATCAGATCGCGCCCCTTGATGTCCAGCGTCAGGCCCTCGCCCTTGAGCGGCGGCATGGCCGAGCCGATTTCCTTCTTGATGCGTTCGGCGCTGGTCTCGCCAATGAGAAGGTTCGCCGAGCGGCGGATATAGTTGATGATCGCCTCGTCCATCTTGTCACCGCCGACGCGCACCGAGCGCGAGTAGACGATGCCCGACAGGGACATGACCGCCACTTCGGTGGTGCCGCCGCCGATATCGACGATCATGGAGCCGGTCGGCTCGTCGATGGGCAGACCCGCGCCCACCGCAGCGGCCATCGGCTCGTCAATCAGATAGACCTTGCGCGCGCCTGCGCTGGCGGCGCTTTCATGAATCGCGCGCCGCTCCACCGCCGTGGCGCCGGACGGCACGCAGATCACCACCTGCGGGCTGACGAAGGCCTGCCGGTTGTGAACCTTGCGGATGAAGTATTTGATCATTTCCTGCGCGACTTCGAAGTCGGCGATCACGCCGTCGCGCATGGGGCGGATGGCTTCCACATTGCCCGGCGTCTTGCCCAGCATGAGCTTGGCTTCCGCGCCGACGGCCTGGACGTGCTTGCGGCCCTTCTCCACCTTGTAGGCGACCACGGAAGGCTCGTTCAGGACAACACCGCGCCCTTTGACATAGACCAGCGTATTCGCGGTCCCCAGATCGATGGCGATGTCGGCTGACAAAAGGCCGAACAGGCTGGAGAACATGGCATAACCCGTATGATCCGGCGCCCGCGCCAAACACGCTTACGCCTATGGTAAAATTTGGCTCTCGTCCTTGTGCGACGGTCCGGGCGTCTTTGCAAGCGCGTCGCCTGCTTCGCTGTCAGCCGCTGGCTCGTCTTCCGGGCCGCTCAGCCACCGCCGCGCGACCAGCATGGCGCCCAGCCAGCCCACCGCAGCCAGAAGCGCGGACGCGGCCAGCCACAGACTGCCGCCGCCTACAAGCTCGATCACGCCGCGCCCGGCAAACGCCACCAGGGCGATTTTCGGGATGATCCCGATGGACGTGCCGGCGGCGAACGCCAGGAACGTCATGCGCGACACGCCTGCGGCCATATTGACCACGATGAACGGCGCACTGGGCACATTGCGGATGATCATGCTCGCCCAGAATCCGTTGCGCCCGACAAACTCGGAGATGCGGTTGACCGTGCGCCCGCCATAGCGGCGCACCACGTCAGCCCCGGCGAAGCGGCCCGTGTAGAAGGTCACCGATGCAGACGCCATGGTGGCGATCCAGGCATAGGCCGAACCACTCCAGGGCCCGAAGGCGAGCACGCAGGCGGCGATGAGCGCAAACTGCGGCGCGCCGATATAGGCCAGCGCAGTAAAGGCCAGAATGGTCGCCGGAAGCGCGTAATACCAATGGCGCGACGCCGCAGCGAGCCAGGCATTGATGGTGTCGGAATCCACCAGACCGGTGCGCCCCACCACGAACATCACCGCCACCAGCGCAAACAGGCCGAGCGAGATCATCACGGCGCGCACGGCGCGCGCGTCCATGTTGGAAAAGAAACGGATCACTGCATCCAGATGCATGCTACTCCCGCCCCGCCCGTTGTGGCGTTGACCCTTGCAAGCCCGGCGCCGTCAGCTGCGCCGCGCTGCGCCGGCGCGGATCGCCTGGCCAGCCGCCTCCGCCGGGTGAGCGCTCGCCGCGTTGCGCCGGGCCATAAGCGTTTTGCGCCCGTTCTCATAGTCTGCGACCCAGCGCCGCGCAAATGCGCCGGCCGTCACGTCCTCCACGATGGCTTTGAAGACCGGGCGCACCGCTTCGCGGATCGCGCCTTCCACTTCGTGAGCGCCGAACTCGGCGGTGTCGGAGATGGCTTCATACATGCCCGCCATGCCGCGCTCGTGGATCAGATCGGCGATGTATTTGATCTCGTGAACGGTATCGATATACGCCATTTCCGGGCTGATCCCGGCTTGCATCAACGTTTCAAAACCCTCGCGGGCCAGCGCGCATACGCCGCCCACCAGCACGGCCTGCTCGCCCAGAATGTCGGCCAGCGCTTCTTCGCGGAAGCTGGTTTCGCGGATGCCGGCGCGCCCGCAGCCGAGCCCGGCGAGATAGGCTTTGGCCAGCGCCCCCGCCGCGCCGCTGGCGTCGCGGTGCACCGCCCAGAACCCCAGCAAACCGCCGCCGCGCTCGAACGCCGTGCGCACCGCCCCGCCCGGCCCCTTGGCCGCGGCCAGCACCACATCACCGTCGGCAGGCGGATCGATCAGACCATATTCGATGGAAAACCCGTGACACAGGACCAGCGCCTGACCTCGCTTGCGGTTGGGCGCGATATGCTCGCGCCAGATCTCGCCATGGGCCTCGTCCGCAGCCAGCAGGGACACGATGTCCGCGCGCCGGGCGGCGTCAGCCAGGCTCGCCACCTCAAACCCGTCGGCCTCGGCGCGCGCCCGGTTGGGTGATCCCTCACGCAGCGCCACCAGAATGTCCCGGGCCCCTGTGTCACGCAGATTGAGCGCATGGGAGCGGCCATGATTGCCATAACCGATGATCGCCAGCGTGCGCCCGCGCAGCACGCTCATATCGATATCAGCCTCATAGAGAACATCAGTCATGACAGTGGTCTTTCAAATGCGGCGTCCAGGATGGCGTCAAGCTCGGCGCGGGCCTCGGCCGGGTCAAGGCTCGTGATGCGCGCCCAGCCGGGATGCTGGTTGGAGAACCAGGTGTATTGCCGCTTGGCGTAGCGGCGGCTGTCACGCTTGGCGGTGTCGATGGCCGCCTCCAGCGAGAGGGTCCCGGCCAGATGCGCCAGCAGGGGCGGCAGGCCCACCGCCTTCATCGCGGGCAGGTCCGGGGCAAGCTGACGCGCGGCCAGGGCCCGCGCTTCGTCCAGCGCCCCGGCTTCAATCATGGCGTCAAAGCGCGCCTCGATCCGCGCATAGAGCGCGGCCCGGTCAGGCAGGATCGCCACGCCCAGCGCGCACGCCGGATCAATCAGCGGAGTTGTATCGGCCTGCAGCCGGGACAGTGGCTGCCCGCTGGCGCGCGCCACGACGATCAGGCGCATCAGGCGCTGACGGTCACCGGCTTCCACCCGCGCCGCGCCCACCGGGTCCAGCCGCTCGGCTTCCGCGCGCAGCGCGCCGACTCCGCCGCGCGCATGCAGCGCGTCCACTTCGGCCTGTATGCCGGCAGGGATGTCGGGTGCGGGCGCCAGGCCCTCCAGAAGCGCCTTGAAGTACAGGCCGGTGCCGCCAGCCAGCACGACGCGCCGTCCGCGCCCGCGCACCCCGGCGATGGCGTCCAGCGCCAGACGCGACCAGCGCCCCACCGAGCAGCGCTCGCCCGGATCCAGGGCGCCAAACAGATGATGGGGAACACCGCCGGTCTCGTCGGCTCCGGGGCGCGCCGTCAGCACGCGCAGGCCGTCATAGACCTGCAGGGAGTCGGCGTTGATGATCTCGGCGTCCAGGCGCCGTGCGGCGTGGATCGCCAGCGCCGACTTGCCCGACGCGGTCGGCCCGCCAAGAAGCAATATGTCCCGGCCGGCGCTCACCCGCGCATGGTCTGGAGCAGATACTGGCCCTGGCGGTTCAGCGTCACCAGCACCGGCCCGGCGGCGCGTGCGGTGTCGGCGAGCTCGCGGGCCTGATCCAGGCTTTCCACCCGCGTCCAGGCGATCTCTTCGAGCACATCGCCCACGCGCACCTTGCCCGCCGCATCGCTGGAGGCGTCCACCGCCGTGACCACCAGGCCATCAGCGTCGGGATGCAGGCGATATTGCCGGCGCAACGCGTCGGTCATGGGCGCCAGGGTCAGTCCGAACAGGCTGGCGCTGGCGGGGCGCTCGGACGGCGTGGTCTCGGGTCCGGCGCCATTGCGCGCGCCGGGACGCACCGGCGCCGCGCGCTCGCGCAGGCGGGCGATCTCCACGTTCAGCGTCAGGGATTCGCCGCGGCGGAAGACCTCCAGGCGCACGCGCGCGCCCGGCTCGGTCTCGGCGACAATGCGCGTCAGGCGCCGGTCATCGGCCACGGCGCGATCGCCGATGGCCAGGATCACGTCGCCGGCCTGCAAGCCGCTCCCGGCGGCGGGGCCTTCGGGGTCGATGCGGGTCACTACCGCACCACGCGCCGAGGACAGGCCCATGGCCCGCGCCATGTCCGGCGTGACAGGCTGGACGTTCACGCCCAGCCAACCCCGGCGCGTCTCGCCATGCTCGATCAGCTGGGCGATCACCGGCTGCGCCACCGCACTGGGCACCGAAAAGGAAATCCCCACGCTGGCGCCCGTGGGCGAGAAGATGGCGGTGTTCACGCCGATCACCTCGCCGTCCAGATTGAACAGCGGGCCGCCCGAATTGCCGCGATTGATGGAGACATCGCTCTGCAGATAGTCGTCGTACTGGCCGCCGATATCACGCCCGCGCGCACTGATCACGCCCACGGTGAGCGAACCGCCCAGGCCGAACGGATTGCCGATCGCCACCACCCAGTCGCCGACGCGCGCGGCGTCACTGTCGCCGAACGCCACATGGGGCAGCACCTCGCCGGCATCCACGCGCAGCACGGCCAGATCCGTGGCCGGGTCGCGTCCGATCACCTCGGCGGGCAGGACCCGCCCGTCCTGCAGGACGACCTCAACGGCGTCGGCGTCCTCGATGACATGGTTGTTGGTTATGACCAGGCCGGCGCCATCAATGATGAAGCCCGAGCCCAGCGAGCGGGCCATGCGCGGCCCCTCACCCAGCATGTCGTTGAAACGCTCGAGCGGCGAACCGGGCGGAAACACAGGCAGGCCGTCGCCTGATCCCACGCGCTGGGCAGTGGCGATATTCACCACAGCCGGGCTGAGACGGTCATTGAGATCGGCGAAACCCTGGGATGGCTGGCCAGAGGCCGCGCCGGCGGCCGCAAGGATCAGCGACAGGCTGGCGGCGAAAAGGGTGCAAAGACGCATGGTCGGCTCCGGCGGCAGGGTCAGCAGAGACTTAACGCGCCGCAGCCCGCCGCGCCAAGAGCACGTGTGCGTACGCCCTAACTGGTCCCGGTCACAAGCGCGACAATTGCCACCCCGGCCGCTGCTGCCGCCAGACCGGCCAGACGCAGATGCGACGGCGCGGCGCCGGCCGCGATGGCCGCCATGCGTTTCATGGCGCCGGGGGCGGCGGCGTAGCACACGCCCTCAAGGACGCATGCTACGCCAAGCCCGATCAGCAACCATTCCAGCATCAGCGCGGCGTCGGAGCCGAGCCACGTTCACTGCGGAAGTAACGGAAGAACTCCGAGTCGGCGGGCACCACGATGGGCGTGCCCGACCGCATCGCCGTCTCATAGGCGATCATCGTGCGGTAGAAGTCGGCGAACTCGGGGTCCTGGCCATAGGCCGCCGCGAAGATGCGGTTGCGCTCGCCATCGCCTTCACCGCGGATGCGTTCGGAGTCAGCCCGCGCATTGGCCAGAATGACCTCGACCTGACGGTCGGCGTCGGCGCGCACTTCGCGTGAGCGCTGCTCACCCTCGGCGCGGATCTGGGCGGCTTCCTGCTGACGCTCGGCGCGCATGCGCTCGAACACCTGATTGGCGATCTGCTGGGGCAGATCGGCGCGCTTGATGCGCGCATCAATCACTTCGATGCCGAGATCCTGGTTGCGCGCCTGGGTCTCCACCGCGACGCGGATGCGCTCCATCAGATCGGCGCGCTGGCCGGAGATGACCTCGCTGGAGGGCAAGGAGGCGACCACGCCGCGCACCGAGTCGTCCATGATCGCCTGCAGACGCTGGCGCAGGCCACGCTCGTCACGCACCGTCTGGAACACGCGCAGCGGGTTGACCACACGGTAGCGCAGGAAGGCGTCCACAACGATCCGTTCCTGGTCAGAGGCCAGGATTTCGGCAGGTGCGGTGTCGAACTCCAGATTCCGCTTGTCGAACATGGTGACGGTGGTCACGAACGGCGTGCGGAAGTGAAGCCCGGCTTCGCTGGGGCGCGGATTCTGCGGATCGACGATGGCGTTGACCACGCCGACCGGCTCGCCAAAGCGCAGCACCACCGCCTGCTGGCGCTCGGTGACCACGTAGAGCGAGTTCATCAAGACGATAACGCCCGCGATGGCCAGGGCGATAATTAGATAAATGATCGTACGCATGGCTTACTGACCTCCCGTGGCGCCGCGCGACTGGATCGCGCTACTCTGAGGGGCCGGCCCCCGGTTCTGTCCGAGCCTGTCGAGCGGCAGGTAGGGCACCGCCCCGCCATCCGCTTCCAGGATCATCAGGTCGGAACGTCCGATCACCTGCTCCATGGTTTCGAGATACATCCGGCGGCGGGTGACGACCGGGGCCAGCTGGTACTCGGCGTAGATCGCGTTGAAGCGGTCAGCCAGACCGGCCGCCTCGGCGATCACACGCTCGCGGTAACCACGGGCCTGCTCGTCAATGCGCGAGGCTTCACCGCGCGCTTCGGGGATGACCGTATTGGCGTAGGCGCGCGCCTGCAGTTCAAGGCGCGTACGGTCCTGACGGGCCGCATCCACGTCCCGGAACGCGTCGATGACGGTGGCCGGCGGCGTGGCTTCCTGCAGCTGCACTTCCAGGATCTGGATGCCCGCCGCGTAATTGTTCAGCGTGGTCTGCAGGATGTCGCGGGCGCGGCGGCCCACTTCGGTACGCGCCTGGGTGATGATCGGCTGGAGGTCGTTATTGCCGACCACTTCGCGCATCGCGCTTTCAGCCACGGCTTTCACCGTGCCTTCGGGATCACGCACGTTGAACAGGAAATTCCTGACGCCATCCGGCTCGGTCAGGTCCACACGCCACTGAACCGTGAAGGTGATGTCGACGATGTTCTCGTCGCGGGTCAGCATCAGGCTTTCCTGAGGCGTCTGGCCGACGCGGATTTCATTCACCGTCGTGACCGGCGGCAGCTCAACCGTTTCCACCGGATAGGGCAGCTTCAGCCGCAGGCCCGGCTGCTCGGTGCGGCTGTACTCGCCAAAGCGCAGCACCACGCCAGCCTGCTCGGCGCCGACGAAATAGTAGAAATTGCCCGGCACCGCGACCCAGACGAAGATCGCCGCCACGATGATCAGGCCGGCAAGCCCGCCGCCACCGCCGCCGCGCCCGCCAAACAGGCCGCCGAGCCAGTCCTGGAATTTGCGCACGGCATCTTCCAGATCCGGTTCCTGACCATTCGGCCCGCGGCGCGGACCGCCCGGCCCGCTTCCCCAGGGGTTGTTGTTCTTTCCGCCGCCGCCGCCGGCTGATCCCCACGGACCGCCGCCGCCTGCATTATTATTCCAGGGCATAGTGTTTCCCGTCTCCTGGCGTGAAACCCGTGCGCCGCCGCAGGGCGGGCGCTGTGATGGCAGTATCTGAACGCACAAACGCTCAGGTTCAAGGGAAACCGGACATATGCGCCGCCTTGCCGCGCAGTAGGGCCCCGCTCACGCGCGTTCGAGAAGCCGCGCCGTAAAGGCCGCATCATCACCCTCGCCCGCCTCGACACGCTCGGCGGATACTTCGCGCCACACCGCCGGGTCCAGCGCGGGAAAGCGCGAACCACCGCGTGGCGCCAGATCGACTTCGGTCAGGTAGATGCGCGCGGCGCGCTCCAGCGCCGCCGCGTAAATCTGTGCGCCGCCAATAATGCAGATCTCGGCGGCGCCATCGGCGCGGGCAGCCGCCCGGGCCGCATCCAGCGCAGCATCCAGATCAGCGCAGACCTGCGCGCCCGGCGCCTCGGCCAGCGTGCGGCTGATCACGATATTGGCCCGGCCCGGCAAAGGCTTGCGCGGCAGGCTGTCCCAGGTCTTACGCCCCATCACGACGGGCTTGCCCAGCGTCACCTGTTTGAAGCGCTTCAAGTCCGACGAAATCCGCCACGGCAGATCGCCGTCCCGGCCAATCACGCCATTGCGGGCGACAGCGACGACGAGGGCGATGGGAATCATGCGGCCATGCGGTAGATATAGGCATCCTCGATGTAGACGCCGTCGATCCAGTTCTTGCTGGCCCAGACGCCGCCAAGATCGTTTTTGGGCATGAACCGACCAAGCGCCTGAATCAGTTCATGTTTCGAAGCCACAATCTTGATGTCAGAGACATCAAGATTGACACTTGCCTGATTCAAAATCGGGATGATCTTCAGCAATTCCTGCGTCACCGCCCCGCCCTCGAATCCACGCGGGACAAGAACCAGTCGCCAGCCCCCAGGCTCGGAGAAGTAGTTCCAAAATGCCGCTGAAACATCATAGCCGGCCGCATCAAGGGCCCGAATAGCCGCTTCACCGGCCTGCACCCGATCGGTCACCAGTATGTCCTGATCCATTCCAGCAGCCCTCCGGCGTCCAAAGCCGCCTCTATGAGTTCAGCAGCATCGACAAAGGTTATTGTCTCATATCGCGAGGCGATGGACCAGTTTCTCACCGCTGTCCACTTCGCTGCGAATGCTTCATCGGCCTTCACCCTCTCGATCAGCGCCGCCTTGATGCCAGCCAGACCGGCCAAGTCTTCAAGCTTGTGGGAATGAGCGGCGGTGACAATGCGGGGATCCGGCAGTACGCCTTGTATGAATCGATCACACACCAGCGCTTTGAGGGCGCACTCCACCGCAAGGCCCGCCAGATGAAAGGCGTTTGTATAACCACCGAGCCGATATAGCTGGCGCGCATTGTCTGCATGCATCTCTGCTAGCTGCTGAAACTGCGCCTTCGACATCATCGCAAACCCCTCACACCGCCACCGGCGCCTTGATCGCCGGATGCGGGTCATAGCCCTCCAGGGTGATGTGCTCGTATTCGAACGCGAACAGATCGGTGATCGCGGGGTCGAGTTTCAGCCGCGGCAGGGGCCGGGGCGTGCGCGAGAGCTGCTCGCGCACCTGGTCCACGTGATTGGCGTAGATGTGAGCGTCGCCGAATGTGTGGACATATTCGCCCGGCTCATACCCGGTCGCCTGCGCCACCATGCAGAGCAGGAGCGCGTAGCTGGCGATATTGAACGGCACGCCCAGAAACATGTCGGCGCTGCGCTGGTAGAGCTGCAGGTGCAGGCGCCCGCCCAGCACCTTGAACTGGAACAGGGTGTGGCACGGCGGCAGGGCCATGGACGGCACGTCCGCCGGGTTCCATGCCGACAGGATCAGGCGCCGGCTGTCAGGCGTGGTGCGTATCGCCTCGACCAGATCGGCCAGCTGGTCGATCTCGCGCCCGTCCGGCCCGGTCCAGCGCCGCCACTGCTTGCCGTAGACAGGCCCCAGCTCGCCGTCGGCGTCGGCCCACTCATTCCAGATCGAGACGCCGCGCTCCTGCAGCCAGCGCACATTGGTCATGCCCTTGATGAACCACAACAGCTCCACGGCCACGGACTTGAAATGCACCTTCTTGGTGGTCAGCAGCGGAAAACCATCGGCGAGATCGCAGCGGATCTGGCGGCCGAACACGGCGCGCGTGCCCGTGCCGGTGCGGTCGCTCTGATCCTCGCCCCGCTCCATGATCTCGCGCAGGAGATCGAGATAGGCGTGCTCGATCGCCGAACCGTGCGCGGCGCCGGACGTCTCGGGATGAGGTTGGGCCATCGCCATCGATCACTCCGCTTGTGGTGAGGCGCTATTGGGCCGCGATTCGGCGCCACCGCGCGCGCCCTGACAAGAGCCGGGCTGACATGAGGGGTGGAAAAGCCTGGGTAGCGGGCGAAGGGGCGTCAGATTCCACTCGACAGATCAGACCGGGTAAGCAATAGTGGCCGCATTGGAACATACGGGGAACAGATATGATTGGTTATGTAACGGTCGGCACATGCGATCTGCAGGGGTCGGCGCCTTTCTATGACGCGCTGGCCAGGGAGCTCGACACGCCGCGCATGATGGAAACCGACAGCTTCATTGCCTGGGGAAAACCCGATGGCGCGGCGGGCATCGGCCTGACCCTGCCCTTCAATGGCGAGCCGGCGAGCGTGGGCAATGGCGTGATGGTGGCGCTGGCGGCGCGCGACCAGGACCAGGTGCGCCGCCTGTATGAGATCGCCCTGGCCATGGGCGGCAAGTGCGAAGGCCCTCCCGGTCCGCGCGGCGAAGGCTTCTACGCCGCCTATTTCCGCGATCTGGACGGCAACAAGCTCAACGCCTTCGTGATGGGGCCCGGTTTCAAGCCGGATTAAGCCGCAACCCCTCAGCGGTGTAGGTGCAATCTAGGCGCGCCTGTCGGTTGCAAGCCGGCATGGCGCGCCCCACTATGTGACCGTTTGATTGATCTCGGGAAGCGGGCGGGATTCCACCATGCGTTTTGAAGGCACTCAGTCATATGTGGCCACCGACGAGCTGGCCGCAGCGGTCAATGCCGCGATCATTCTGGAGCGCCCCCTTCTGGTGAAGGGCGAGCCGGGCACCGGCAAGACAGAGCTGGCCCGCCAGGTCGCCGAGTCGCTGGGGGCGCCGCTGCTGGAATGGCACATCAAGTCCACCACCAAGGC
>JBHYFR010000038.1:7224-16045 GCA_051859425.1 Oceanicaulis sp. | reverse complement strand
CGCGCAGACGGCCACGTCCTCGGGCAATTCCAGAGCGTTGAGCGCCCTGCCCACCAGCGGCGAGGTCGCCAGCGCCACCCCTTCCAGCGCCTCGGCGGCGCCGCCAGCCAGCGATTGCAGGCCGGTGATGCGCCCGCGGCGGATGTGCTGGAGGATGGTGGAGACCGTCACCTCGCGCGGATCGATCATGACATTGACGCCCAGCGCGCCGCGCACCGACTTGAACGCTTCTTCATTGACCAGGCAGACCGAACGCTCGGCCCCCTCGCCCTTGGCCATGACGGCGCTCAGGAGATTGACCTTGTCGTCATTGGTCAGGCACAGGGCGAGTTCGGCGTCCTCAATCCCCGCCTCACGCAGGATGTCGCGGTCCATGCCGTCGCCATGGAGCACCACGGTCTTGCGCAAGACATCCGCCGCGCGCTCGGCCTGGGCCTTGTCGCGCTCGATGATGCGCACGCGCACGCCGCTGACGCGCTCCAGGGCCCGGGCCACATACAGCCCGATATTGCCTGCGCCCACGATGACCACGCGCCGGGCGCGCGCGGCCGAGCGGCCAAAAACGTCCAGGGCGCGCTTCACATGGGACGCCTTGACGCTGACATAGGCGTCGTCACCGGCCATCAGCTGGTCGGTGGGGCCCGGGATGAAAATCGTCTTGTCGCGCTGGATGCCCACCAGGTCGAACCCCAGGTCGGGAAACAGTTCGAGCAATTGATCGCGCGAGCTGCCCGCCGCAGGCGACTGCTCGTCCACGCGCAGGCCCAGAATCTGGACGCGCGAATTGGCGAACGGCGCGGTGGCGAAGGCGCCCGGCGTCTCCAGCCTCTGCAGGATGGACCGGCTGACCTCCAGCTCGGGCGAGATGGTGACGTCGATGGGCAGGCCGCCGGTGGAGAACAGATCGCCCCAGCGCCGGTCGAGATAGCTCTGGGCGCGCACACGCGCGATGCGGGTGGGCGTATCAAACAGCGTCTTGGCGACCTGACAGGCCACCATATTGGTTTCATCCGAATAGGTGACCGCCACCAGAAGATCGGCATTGGCGATCCCGGCGCGCTCCAGCACATCCGGGTGCGCGCCGTGGCCCACCACCCCGCGCACGTCGAGATCGGTGGTCACCTTGTCGATCAGCTCGCGCGACCAGTCCACCACGGTGACGGCATTGCCTTCACCGGCCAGTTCACGGGCTATGCCGTGTCCCACCCGTCCGGCGCCACATACGACCGCTTTCATGATGCTGCGTCCGCGTCGGGATCATCGTCCTCGCCGCGTCCGGACCCGGATACGCCCAGCGTCTTGAGCTTGCGGTGCAGGGCCGAGCGCTCCATGCCGATGAACGTGGCGGTGCGCGAGATATTCCCGCCAAACCGGCTGATCTGGGCGCGCAGATATTCGCGCTCGAAGCTTTCGCGCGCATCGCGCAGCGGCAGGGCGATCATGCGTTCGGCGTCGAGACCCGAAGCCGTGCTGGCCGAGCGCCCGGCAACCTCGCCGGGCAGATGGTCCAGCGTCACCGGCTCGTCAGGATTGCCCGACGCCAGGATCAGCAGCCGCTCCACATTGTTGCGCAGCTGGCGCACATTGCCCGGCCAGTCATGGGCCTGCAGCGCGGCCATGGCGTCCTCGCCGATGCGCCGGCGCGGCAGGCCGGTGATCGTGGTCAGGCGCTCGATGAAATGCTCCACCAGATAGGGGATGTCGTCGCGGCGCTCGGCCAGGGTGGGGATCTCGATCGGGACCACGGCGAGGCGGTGATAGAGATCCTCGCGGAACCGGCCCTGGCTGATCAGGCCGCGCAGATCGCGCGCGGTGGAGGACAGCACGCGTACATTCACCTCCACATCCGCCGCGCCCCCGACCCGGCGGAATTTCTGCTCGACCAGCATGCGCAACAGCTTGCCCTGTGTCGCCAGCGGCATGTCGCCGACTTCATCCAGGAACAATGTCCCGCCGTGGGCCGCTTCCAGGTGACCGGTGCGCTCCACCACCCCGTCGCGCTCGGCGCCGAACAGCTCCAGCTCCACGCGGTCAGGGTCCATCAGCGCGGCGCTGACGGGCACGAAGTCGCCCTTCGCCCGGCTGGACCCCGCGTGGATCATGCGCGCGATCAGCTCCTTGCCCGTGCCGGGCAGGCCGGAGATGAGCACGCGCGAATTGGTCGGCGCCACACGCTCGATGGTCTGGCGCAGGGTGAGGATGGCGGCCGAGCGCCCCACCAGATCGGTCTGCATTTCAGAGCGCGCGCGCAGCTCGGCGTTTTCCCGGCGCAGCTGGCTGGCTTCCAGCGCGCGCTCCACCGTGATCAGCAACTTGTCGGATTTGAACGGTTTTTCGATGAAGTCATAGGCGCCCTTGCGGATCGCCGCCACCGCCGTCTCGATCGTGCCATGGCCGGAGATGACCACCACGGGCAGAAGCGGATCGGTGCGCTTGATCTCGTCGAGCAGTTCAATGCCGTCCAGCCGCGATCCCTGCAGCCAGACATCAAGAATGGCCAAGGACGGGCGGCGCCGGCGCACGGCGGCCAGGGCGCTGTCGGCGTCACCGGCATAGCGCGCCTCATAGCCTTCATCCTCAAGGAGCCCGCCAATGAGCTCGCGGATATCGGCTTCATCGTCAACGATCAGAACATCCCGCGACATCTGTATCACGCCTCCGCACGCGCCGCCGGGCTGTCGAGCCGGGCGCGGGTTTCAAGCAAGGGAAAGGCCAAACGCACCACGGCCCCGGTTTCGCCCGGCGCCGGATCGTCCAGATCAAGGCGTCCGCCATGATCCTCCATCACGCGCCGCACGATGGCCAGTCCCAGCCCGGTGCCCTTTTCGCGTGTGGTCATATAGGGTTCGGTCAGGCGCGCCTTGTCGGCCACCGGCCAGCCCAGCCCGTCATCGCGCGCCTCGATCACACCGAAGCCTTCGTCTTCAAACACCCGTACCGCGATCTTCCCCGGCGCCTTGGCGCTGTCGCGCTCCATGCGTGTGGAGACGCTCTCGGCGGCGTTCTTGAGAATATTGGCCAGCGCCTGACCGGCCAGGCGCGTATCGCATTCCACCTGCGGCCCCGGCTCCGGCCCGTCCAGGGTCAGGCGGATCGACGGCGAGGCGACGCGTTGCGCGAACACCGCCGAGCGCGCGATTTCACTGAGGTCGGCCGCTTCCATCTTCGGCGCCGGCATGCGCGCGAAGGACGAGAATTCATCCACCATCCGCCCGATATCGCTGACCTGGCGCACGATGGTGTCGATGCAGCGGTCAAACGTGTCCAGCTCGTCCTCGCTGACGATGCGCCGGTATTTGCGGCGCAGGCGTTCAGCCGACAGCTGGATCGGGGTCAGCGGGTTCTTGATCTCGTGGGCGATGCGCCGCGCCACGTCACGCCAGGCCGCATTGCGCTGGGCGCCGACCAGGCGGGTGACATCGTCAAAGGTGAGCACCACCCCGCCCTCCTCGTCCGGGCCGGCGCGCACATTGAGATTCATCACCGCGCCGTCAGCGTTGGGGATGTCGATCTGGCGTTCTGCGATCTCGTGGGGGCGCCGGACCACCTCATCGACCACGTCGAGAAACACCGATGCGCCCTCATGGAGCGGCTGGCCCACCAGATCAGCGGGTTCATGGCCCAGCATCTGCGCGCCGGCGCGGTTGATCAGCGTGATGCGCCGCTGCGCGTCCAGACCGATCACGCCCGCGCTGACGCCCGTCAGCACGGCCTCGATAAAGGCGCGGCGGCGTTCGCTTTCGGTATTGGTCTTGACCAGCGCCTTGCGCTGGCTGGAGAGCTGGCGGGTCATGCGGTTGAAGGCGCGCCCCAGCGCCGCGATCTCGTCATCCTCGCGCGCCACATTAACGCGCACGTCCAGATCCCCCCGGCGCACGCGCTCGGCCGCAGACACAAGCCGGCTCACCGGCGCCGTCACGCGATGGGAGGCGCTGAGCGCCAGCCAGACCGCGCCGATGAAAATCAGGATCGCCGCCAGCGCGTACACCACGAAGAAGCTGCCGCGCATCTGCTGTTCGCGCTGCACCGCCTCGCGGAACGAGGCGATGGCCGCCTGTGGCGCGGACAACAGCGAGAAGTCCTCAAACCACACCACATAGAGATAGGCGTCGCCATATTCCGGCATGGCGATGAGCAGGCGCACAAAATCGGGCGCATCGGCGCGCGTCACCGGGTCGGAAGCGCCGATATCGCCGTCATCGGCCGCCTCGAACATGAACTGGGTGGGAGCGGCGAATGGCGGCGTGTCGGGCGCCTCGTCACTGCGCGCCAGCACCGTGGCCTGTCTGTCAATCACATAAACGGCCGGAAAATTGCGCAGCATGGCCTGCTGGGTCAGGTAGTTGCGGTACAGGATGCGGCTTTCCTGAAGGCCCCGCACCGCTGCCGGATCGGAGAGATCCTCGGCCAGCGATCCCATTTGCAGCTGCACGAAGCTCAGCGCCACATTCGGCCATTCGCGGCCCAGTTCTGCGGACGCCTCGACCAGCGTGGTCACGCGCTCTCCGAACCAGAACTCGATCCCGCGATTGAGCACCAGGGCGTGAAACCCCGCCATCAGGACGGCCGGGGCGATGGCGGCCACAGCGAACAGAGTGATGAAGCGCATCTGCAGGCGCGGCGCAGGCTCGCCGAACTTGCGCCCGCGCAGACGCCGCCCCACGCGCAGCGCCACGGCGATGGCCAGACCCGCGACCACCAGAATGGTCCCTGCCAGCAAGGCTCTGAAAAACAGTCCGGTCGGCTCCCAGACCGTGCCGGCGCTGACCGACATCAACGCCAGTGCGATCACGCCGCACGCCGCGATGACGAACGCAACGGCGAAAATCGATATCCGCCGGATCGCAGCGGGCGCAAACAGCGCTGTGGTCAAATGGTCACTCCCACATCCAGTCGGTGCGGATCATGGCTGAGCTGTGACCGTGTTTCAACACCTGTGACGTTCAGGACGCAGTCTCATCGTCCAGTCCCAGCGCAGCCAGGCGCCGGGCAAAGGTATTGCGGTTCATGCCCAGGCGCCGGGCGGCGTCCTGACGCACCCCGCCTGAAGCCTCCAGCGCCGCGGTCAGGGCCGCGCGCTCGGCGGTCTCCAGCACCTCGCGCAGCGAGTCGTCCGATCCCGCGGCCCAGGCTTGCGCCAGCCGGCGCACCGCTGCGTCTTCCAGCGCTTCGCGCGCGTCCGGCGGCGCCGGCCCGTCCATGGCGCGGGCGATCTCGTCCGGCCCCACCTCGCCGCGCACGCCTTGCGCGCGGATACGCGCCGCCGTGCGCTCAATCTGCAGCACCTCGCCCTCCCAGGCCTGGGCGTTCACAAACGCCGCCCCGGCCGGGCTGAGCGTCCAGCCGCCCTGCCCGCCGGCTTCCAGAAACCAGGCGAACAGACGGGCGCGGTCATCGCCGCGCGCGCGTACAGACGGCAGCACCACATAGCCCACCGCCAGACGGTCAATCAGCGCCAGCGGCAGGTGATCGCGCACATCCGGCGCGGCGGTGGCGATCAGGCGCGGCGCCGTGGCCGCCGGTGATTCCAGCGCTTCCAGCACCCAGTCGCGCACCTCTTGCGGCCAGCGCTCGGCGCGGCGCAGCAGCAGCACGCCGCCCGCCGCCTCAGCCAGCAAGGCGGGGCCTTCGCGCCGGGCCCGATCCGGTCCGGCCTCCACCAACGGCGCCGACGGCCCGGACTGGCGGTGCAGCCAGCGCGCGGCCGCCGCACGCCCTGACCCCTCCGGTCCGGTGATCAGGACAGGGGCGGTATTGCGCGCCAGCCTGGCCAGCGCCTGAAACGCGTCCTGCATGGCCGGGGCGCGCCCGACCAGCCCGGCCATGTCCTCGTCACGGGCGCCGCCGCACGGTCCGGCGGGTTTGAGCGCCTTGTCAAGAATTTCCACCAACTCATCGAGATTGAACGGTTTTGGCAGATAGTGATACGCTCCGTGCCGGGCGGCTCCCAGCGCCGTTGACGCTGTGGTCTGGGCGCTCATGACCACGACCGGCGCGTCGGGGCGCAGCCGCGCCAGCTCGTCCAGCCGGTCCAGGAAATTGTCACGGCCCAACAGAACATCGGCCACCAGAGCATCGGCTTCGCGCCGCGCCATGCGGTCCATGGCGGTGTCGGGCGAGGCGGTCGCGCGCACATCGAACCCGGCCCGCGACAGGGCTTTGGAGATGACAAAGCGCAGCGAGTCGTCGTCCTCGAGCACCAGCACGCGTCTTGTCATGGCGCCTCGCTCCCGGCGTCCCGCAGATAGAAGCGGAACACGGTCCGCCCCGGGCGGCTGTCAAACTCCACCCCGCCGCCATGAATGTCCGCGATGCGCGCCACCAGGGCAAGGCCAAGCCCCTCGCCCGCCGGCTTGCCGGTCACGAACGGATTGAACACCGCATCGCGCAAGACGTCCGGTACGCCGGGACCGTCATCCTGGACCGAGATTTCCAGGCGCGCATCGGGCGCGGGCGCGCCGGGCCGCGGCTGGCGGTAGCGGGTGGAGACGATGACTTCGCCGCCCTCATCCCCAACCGCTTCAGCCGCATTGACGAGCAGATTGAGCACGGCCTGAAGCACCAGATCCCGGTCGGCCAGCGCGTCGGGTATGGACGGATCAAACCGCTCCTGCCAGGTCACCTGAGCGCCTGAGCTGGCCATGGCCGAGCGCACGGCTTCGCGAACCAGACCATGAAGATTGACCGGCATGAAGGCCTGGGGGGCGATGTCGCCGATATGGCACCAGCGTTCGGCGATCCGGCGGGCGCGGTCGGTTTCGGTGACAATCAGCCGGGCGAGTTCGCGGGTCTCCTCGTCAGCGCCGGCGGCGATCAGCTGGGCTGCGCCACGCGCTCCGGCCAGCGGATTTTTCAGCTCATGGGCCAGCATGCGCCCGAACCCGGCCGCTGCGCTGGCCGCCGTGTCGCCGCGCGGGCTGGTCGAGCTTTCAGGCCAGGGCCGCAGGCTGAGACAGGCCCCCTCGCCGTCCGGCGCCGCATCCACCGCCAAGCGCATGGGGCCGTCTGCGGTGATGACGGACAGGTCGTGGGCGAACACTTCACGCCCCTCGGCGATGGCGCGCATAGCCAGCGGCGCAGCCGCTGCGCCCGCCGGTCCGCAAGCGTTCAGCGGCTGGCCCGCCAGGCGCCGCCGGGACCGGCCGAACAGGATTTCGGCGCGCGCATTGAGGTGAACCACATGACCGGCGCCATCCACCAGCACCAGCCCCACCGGCGCCGCCTCGCCCAGACGGTCTGCGCCGTCGCCTGTCATGCCGCAGCACGGTCCGCATGCCGGGCGGCGAAAATCTCCACGGCGGCGCGCACCTCATTGGCTGTGCGCGGCTTGCACACCGATGCGCGCCAGACCCGGGCGGCGTCCCCATCGCCAATAGCCCAGTCCACAAAGCTCGCCAGATGCTTGCGCATCATGCGCACGCCCAGCTCCTCGCCATACAAGGTCACGCTATCGCCAAGCGCCTCGCACAATGACTGCGCGCCCTGCGGGACGGGCGGCTCGCGCAAGGCGCCGCCCTCGATCAGCGCATCGGCCATCGCGCCGGGCAGCCAGGGCCGCCCCTGCGCCGCGCGCCCGATCATGACGCCATGGGCGCCGGATTTGGCCAATGCCTCGCGGGCATCGTCCGGCGTGGCGATATCGCCATTGACGATGACAGGGATGCTCACCGCCTGCGTGACCGCGCGCACGGCGGACCAGTCGGCCTGGCCGGTGTAGAATTGCTGGCGCGTGCGGCCATGAATGGTGACCATCACCGCGCCGGCGCGCTGCGCCCGCGCCGCCAGATCGGGGGCGTTCAGGCTGTCATGGTCCCAACCCAGGCGCATCTTGACCGTCACCGGCTTTGATGTTGCACCGATGGTCGCCTCGATCAGGCTCTGGGCGTGATCGAGATCGCGCATCAGCGCCGACCCTGACAGGCCCTTGGTCACCTGACGCGCCGGGCAGCCCATATTGATATCAATGACATCGGCGCCGGCCTCTTCAGCCAGTTTCGCCCCGACGGCCATCCATCTGGCTTCGCGCCCGGCCAGCTGGATCACATGGGGGCCGCAGCCGCCATCGGCCTTCATGCGCCGGATCACATCGGCCCGGCCCTGGGCCAGGGTTTCGCAGGCGACCATCTCGGTCACCACCAGCCCGGCGCCCCATCGCCAGGCCTGGCGCCGGAAGGGCCAGTCGGTCACCCCGGACATGGGCGCAAGCACAACCGGCCGGTCCACATGGACCGGGCCGATCATGAAACCGTTCAAAACTGCGCCGCGCTGGGTCATGGGATGAGCAGATAGCCTGTCTGGACGCGCGCGGCCAGACGCCTTAACGGAGAACATCAACCCCTGGGCCGGCAAATCGGGAGAGCAGTGTGACGGTGCGATTTTCCGCCTGCATCATGGCCGCAGGGCGCGGAGAGCGCGCCGGAGGCGGTCAGCCCAAGCAGCTGCGCACGCTGGCGGGACGCCCGGTCCTGGCCTGGAGCGCGCAAAGCCTCGCCGATCATCCCGCTTGTGATGAGTTGATCGTGGTCCATGCGCCCGGCCAGCGTGAAGCCGTCATGGCCGCGCTGGGCGATCTGTCCGCGCGCGCCCGGTTTGCGTCCGGCGGCGCCACGCGCTCGGCTTCGGTGCGCGCCGGGCTTGCGGCGGTCACCGGTGATCATGTGCTGATCCACGACGCCGCCCGCCCCTTCCTGTCGGCACACATGATCGACGCGCTGCTGGACGCCCTCGCCGAGGCGCCGGGCGCGGTTCCCGCCCTGCCGGTGGCGGACGCTCTGGCGCGCGATGCAGACGCCGGGCTCACACCGGTGGCGCGCGACGGGCT
>JBHYFR010000038.1:0-7214 GCA_051859425.1 Oceanicaulis sp. | reverse complement strand
GATGCGCCTGCAAACGCCCCAGGCCTTCCGCACGCACGCCCTGCGCGCCGCGTTCGAGGCCGCCGATGGCGCGGACTTCCCCGATGAAACGGCCCTCGCCCGCGCCCACGGGCTGGCGGTGCGCACCATTCCCGGCGACGAGATGAGCTTCAAGCTGACCTGGCCGGCCGATTTCGACCGCGCCGAGCGCCTGTTGGCGCGGCCGGGCGCGGAGACCGTCACCGGATCCGGCTTTGACGTGCACCGCCTGGCGCCGGGCGATGGTTTGCATCTGTGCGGCGTGTTCATCGCCAGTAATTTGCGCCTTGTGGGCCATTCGGACGCGGACGCCGGCCTGCACGCGGTCACCGACGCCGTGCTGGGCGCGGCGGGGCTGGGGGATATCGGCGATCATTTCCCGCCCAGCGACATGCAGTGGAAGGGCGCCGATTCCGCCCGCTTTCTCACCCACGCGCTGGAGCTCGCTGGCCAGGCCGGGCTGGCGCCCGTCCATTGCGATGTCACGCTGATCTGCGAGCGCCCGAAAATCGGCCCGCACAAGAGCGCGATGAAGGCGCGGCTCGCCGCGCTGATGGGGCTGCGCCCTGAACGGGTGAACATCAAGGCGACCACCACAGAAGCTCTCGGCTTCACTGGCCGGGGCGAGGGTCTGGCCGCGCAGGCCGTGGTGACGATGAGGACGACATGAGCGTGAAGCTGGCTCAGCAAGTCCTTGATCTGGCGCGGGACGCCGGGATCATGATCACCGCAGCAGAAAGCTGCACCGGCGGGCTGGTGATGGCGGCGCTGACCGATCTGGCCGGCGCGTCCAACGTGGTGGATCGCGGCTACGTCACCTATTCCAACGCCGCCAAGGCGCAAATGCTGGGCGTGGCGCCGGAGCTGATTGGGGCCCACGGGGCGGTGTCGCAAGCGGTGGCGCGGGCCATGGCTGACGGCGCGCTGACGCACTCAGGTGCAGGCTTGGCAGTGTCGGTCACCGGGATTGCAGGGCCTGGCGGCGGCTCTGCGGACAAGCCGGTGGGGCTGGTCTGGTTCGCGCTGGCGCGCACCGGCGCTCAAACGCTGACGGTAGAAAAGCGCTTCACGCAAACCGATCGCGCCGGCATCCGCGCGGCCAGCGTCGAGACGGCGCTGCAGCTTCTGAAGGACGCCCTGACCTAGCCGGGGCGGCGTGAATTGCGCGCCCAGACCCGGCGCAGGAGGGCCATGGCCTCAGCGCTGAGCGGCAGGGTCATGGAATTCTCGCGCGACTCATACGGCTGCCAGCCATGGGTCCAGCGGAACGCCGCCCAGTTGGCGCCCGCCGCCTCGAACGCCATGATCCGGTCTTCGAGATAGTCAGTGAGGTCGGGCGCATAACGCACCGCGCCAAACTCCAGCATCGCCCACGGGCCCAGCGCCGGATCGGGGCGGGTCAGCGGGTCGTAGCGCGCGCTGAAGCCCAGCCGGTCACCCGGTTCCTGATGGGTGTAGGTCCACGGCTCGTAATCATGCAGCGCCAGGATCGGACCCGGCCCAATGGCGGCGCGCAGATCGGCCGCATGCGCCGTGCGCGCCCAGCGGTCGGGGCTGAGCAGGAGAGGCGTGACCCGGTCGGCCTCCGCCGCAGCGACTGCGCCTGCGATACGCGCCGCGAACGGCTCCCAGACGCCGCCATGGCCTTCATCTATGCCGTTGGGCTCGTCCATGGCCACCACGCCCGCCAGCGCCGGGTGATCGCCGAACGCGCGCAGCGTCCACACCACCATTTGCGCCCAGGCGGCCTGCGCATCCTTGTTGGACCAGACCGATACGTCATAGAGCTCAGCGGGAAACCAGGTCTCGTCGGGGTGGAAGGCGAACGCGCTGCGTCCCGGCCCCGAGCGCAAGCACAAGACCGTGAACAGCCCGCGCGCGCGGCAGCGGTCCAGCCAGTCGCCGATATAGTCGACAATGGCCTGATCGGGCCCATAGGGCGCGGCTTCGGCGAACGGTCCCGGCCCTGACCAGCTGATCAGATTGGCGCCGGCTGCGGCCAGATCATCCAGGGCCTGATCGGTGACCGGAGAGCCCACCACGCCCGACCCCAGAAACTGCGCGCCATCCACCGACGGATACACCCGGCGCTGCACGACCACCGCGCCGCGCAAGTGCGGTCCGCCGGACATGGACCACAGATCCCGCTTGCTCCGGCCCAGGCGCAGACCGGCCGGGACGGCCTCAGCGCCCCCTGCGAGCGCCAGGCCCGCCCCCGCCCCTGTCAGCAACGTGCGCCGTGTGATCATGCGGCGAGAAACCCGGCCAGAAGATCGATGCGCCGGAACGCCTTGCCCGGCAACCGGGCCACCGGTCCCAGCGGCAGGCGTTCGGCGCCATGCTCCAGCGCACGGGCCGCCCGCTGCGCGGCCAGCGGCGCGCCCTGCCCGGCGAACCCGGACACCAGACCGATCTGCCAGCTGGCCAGCTGGACTTTGAAGTCATAATCGCCCGGCCCCAGATGCACTTCGCTCACGCCCTCGGCGGCCATGGCCTGACAAATTTCCATCAGCAACGCCAGTCCCGGACCAAATGCCGAATACTCAGGATCATAGGACGGAAACCAGTAATGCAGCACCTGGCGGGTGCGCATGCCCACATGCACGGCGGCGAGCCGGGCTCCAATCTCCAGGCTGGACACCTGAAGACGGCAATCATCCGACTTGATGTTATTAAGAAGGTCCACCGTCCAACGCACCGAAAACGCGTCGAAAACGCCGGTACGCCGGTATTGCGCCGACTTCCACGCCAGCGCCGCCGCCAGCACCTCCGGCCGGTCATCATCAATGCGGAACTCAAACCCGCCCTCAACCGATTCCAGCTTGCGCCGGCGGGCGCGCAAATTGCGGAACGCCTTGGGATGAACGCTCGAACGCGCCTCGACGAACGCCTCATATCCCGCAGACAGATCAATCACCCAGCTGCCGTCGCGCGTCAGGGCGTGGCGCCGGAACGGCGCCTGACCGGCCAGTGCGCCAAAAAAGCTGTAAACGCCGACCCCGCCCGCTTTCAGCATGGCGACCAGATCCAGATCCACACCCGGCGGCGCGATCAGGCCATGATGATCCCCCAATGGCCCGGCCAGGGGGCGGCCATAGCCCATCAGCCCGGGATGAAGGGGCAGAAACGCCGTCACCCCGCCGCGCTGGCGCGCCACCAGGACGCGGGTGTCGCGGCGCGCAGCCGTCACCGCATCCAGAAAGCCCAGTGAGAAATACGGACTGGCCAGCGCCGGGTCCGCAGCGACAAAACTGCGCCAGGCCTCGCGCTCGGCGGGCGTCAGGTCGATGGTCTTGACCGCGGTCACGTTCAGCATGGGGTCGTATCCGATTTGCCGCGAACCTGTTCTGCTCCGGTTCGGGTTAAGGGCGTCTTCAGCCTGTCCATGCATGCTTCATTCCAACAGGCGCGGGCGGCAAATCGCTTGCATGGACTAAGCCACATCATCCTGGACGTATCATGCTGAACCGCCATCTCCTCGCCTATCTGCCGGTCTACGCCGCCCAGGCGGTGGTGGGCTTTGGCGCCGTGATTGTATTCACGCGCCTGCTCAGCCCGGAAGAGTATGGCCGCTACATGCTGCTGATGGCGGGCGCAGCGCTTATCGCCACGGCGGTGTTCACCTGGCTCGATGCTGCGGTGGCGCGTCACCACGCGCGCTGCGATGCGCGTGGACGCCTGCCCGGCCACACCTTCACCGCCTGGCGCATCTACGCAACGCTCGCCCTGTCCACCGCCGTGATCGCCGGTACGTTGATCGCGGTCATCCCCATGGATGGCGCCCTGCGCACGGCGTGCGGCTTTGCTTTGGCCTACATTATCATCCGGGCAGGCGTCGTACTGGCGCTGGAGACCCGGCGCGCCGCCCGCCAGGCCGGACGCTACAGCGCCATGGAGAGCTTCACCCTCACCGCCGGCTTTGGCCTCGGCGTGGTCTTCGCCCATGCAGGCCTCGGCGCCGCCGGCCCGTTTGCAGGCATGGCGCTGGCCGGGCTGATCATTCTGCTAATCGACGCGCCGGTCCTGTTGTCACGCGCCAAACGCGACCGGGCGGACGGGCCGCGCGCCATGGCCTATTTCGCCTATGGCGGGCCGGTCGCCTTCTCGCTGATCTTCGAACATCTCCTGTCGGTGGGCGACCGCTTCCTGATCGCTGGTTTCATGGGCGAGGCGGCGGTGGGCGCCTATGCGGCGGGCTATGCGGTGGCCGACCGTTCCCTGTCGATCATCTTCCTTTGGCTGGGGACCACGACCGGTCCCCTTCTGGTGGCCGCCCTCGAACATCAGGGCCGCGCCGCCGCCCAGGCCGTGGCCCGGCGCACGGGCGCGCTGATGGGCCTTCTGGGCTTTCCCGCCGCTGTCGGGCTGGCGCTGGTGGCCGAGCCTGTGGCGCGCTGGCTGATCGGAGCGGAGATAGCCGGCGAGGCCGCGCGCATCATTCCCTTCATCGCACTGTCGGGCCTGATGAACGGGATCATGACTTTCTATTTCCACGAAGCCTATGTGCTGGGCCGCAAGCCGCGCGCCATGGCCGCGGTGATGACAGGCGCAGCGGTGCTCAATCTGGCGCTCAACCTCATCCTGATCCCCCTGCTGGGCCTGACCGGCGCCGCGCTGGCCACGGTCATCGCCTACGCCGCGGCGCTGGCCGTGTGCATCGTGCATGGCCGCACAGTGTTCGCCCTGCCCATCCCGGCTTCCGACTGGATTCGTTGTGGTGGAGCGGCGCTGGTCATGGGCGGTGTCATCATGGCACTGCCCTCCCTCGACAGTGCGCCACTTGAGCTGGCGCTGAAAATCAGCGTCGGAGCAGGCGTTTACGGCCTCCTTGCCCTGGCCATGGACGCGGCGGGCTGCCGGACGCTGATCGCCGGGCCGGTGCTGGCGCGCCTGACCGGAGCGCGGGCATGAGCCAGCCGGTGAAGGAAACCCTCAACGAGGCGGCGCGGCGAGCACCGACGCCGCTCCTGTCGGTGCTGGTTCCCACCTATCGCGATGATCCGCGCCCGCTGCTGGCGGCGCTCGCAAATGATGGCAGCGACGAGGTTGAGGTGGTCATTTACGAGGATGGCGCGCCCGATCCGGACCTGTCCGAAGCCCTGCGCGCGGCCGCCCTCTACGCCACCATCCCGGTGCGCCTGATCACGGCGCCGGTCAATCTGGGACGGTCTGCGGCCCGCAACCGGCTGGGCGAACTGGCGCGCGGCGGCTGGCTCCTGTTTCTGGACGCCGACATGCGACCGCCCGGGCGCTTCGTGACCCGCTGGATCGACATCCTCGCTCAGACCGATGCCGACGCCGTCTTTGGCGGCTATGAGCCCTGCGCGCCGTCCAGCCCGGACACGGCCGTGCATGCGGCGCTGGCCCATGCGTCTGACGTGCGCAGCGCCGTGGAGCGCAATGAGATCGGCGCGGTGGCGGTGTGCTCATCAAACCTCGCCGTACGCCGCAGCTTTTTTGCGCAAGTCCCTTTCGATGAAGCCTATTCCGGCTGGGGCTGGGAGGATGTGGACTGGGCCTTGCGCGCCGCTGAAGCGGGGCGTGTCGCCCACGCCGACAATCCGGCCGGGCATGGCGGGCTGGAGACTGTGGAGCGCCTGCTAGCCAAGTTTGGCGCGGCGGGACCGAACTTCGCCCGCCTGCTCGCCCGCCATCCAGACTATGCGCAGCGTCCGGGCGCGCGCCTGGCGCTGACGCTGCGCCGCTGGCGTCTCTCAGATCCGGCCCGGGCGGCTGGCGCGATGATTGCACGCTTCGGTCTTCTGCCCGCGCGGGTCCGCGCCCTCGGGCTGAAACTGTATCGCGCCGCCGCGGCTGCCGGAGACCTGCCATGACCCTGACCGCCACTGCGCCCTACACGCCGGCAGGCGGTCTTGAGGGCAAGCTGCGCCGCCTCTCCGCCCGGCTTATGGGGGGATCGCCGCTCACCGTGTCGCTGGACCGGCCCCTGATCAGTTTCAGCTTTGATGATTTCCCGCGCTCGGCCGGCGAGGCCGGCGCGGCGATCCTCGAAGACGCGGGCTGGCGCGCCACTTACTATGCGGCGGGCGGGTTTGAAGGCGGGGTGACGCATCTGGGCGAGATGTATGATTTTGCTCTGCTTTCAGATTTGGCCGAACGCGGTCATGAGATCGCCTGCCACACCTATGCGCACCCGGACCTGTCTCGCTTGAGCGCGTCCGGCGCGATGGCCGAATGCGCGCGCAATCGCGACGCCCATGCCCGCATCAAGGGGGCGCAGCCCTTTGAAACTTTTGCCTTTCCCTATGGCGAGGCCACGCCGGGCGCCAAGCGCAGCCTGCTGGGCGTGTACCGCGCGCTGCGCGGCGTACGTCCAGGGGTCAATCGCGGGCGGGTGGATCGCGGCCTGCTCAGGGCCGTGCCGCTGGATGGCGGCGAGTTCGGACTGGCCCGCGCCCTGCACGCCATCGCCGATGCGCGCGCGCAGCCCGGCTGGCTGATCTTCTACGGCCATGATGTGCGCAACAGCCCCAGCCAGTGGGGCTGCTCGCCGCGCTTTCTGGAGACCGTCTGTCAGGCGTGCGAAGGCCTGGATGTGCGCCCGGTGGCGCGGGCGCTGGACCATGTGGAGGCGCGCGCATGACGCCCATCGCCGTCCTTGTGCCCACCTTCCGGCGCCCTGACAGTCTCGAGCGCGCCCTGCGCAGTCTGTTCGCGCAGGCGCGCACGCCCGACGAGATCATCGTGTCAGACAATGATCCGGCCGGTTCCGCCCGCGCCCGGGTCGAAGCGTTGCAGGGCGAAGCGCCCTGCCCACTGATCTATGTCCACGCGCCCCAGCCTGGCGTGTCCAACGCTCGCAATGCCGGCTTCGCGGCGGCCAGCGCGCCGCGAATCGCCCAGCTGGATGATGATGAAAGCGCACCGCCTCACTGGCTGGGCGCGCTGGAAGCGGCCCATGACCGGTCTGGCACCGGGGTGACATTCGCCCCGGTTCACGCCCGGGCCGACCAGGCCGGACCGGTGCTGAACGCCTGGCTGACGCGGCTGTATTCGCGCGCGCCGGACCACGAAGAAGGCCTTATCAACAAGCCCTATGGCTGCGGCAACAGCCTGATCGACCGGGACCGCTGCGCACTGCCCGCGCCTGTGTTCGACGATGAGGCCAACGAGACCGGCGGCGAGGACGATATCCTGTTCGCCGTGCTGGCTGATTGCGGCGTGCGCTACGGCTG
>JBHYFR010000037.1:0-16151 GCA_051859425.1 Oceanicaulis sp. | reverse complement strand
CCAGGCTCAGCGTGGTGCGCGTCCCGGCGCGCCAGCTGACCCCCGCGCCCAGGCGCGTCTCGTCGAACGAAAACGCCTCGCTGTCGGCATCGGCGGTTTCGCGGAAGGCTGACAGGCGCACTTCCCAGGCGTCATCAGGGGCGCGCATGAACTGCTCCACCCCGGCGCGCACGCGTGTGGAGCTCAAGCCCTGCAGGGCCGCGCCGCGGAAATCATAGGCGTTGAGGCGCAGCCGTCCCACGGTTTCCAGCGTGCGGTCGCCGCGCGGCCGCCAGCGCAGCTGGGCCTCGGCCTCGGGCCGGGTCCACTGGGTGGAGCCGTCACGCGACAAATGGCTGTAGGCCGCCGACAGGCGGAACTGGAAGACATTGTCCTGGGTAGTGTTCCAGTACTGGATGCGCGGGGTCAGCAGGATGGAATCCAGCCCGTCGCGGTCGAAATAGCTGCGCACGCGCACCTGCTGCTCAAAGCGCAGCACCTGGCGGCCGGACAGAGGCTGCACCCAGCGGCCCCAATTGTTGGAGTCAAACCCGGTGGCCAGGCCGAACGGCTGCCCGCCCGGTCCGGCGAGCAATTCATCATCGGGCGAGAACGGATCGTCGCGCGCGATCATGGTGTCAGAATTGAACTCGAACCGGCCCTGCTGGGCGTCAGCTGCGGCTCCGGCGCCAAGCGCCAGCCCTGCAGCGGCGAACATGATACGCATGCAATCCCCCTCGATCTCAATCAGCCCCGATTTGGCCGATGTCGGTTTTCGCCTTTATTTTGCCGGTTAATCCGGCGTATTGTGCTGGCCCTGCCGGAGCTGGCGCGCGCCCTGGCCTGGCCGGTGTCGATACCGCGCGACTTTGTGATGTTCAGCGCCGACCGGGTGAACGCCATGCTGCCGGTGCGCAGCTTCATCCTGGCGTTCTTTCTCACCTATGCCGTGTTCGCCTATGGGTCGGTGCTGACGCGGTCCAGGCTGGCCGTGCTGTTCCTGGTGAAATTTGCGGCCGCCTGCGCGATCATTGATGGCAGCGCCTGGCTGAGCTGGCGGTTCGTGGATGCGGTCTGGCCGATCCATTTCCAGCAATTTCTGGCGGGCATGGCCGGGCTGGTGATCTTTCCCCACACCGTGATCTCCAATGCGCGCCTGCCGGTGGATTCCGGCGTGGCCAATCTGCGCACCGGCAAGCTGCATGAATACGCCGTCGTCTTCATCACCGCCGCCATCGCCGCTGTGATCGCGATTATCGTGGCCACGGTCTATGGCGACGAGGCGGGCTATCTGCGCTCCATCGCCATTCTGGGCGGGATGGGGCCGGGCGTGTTCCTGGCCCAGCAGCTGATGACCGGCCAGCTGGCCACCATCGGCTGGCTGCGCAACATAGTTTCGCGCCGGCGCGCCTTCGCCCCGCCGGTCACGGTGCTGGTGCCCGCCCATAACGAAGCCCACCAGATTCACGAGACCCTGCGCGCGGTGGACGCGGCGGCCGCGCGTTATGACGGTCCGGTGCGCGTGGTGGTCATGGAGAACTGCTCCAGCGACGCCACGGCGCGCCTGGCTGAAACCACGCTGGCCGAGTGCACCCATCTGACGGGCTGGACCGTGGACGCCAGCGACATTCCCGGCAAGGCCAAGGCGCTCAATCGCGGGCTGGACCTGATCGAGGACGAGTTCGTCGTGCGCATTGACGCCGACACCACGATCGGACCGGACGCCATCCGCATCGCCATGCGCCATTTCGCCAATACCAAGGTTGGCGGCGTGGGCGGCCTGCCCCTGCCCCATCAAGGCGAAGGCCTGTTATCCAAGGTGCGCGCCATCGAGGTCTTGCTGCGCCACGGGTTTGTGCAGGTGAGCTTTGGCGCCTTTGGCGGGATTTTCGGCCTGCCGGGCATGTTCGTGATCTATCGCCGCAGCGCGCTGGATGAGGCGGGCGGCTTTACCGAAGGCATGAATGGCGAGGACACCGACATCACGCTCGCCATGACCAGCCTGGGCTGGCGGATGGTGTCGGACCCGCGTGCGAAATTCTACACCGAGACGCCCGACACGCTGGCCTTCCTGCGCGAGCAGCGCACGCGCTGGTTCCGCTCGCTCTATCACGTCACCGCCCATAACCGCCGGGCGCTGTTCGCCAACGGATCGATCATCGGCTGCGTGGTGCTGCCCTTCACCCTGCTGAACGGGGCGCGGCGCGCGATGATGACGCCGCTCTTGATCTATGGCGTGATCGTGTTCGTGCTGTTTGGCGGCGTATACGGCCACCCGCACTTCGCCACCGTGGTGGCGGTGGTGCTGGGCATGCCGTTCGTGCTGGCGCTGACCGTGCTGATCATCTGGCGGCGTTTCGACCTCATTCTCGTCCTGCCGCTCTATATGGGGTTCCGCTTCCTGCGCTCGTACTACACGCTGGGCTCGACCCTCTCGCTGATCTATCCGTCCAAGCGCGCAGAGCGCGCCTTCCAGGCGCCCAAGCCCCGCCAGGCCCCGCCCTTCGCCGAGTAACTGGCAGGCAGGGCGGGGCGCAGGCTGTGAGGGGGCGCGCCAGGGTCTAGCGGCCGCCGTCCTGTTCCGCATCCGGCTCGGGCGCAGCCGCAGCCGGAGCGGCGGCCTGGGCTTGCGCCTCACGGCGCAGCACGTCGTCGCAATCGCGTCCGCCATACAGGCCGTTGAGGAAATACCAGCGCTTTTCGGCCACGGCCCGGCGGGCCTCTTCCTGTTCGCGCTGACGCTGGGCGGCGCGGCCCATCATGCCGCCGACGGCGCCCAGTCCCGGGATCGCCCGGCCCGCGCCGGACATCAGCGCGCCGTGCTGGGCCAGCGCCGTGGCGGTGTTGATGGCGTATTCGCTGCTCATCAGCCCGCCCTCGGGCGAGCCGCCGAGAATCTCGGTCTGTTCGGTGGCGGCCACGATAATCTGCTGACAGCTCATGGCGGTATCGCCCATGCGCATGACCTGGCCTTCCTGGGCCGACGCTGCGCCGGCCATGACAAGCGCCGCGCTGGCGGCTGCAAGAGCGTGTTTCATGGTTTCAGTCTCCCCGTTCTGGCGCCGTCCGGTCCTCAAGGGCCGGTCCGGCTTCACCAGGGCGAGGTTAGGCGCCGCGCGAAGCTTGCACCCTCCCCTGAACGGGGGGGGTGAAGCGATGGCTCTCGCATTTGAGGCTTGAGCACTTTCCTGTCCTTGGAAGGGAACCGCATTTGGACCAGGTTCGGGTGCGACGGCGCGGTCCGCTCCCCCTCCCCTTGAGCCAGAGCAATCGCATTTGAGGCTGGCACTTTTACTCCCTCCCCTTGAGGGGGTCGGACGCCGAAGGCGTTTGACGGGGGTGGGGTGTGCGGCGGTGAGGGGTGGTGTCAGGATTGCTGAGATGGCGCACCCCCCACCCCGGCCCTCCCCCGAGGGGGAGGGAGTCCGGACAGCGCTGTCATCACCCAAATCCGGCAATGCCGGTCCAAATGCGATTGCCCTGCCCCACCGGGGGAGGGAACAAGTGCTCAGGGCTCAAATGCGATCACCCTGCCCCGGGAGGCAGGCGCCATCAGATCACGCCGCGTCTGGCCAGGGCCTCGATCACGCCTTCCTGGCGCGCGCGGTAGAAATCCTTGGCGGGGGTTGTGACCTGACCGTCCTGCATCAGGGTTTCAGGCGGATGCACGCTCGCGCCGGCATAGGCGCGCGCCCACAGCTCCATGGGCTGACGCGCCAGCAGATTGCCCATGGATACCTTGCGGCGCAGGCGGCGCACCAGTCCCACATCCACTTCGCCATAGGCGCACATGGACGGGCCGGACGCGGCCTCGGCCACGATCAGCCCGCGCGGATCGACAATCTTGGAGCCCCGGTCGGCACTCGCCTGCGGGATGGGCGTGCCGGTCATGCCGCCGGTATTGGCCGACACCACATAGGCGAGGTTTTCAATGGCGCGGGCCTGTTTGGCGATATTCTTCGGCGTCGCCTGCGGGCTCGATACTTCGGACGAGGAATGCACGAACACCTCGGCGCCGCGCACGGCGTGCAGGCGGGCGATCTCGGGGTGGAGAATTTCTTCCGACGCAATCGCCGCCAGCCGGCCTATGGCGGTGTCAGCCACCGGAAACAGCGCCGCTTCGCCATAGGCGTCGAGATAGGCGTCCAGCACGTCATAAGGGCTGGGCGCATACATGGAGATGAGGCGTCGGTAGCGCAGCACCTGCGCCCCGGACGGATCGATCACCACGCAGGCCTGAAAATACAGGTCCGGGAAATGCGCGTCGGTCTCATACCCGTTCCAGGCCAGGAAGATATTGAAGTCAGCCGCGATGGCGGCCATCGCCTCGAACTCCGGCCCGTCCGCGCTGATCGCCGCCTTGGCGCGCCATTCGCCCGCCGTTTCGCGCATGGGAAAGCCGGTGAGCGCGTATTCGGGCAGCACCACCAGGCGCACATCGGGGCCGATAAAGGCGATGGAGCCGGCGATCTCGGCGCGGATGCGGGCGATGGAGGCCAGCATGCGCGCGCGGGCCGCATCGGCGTCCGCGCAGGCGTTCACCGTTTCGCACAGGGACTGCAGGGCGAGCGCCGTATAGGCGGGGGCGGCTTGCATCATCACACTGTCTCCTTGCAGTTGAGGGCGAACCCAAGACATAGTCCGGACATGAACACTCCGTCACGGACCCTGACAGGCCCCACATGACAAGTCCTTCCCGGCAGGATGGCGCCGCCGCGACGCGTCTGGCGCCCGATCTGATCGACGAAACCCTGCCCACCCCGCTGTATCACCAGATCTTTCTGGTGCTGCGCGACCGGATTCGCGAGGGCGTGTTTCCCGCCGGGGCGATTCTGCCGGGCGAGCAGGAGCTGACGCGCCTGTTCAATGTCTCGCGCATCACCGTCAAGCGCGCCATGAACGAGCTGGCCGCCCACGGTTTCGTCACCCGCCATCGCGGACGCGGCACGGTGGTCACCCACAACGCCTCGGCGCCGGTGGTGGAGGGACGCTTCGATACGCTGTTCGACGCCCTCAAGCGCATGGGGCTGGAGACCCAGGTCCAGCTTCTGGAGGCCGAAGCGGTGCGCGCCAGCGAGGAGCTGGCGCTGGAGATGACGCTGGACCCGGGCTGCAAGCTGCAGCGCGCGGTGCGCCTGCGCTCGCTGGAGGGCGACACGTTTTCCTATCTGGTCACCCATGTGCCGTGGGAGATCGCCGCGCGCTACAGCGAGGACGACCTGAAAACCCAGCCCATGCAGGAATTGCTGCGCCGGGCGGGCGCCGAAACCGTGGAGGCAGACCAGACCATCACGGCGGTGGCGGCCGAGCCGCTGATCGCCTCGGCGCTGCGCATTTCGCCGGGCGCGCCGCTTTTGAAGATCAAGCGCATCATGCGCGGCGCGGACGGGCGCGCGGTGCAGCATATCATCGCCTATTACCGCCCCGAACGCTTCCGCTACCACATGCGCCTGGTGCGCAAGGGCGCCGCGGATGATGACTGGAGCGAAGCCGCCATGAGCTGAGGCGCACGACGCCGCCATGATCTTTCCCTCCGCGCAAAAGATATATAACTATACCATTTGAAGCCGGTCCTGCCGGTATATCAAGCGGTAAAGCAAGCGGAAGGCGGGCGATGGCGCTCCTGGAACTCCTGCATATTCTCATCCTGGTCTACTGGCTGGGCGGTGATCTGGGCGCGTTTGTCGCCAGCCGGATCGTCGCTGATCCCGCCCGCGCACCCGCCGGACGGGCGGCGGCGGCGAAAATCCTGATGGATGTGGACATGGCGCCGCGCATGGCGCTGATCTTCGCCTTCCCCACCGGGTTTGCGCTGGCGGTGTATGAAAACTGGCTGCCGGTGGATGCGATCTGGGTGGCGCCGGCCTTTGTGCTGGCGCTGGTCTGGGCCGTAGCGGCGTGGATGGTGCATCTCAAAGCCGGGCCGGACGGGTTGGCCAAGCGCATCGACATGGCGATCCGTCTGGCGGCGCTCATTGGCTTTGCCGGCGCCGGCGCAGCGGGGCTTGCGGGTGTCATCGCCCTGCCCGTGTTCATCGCGGGCAAGCTCTTCCTGCTGGCGCTGGCGGTGTTCGCCGGGCTGATGATCCGGCGCACGCTGGCGCCCTTCGGGCCGGCCTTCGGACGCGTTGCGGCGGGACAGGGTGATGACGCGGCGAACCTGATCGTGCGCACCAGCCTGTCGAAGGCCCGCGTCTGGGTGTTCGTGATCTGGGCCAGCGTGCTGGGCGCCGCCGCGCTCGGCGTGCTGCATCCGGTCTGAGGAAGGATCGCGATCATGACCCGAACCGCGAAAACCACGCCGCCCGAAACCCTCGCCGCCGCCCTGTCCGCGATCGTCGGCGCGGATCATGTGCACGCTGGCGAGTCCGCCCGCGCGCTGTACTCCCAGGATGTCTGGCGCGAGGGCGCGCGCGTGGATCTGGTGGCCAGCCCCTCAAACGAGGCCGAATGCGCCGCGGTCGTGCGCACCTGCGCCGATGCGGGAGCACCGGTCTATCCGCGCGGCGGAGGCATGTCCTACACCGCCGGGTATCTGGCCGACCGGCCCGGCGGCGTGTGTCTGGACACCACGCGCATGAACCGGGTGCTGGAGATCAGTGAAGCGGGCATGTATGTGCGCGTGGAGGCCGGGTGCACCTGGAAAACGCTGCACGAGGCGCTGGCGCCGCTGGGCCTGCGCACGCCGTTCTGGGGGCCGCTGTCAGGGATTTCGTCGACCATTGGCGGCGGCGTGTCGCAGAACAACGCCTTCTTCGGCGCCGGCGTTCATGGGCCTACCGCTGACAGCGTCCTGTCCGTCTCCGCCGCCCTGCCCGATGGCGCGATCTTGCGTACCGGAACGGCGTCCGGCGAGACCGGCGCCGGGACCGCCCGGCCCTTTTTCCGCCATTACGGACCCGATCTGACCGGCCTGTTCTGCGGCGATGCCGGGGCGCTGGGGGTGAAGACCGAGATCACGCTGCGCCTGATCCCCGCCCCCGCCCATGAGCGCTGGGCGAGTTTCTCGTTTGCGAGCCGGGACGCCTGCGCCGCGGCGATGGCGGCGTTGGGGCGCACCGGGCTGGCGTGCGAGCTGTTCGCCTTCGATCCGGGACTGACCGCCGTGCGCATGAAGCGCGCCTCGCTCATGAGCGACGCGAAGACTTTGGGCAAGGTGGTCACGGGCCAGAAAAACCTGGTGAAGGGTCTGGCCGAGGGCGCAAAAATGGCGCTGGCGGGACGGTCCTTCCTGGGCGAGGCGGATTTCAACCTGCATCTGGTAACCGAGAGCCATTCCAAAGCTGGCGCCGAGGATGCGCTGCGTCAGCTGACGGATCTGGCGGAACGCGCGGGCGGGCGCAGCGTCGAACCCACCATCCCCAAGGTGATCCGCGCCAACCCCTTCACGCCCCTCAACAACATGATCGGCCCGGCGGCCGAGCGCTGGGTGCCGGTCCATGGCATCGTCGCCATGGATGACGGCCCGGCCTGCTGGGCCCGGATCGAGGCGCTGTTCGCCAGCCTGAAACCCCGCTTCGACGCCCATGGCGTGACCACAGGATTTCTGGTGACGACGCTGGGCACGACAGGCTTCCTGGTGGAGCCGGTCTTCCTGTGGCCCGACGATCTGTTCGATCTGCACCGCGCCCATGTGGAAGCGGGCTATCTCAAGACCCTGAAACCCCGCCCTGCCGACCCGGCGGCCACACAGCTCGTCGCCGAGACGCGCACGGCGGTGGTGGACATTTTCACCCGCCATGGCGCGGCGCATTTCCAGATCGGGCGCACCTATCCGCTGGCGCGCACGCGCTCGGCCCCGGCGCTGGCCCTCTTGCGTGCGATCAAGGCCGAGCTGGACCCGCATGACCTGATCAATCCTGGCGCACTGAGACTGGGGGACGCGGCATGAACCGGACGATATCGGTGCGCAATCCGCGCACCGGCAAAACCGATTACCGCTTCACCCCGCCCACCGAAGCCGAACTCAGCGCTACAGCCGCGCGCCTGCGCGCCGCGCAGACGGGCTGGGCCGCGCTCTCCATCGAAGAGCGCATGGCGCGTCTGGCGGGCTGGGCGGATGTGATGGCCCGCGATATCGACGCCATCGCCGCAGCGCTGGAGGCTGATACCGGGCGCCGGCGGGTGGCGCGCCTGGAAGTGGAGGGCGTGTGCGCCTCCATCCGCGGCTGGGCGCAGGGCGCGCCGCTGCTGGCGCCGAAAGCGGACTGGACGCCGGGGCGCAGCAACCCCGCGCTGAAGCATTCCGGCCAGTACATCCCCTATCCCCTGGTGGGCGTGATCAGTCCGTGGAACTTCCCCCTCACCCTGTCGCTGATCGACGCCATTCCGGCGCTGGCTGCCGGGTGCGCCGTGCTGATCAAGCCGTCCGAAGTGACGCCGCGCTTCGCCGAACCGGTCACCGCCAGCATCGCGCAGGCCGGCCTGTGCGATCTCATCGCGTTTGCGCCGGGCGCGGGCGAGACCGGCCAGCAGGTCATCGGCCTGAGCGATCTCGTCTGCTTCACCGGCTCGGTCCCCACCGGGCGCAAGGTGGCCGCGGCATGCGCCCAGCGCCTGATCCCGGCCTTTCTGGAGCTGGGCGGCAAGGACCCGCTGATCATCACGTGCAGCGCCGATATCGATCTGGCGGTGCGCGCGGCCTTACGCGGATCGGTCCTGTCCACCGGACAGGCCTGCCAGTCCATCGAGCGCATCTATGTTGACCGCACGATCCATGATGAGTTTCTCGAGCGCCTGATCACGGCGGCTGAAGGCGTGCGCCTGAACTGGCCGGACATCACGCAGGGCGAGATCGGACCGGTCATCTTTGAAAAACAGGCCGCCCTCATCGCCGCCCAGATCAAGGACGCCAAGTCCAAAGGCGCGCGCGTGCATACCGGCGGCAAGGTGGAGCGCCATGGCGGCGGATTGTGGATCCGCCCCACCGTGATCTCCGATGTCGATCACACCATGGCGATCATGACCGAGGAAACCTTCGGCCCGGTCCTGCCCGTGATGGCGTTTGACCATGTGGATGAGGCCGTCGCGCTGGCCAATGACACGGTGTTCGGCCTGTCAGCGGCGGTGTTCGCCGGCGATCTGACCGAGGCCGAAGCCATCGCCCGGCGCCTGGAAGCCGGGGCGGTTTCGCTCAATGATGCGGCGCTGACGGCGCTGTTCTACGAGGCTGAAAAGCAGAGCTTCCGCCAGTCGGGGCTGGGACCGTCACGCATGGGCGCGGCGGGACTGACGCGCTTTTATCGGCGTCAGGCGCTGATCGCCAATACCGGCGCGCCCGCCCCGCTTGAGGCGTTCCGCGAAGAAGGGTGAGGCGCCGGGCCTCAGCCCAGATGGAAATACAGGAGCGCGGCGAGATAGGCTGCATAACCGCCCGCCAGAACGATGCCGGCGATGCGTCCGATGGGGCGCTTCATGAACACGAAGGCCGCGCCGATCAGCATGGCCGCGCCCATCACCCAGAAGTCAAAGCGCACGAAGCTGTCATCCACAGTGATCGGCGCGCGCGCCAGATGCGCCGACACCGCAGTCAGCCCGCCCACAGCGGCGATGTTGAAGATGTTCGAGCCGATAATATTGCCGAACGCCATGGCGGCCTGCTTGCGCAGGGCGGCGACAATGGCGGTGGCCAGTTCGGGCAGGCTGGTGCCCACCGCCAGCAGGGTCAGCCCGATGACCGCTTCGCTGATGCCCAGCTGGCGCGCCAGGGTCGACCCGTTCGACACCACGAAATGCGCGCCCAGCGGCAAGAGGACGAGGCCGATCAGGATGAACAGGGTAATCATGCCCGCCGAGCGCGGCAGGCCGTCCATATTGTCCACATCGGTCATTTCCGACAGCAGCGGATCGGCGGCGGCTTTCGGGCGGGTGGCGGCATAGCCCAGCCAGATGATGTAGACGAGGATCGCCCCGACCAGCACCCAGCCCTCGCGCAACTCGAACGCGCCGTTCAGGCCGAAGCCGATGAACAGGGCGGTCAGCCCTATGGCGATGGCGGTGTTGGTGCGCACGCCCGGCGCACGGGTCACCAGCGGGGCGAACAGCGCCGCCACGCCCAGAACCATCAGGATATTGGCGATGTTGGAGCCGACGATATTGCCGTAGGCCAGTCCCGGCGCGCCCTGGATCGCGGCGGCGACCGAGACCACCATTTCCGGCGCGCTGGTGCCGAAGGCCACCACGGTCAGGCCGACCACCAGCGGGGGAATCCCCATGCGGCGCGCCAGCGCCGTGGCCCCGCGTACGAGCACATCCCCGCTGGCGAGCAGAATCACGATCCCGATGATGATCATCAGGGTCAGGAGGAGCATATCGGCCAAGGGCGCGGCCCCCGTGTCTGGGGTTGGCGGCGCTAGTCGAGCCGCTTGTTGTCGATCAGGTTCAACACGGCGAACACGCCAAAGCAGATGCCAAGAGCGATCAGGGCGGCCATGAGCGTACCTTTCAGCAAATCACGGGGACGACAAGTGTGTTGCAGGGGATATAGCCCGGCTTGGCCTGTGACGGAAGGGTGCGTTCGCGGGGTATGACAGAGCCGTCGGCTTTGGTTATATCATAATTCAATCCGGACCGGGCAGGCGAAAGATGGCGGTAGCGCCTCCAGCAGACGACCTGATGCGCAGACTGCGCACGCTGGTGCATAGCGCCAGCCACATGCTGGTGGTTATGGGCCTGGACCGGACCATTATCTGGGTCAACCAGGCCTGGGAAACGCGCACCGGTTACGCGCTGGACGACGTGCGCGGTTACAATCCGGGACGCTTCCTGCGTTGCGAGGACACCGACGCCGAAGTCGGCCCGACCCTGCGCCGCGAGATGGAGGCGGGCCGGCGCGTGCGCGTCGACATGCTGTGCGAAAGCCGCAGCGGCGAGCGCTACTGGCTGGATATCGACGTGCAGCCCACCTACGGCCCGGACGGGGCCATGGACGGGTTCGTCGCGGTCCATACCGACATCACCGAACGCAAGATCCAGGAACAGGCCGCCATCAAGGCGCGCAACCGGCTGCAGGCGACGTTGAGCGCCCTGCCTGACCTTGTGCTTGAGGTGGACTCCAGCGGCCGGTTCACGGCGGTGCATGCCCATTCGCCCGGCCTGCTGCTTGCGCCTGCGGCGAATATTGTCGGGAACACTCTGGAGGATGTTCTGCCGCCGGACATTGCGGCGCTCGGCCGGCAGATCATGGCCGAAGCGGACGCACATAGCATTGCGCGCGGTCACCGTTATTGTATCGAAACGCCCGAAGGGAAGCGCTGGTTCGAAATGTCCGCCGCGCCCCGCCCGCCCGAAGCCCCCGGCGCAAAGGCCGGCTTCGTCATGGCGGCGCGGGATATCAGCGATCTGCAGCGGGCCGAGAGCGATCTCAAGGCTGAGCGCGACTACCTTCAGACAATCATCGAAACCAGCGCGGGCGCACTGACCGTGCTTGACGAGACGGGCCGGATCATCTTCGCGAACGCCGAGGCTGAAAACGTGCTGGGGGTGAAGCCCGACGATATCGAGCGCCGCAGCTTCAATTCACCGGCCTGGAAAATCGTCAGCGATGATGGCGGCCCCTTCCCGGAGACCGAGCTGCCCTTTGTCAAGGTGATGCATACCGGGGCCAGCGTGCGCGGCGTGCGCCATGCTATTGAAAACGCCAAGGGGGAGCGTCGGCATCTGTCCATCAATGCAGCACCCGTCACCATGGACGGCAAGCTACGGGTGGTCTGCCAGGTCCACGACGTCACCGATATGGTCGCCATGCAGGCGGCGCTCAAAGAGGTGAATACGCGTTACCAGCTTGCCGCGTCCGGCTCGCTCATGGCCATCTGGGACCATGATCTGGTCGACCGGCGCCTGTATATCTCCTCGCGTTTCAACGAAATCATTGGCGGGCCGCCGGGCGACTGGACCGGCACAATCGACATGTTCATGGACCTTCTCCATCCCGAGGACAGGCCCCGAATTGACGCCGCCACACAGCGCCATCTGACGACGGACGAACCCTACAATCAGGACCTGCGCATCCGCGATCTGCGTGGCGGGTACGTCCATGTCCGGTCCATGGGCAAGGCGATCCGCGACGAGACCGGCCAGGCGGTGCGCATGGCCGGTTCGTTGATCGATGTGACCGCCGAGCGCGAGGCCGAGGCCCGGGCCCAGCGCCTGGGCGTGCGCGCCCAGATCGCCCTGAAGGCCGGCCGCCTGGGCGTCTGGGAGCAAGACGGCGCCACCGGCCTGGTCAGCATGGACGCAACCCTGGCCGAGCTGATCGACCGGCCCACGCTCGCTGACACCCCCATGCCGCCCACCGAGGCGTGGGCCTTCACCCATCCTGACGATATCGAACGGACGTCCGAATTGCTGCGCGGCCTGATCGAGGGCGAAGTGGACGAGATCCAGTCCGAACACCGCATCCTGAAGCGCGACGGCACGCCAGTCTGGATTTTCGCCCAGGTCGGGGTGGTGGGGCGCGACGCCGCGGGCAAACCCCTGCGCATTATGGGGATCACCCAGGACCTGACCGAGCGCAAGGCCGCCGAATTGCGCCTTCAGGAACTGCTCGACGCCGCCGAGGCCGCCAGCGCCGCCAAATCGCAATTCCTGGCCAATATGAGCCATGAAATCCGCACCCCCCTCAACGGGGTGCTGGGCATGGCCCAGCTGCTGGAGCTGACGGCGCTGGATTCGCGCCAGCGCAGCTATGTGGAGACCATCCGCTCGTCGGGCCGCGCCCTTCAGGCGGTGATCGAGGACGTGCTGGACATTTCACGCATCGAGGCAGGCAAGCTGACCCTGGCGCCCGAGCCGGCCTTGACCGGCGATATTGTGGTGCAGGCGCTGGCGGCGGTTGCCGGCGACGTTGCCCGCAAGGGCCTGAAGATCATCACAGAGATTGATCCGGCGCTGGAGGCGCCGGTGAAGGTGGACCCTCAGCGCCTGGTCCAGGTGCTGACCAACCTCGTGTCCAACGCAGTCAAATTCACCCAGCAGGGCCAGGTCGCCGTCCGCGCCCGCGCCCTGGCCGGCGGCTGGATACGGCTGGAGGTGCAGGATACCGGCCCAGGACTCGATCACGCCCTGCAGGTGCGCGTATTTGAGCGTTTCAGCCAGGCTGACATGACCCCCAGCCGCGCCCATGGCGGCGCCGGGCTGGGGCTGGCTATTGCGAAAGAGCTGACCGAGCTGGCGGGCGGGCGCATCGGCGTGAACTCCGAGCCCGGTCACGGCGCGCTGTTCTGGGTTGAACAGCCCGCCCCGCCCTGCGGACCGGTTGAACCCACCCGGTCTGAGGCGCCCACCCCGCCGCCGCCGGGACCGGCCCGGCGCGTGCTGGTGGTGGAGGACAATCCGGTCAACCGG
The DNA here is from genome assembly GCA_051859425.1 of Oceanicaulis sp. Classification (GTDB taxonomy): domain Bacteria; phylum Pseudomonadota; class Alphaproteobacteria; order Caulobacterales; family Maricaulaceae; genus Oceanicaulis. The sequence continues at coordinate 2,828 of JBHYFR010000037.1, read as the reverse complement.
GCCGTGGCCAGCGGCATGCTGCAGGAAGCCGGCTTTGTGGTCTCTGAAGCGGAAGGCGCCGCCGACGCGCTCGATGTTCTGCGCGAAGGCGGGGTGGATGCGATGCTGCTGGACCTGCACATGCCCGGCATGGGCGGGGACGAGGCGCTGCGCCGCATCCGCGCCGGCGAGGCCGGGCCGCCCGACCTGCCGGTGTTCATCGTCACCGCCGATGTCACCAAGGACGCCCGCGAGCGCCTGCAAAAGCTGGGCGCCGACCGCTTTTTCGCCAAGCCGGTGGACGGCCCGGCCCTCGTCAACGCCCTGCGCGCCCACCTGACGGGCGACGCCGCTTAAGACCCCGTCCGTTTCAAGCGCTGCGGGCATGAATTGGCGCAAGGCGATATGGTTGACGCCAGTCCCGCCCGCTTCAATTGTGAACCGTCAACAAGGGGTCACGCATGGACGACACTGCAATCGGAGCCCAGGCCAGCAACAGCGCGAAGGCGGGCCCAGCCTGGCTGAACCGTGTTCTGAACATAACAGAGCAGTCCAGCTCACTGACAGCCAATACAGCCCTGATCGTCATCATTTTGACAGCCAGCCTGTTTCTGTCCCTGTCGCTGGGATTGGTGTTGCGCCATCTGTTCGAGCCGGCGGGAGGCCTCGGGCTGCTGGGTATGGTCGCGGTGATTGGAGCCGTCGTGCCGCTGGTCGTTGCGACACCTGCCGTGCTGTTTGGCGACGCGCTGATCCTGAAAATCAAGGGCATGCAGTCTGAACTGCACACCGCGCTGATCGACGCAGACCGGGCCAATCAGGCCAAGTCCGAATTCCTTGCCAATATGAGCCATGAGATCCGTACACCCCTCAACGGGATGATTGGCATGGCCCAATTGCTGGAAATGACCCCTCTGGACACGCGCCAGCGCAGCTATGTGGACACGATCCGGGCCTCGGGCCGCGCGCTTCAGGCCGTCATCGAGGACGTTCTGGACATCGCGCGGATCGAAGCGGGCAAGCTGATCCTGTCTCCAAAGCCCGTGCGGCTCGCCGATGTGGTGCATGAGGCTTTGCAGGCAGGGGCGGCCGGCGCCGCGGCCAAGGGTCTGGAGATCACCATCGAGATAGACACGGCGCTGGAGGACCCGGTTGTGATTGACCCCCAGCGTTTCGGGCAGGTTTTGATCAATCTCGTATCGAATGCCGTGAAATTCACCGAACAGGGCGGTATGAGCGTGCGGGTGCGCGCCCTGCCTGAAGGCTGGTTGCGCCTTGAAGTCGAAGATACAGGACCGGGCCTGGATCTGGCGTTCCAGGAGCGCGTGTTCGAGCGCTTCAGCCAGGCTGACATGAGCGCGAGCCGTGACCATAGCGGCGCAGGCCTGGGACTGGCCATTGCACGCGAACTGACTGAGCTGGCCGGCGGGCGCATTGGCGTCAATTCAATGCCCGGCCAAGGCGCTATGTTCTGGGTCGAGCAGCCTGCACCCCTGGCGGCCTGCGGGCAGGACGCGCTGGAGGTGGCGGCCGTCCCTGCGCCGCCGGGCCCCGCGCGCAAACTGCTTGTCGTGGAGGACCATTCGGTCAACCGCGATGTGGCCGCCGGCCTGCTCAGCCAAGCCGGATTTCAGGTCACCGAGACGGGCTGTGCTGCAGACGCGCTGGACCATCTGCGGGCGGGAGCATTCGACGCTGTGCTTCTCGACCTGCATATGCCCGGCATGAGCGGAGATGAAGCACTGCGCCTCATCCGCGCTGGCGAGGCCGGGCCGCCCGATCTGCCGGTGTTCATCCTCACCGCCGACGTCACCAAGGATACGCGCGAGCGGCTGCAACAGCTGGGCGCCGACCGCTTCTTCGCCAAGCCTGTGGACGGGCAGGCCCTGGTCAACGCCCTGCGCGCCCGGCTGACAGGTGACGCGGCGTAATGGCGCGCATCGCCCTGATTGATGATGATCCGGTGGAGGCGCTGATCCTGCGCAGCCTGCTGGAGCATGCCAGCGCCGGTCACGCCATGACGCATTTCACCAGCGTGGAAGCTTTCGCAGATGCGCCCGGCGCCGATCTGGTGATCCTCGACCGCCGCGTGCCGCCGCATGAATGCTTTTCGCAAACCCTGCCCCTGATCGAGGCCAGCGGCTGGCGCGGCCCGGTCCTTTTGATCACCGCCGCCCCCGAGGGCGTGACCGCCGCGTCGCAGGTGTTGAAACTGATCGGGCCGGTGTCGAAATCCGACCTGCTGGAGCCAGCCGCCGTGGCGCGCGCCATTGACGAGGCGTTGGCGGCGGGGGGCTGACAGAGCGTATCAACTCAATACGAAAAAGGGCGGCTGTCGCCAGCCGCCCCTTCCCATATGCATCGGGTCGTGGTTGGACGGACGTCCTTAGAAGTCCATGCCGCCCATGCCGCCCATGCCGCCGCCGCCCATGGGCGCGGGGGAGTCTTTCTTGGGCTTTTCGGCCACGGCCGCTTCGGTGGTGATCATCAGCGCGGCCACGGACGCGGCGTCCTGCAGCGCGGTGCGCACCACTTTGGCCGGGTCGATGACGCCCGAGGCGACCAGGTCTTCATAGACTTCGGTCTGGGCGTTGTAGCCGAAATTGGCGTCTTTCGACTCCATCACCTTGCCGACCACGATCGAGCCTTCAACGCCGGCGTTCTCGGCGATCTGGCGGATCGGCGCCTGCAGGGCGCGCGCGACGATCTGGATGCCCTGGTTCTGGTCCTCATTGTCGCCGGTCATGCCGACCAGCACCTTGGAGGCTTTGAGCAGAGCCACGCCGCCGCCCGGCACGATGCCTTCTTCCACCGCAGCGCGGGTGGCGTTCAGGGCATCGTCAACACGG
>JBHYFR010000036.1:0-16574 GCA_051859425.1 Oceanicaulis sp. | reverse complement strand
CCTCATGCGTTCTGTGCTGGTCACTGCCTTCGCGTCCGCTGTTGTTCTGACGGCGTGCGGCGCGCCTGTGCCCAGCCTCGGACCGGATTCCGCTTCCCAGATGGGCCGGACCGCGCCGGACCTGCGGATGAACCGCGACCCCGAACGCGCGCCCGGCCAGGCGCTGACCATCGAGCGGGTGTTCGGCTCGCCCGGCCTGACCGGCCCGTCGCCGCGCGGCTTGCGCTTCTCGCCCGACGGCGCGCGCATCACCTTCCTGCGCCCGCGCGACGATGACCGCACCGTGCTGGATTTGTGGGCGATGGACGTGGATGGCGGGGCCGCCTACCGCCTGGTGGACGCCCGGGCGCTGGTCCCTGAAGAGGGCGCATTGTCCGAGGCGGAGATCCAATACCGCGAACGCGCGCGCATCAGCCAGACCGGCGTGGTGGCCTATGACTGGGACGCCGAAGGGCGCGCCATTCTGGTCCCGCTGGACGGGGACTTGTTCTATGTCGACGTGGAGAGCGGGGAGGCCACGCGCCTGACCGAGAGCCCTGAGTTCGAGACCGATGCGCGCATCAGCCCGGACGGGCGCCATGTCTCCTTCATCCGCGAGCAGAATCTCTGGGTCCATGATCTGGAGAGCGGCGAGGCGCGCGCCCTGACCACCGAAGGCGAGGGCCCGGTAAGCTGGGGCGTCGCCGAGTTCGTCGCCCAGGAAGAGATGCGCCGCTATACCGGCTATTGGTGGTCGCCGGACGGGTCGCGCATCGCGGTCACCCGCATCGACGAGACGCCGGTGGAAATCGTGCCCCGGTTCGGCATTACGGCCGAGGGCGTGACCGTCACCGATCAGCGCTATCCGCGCGCGGGCACGTCCAATGCGCTGATCGAGCTGTGGGTGATTGATGTGGCCACGGGCGGGCGCACGCCGGTTTATCTGGGCGAGGAGACCGACATTTATCTGGCGCGGGTGAACTGGAACAAGGCGGGTGACCGGCTGTATGTGCAGCGCCAGAACCGGGCGCAGACCGTGCTCGACGTGCTCCGCGCCGATCCGGCCGGCGGCGCCAGCGCGCTGGTGCTGCGAGAGGAAGCCGATACCTGGATCAACCTGTCCAATGACTTCACCGCGCTGGACGGCGGCGGCTTCCTGTGGACGTCGGAGCGCACGGGGTTCCGCCATATCTATCACGTGGACACGGACGGCGAGGCGCGGGCGCTGAGCCAGGGCGACTGGGCGGTGGACGCCATTACCGGGCTGTCTGACGATGGCGCGACGGTGTATTTCGAAGGCTGGGTGGAGACGCCGCTGGAGCGCCATCTCTACGCCCTGCCGTTCGAGGGCGGAGAGCCGGTTCAGATCACGCAAGGGCAGGGGCGCTGGAGCGCATCGCTGGGCGAGGGCGGGGCGGCCTATATCGGCACATATTCCGATCCCGACACGCCGCCCCATACCGCGCTCTACGCCATCGACGGGTCGCGCCTGGCCTGGATCGAGGAAAACGCGCTGGACGAGGGCCATCCCTACCACCCCTATCTGGACGCCCATGTCTCGCCGGAGTTCGGCACGCTGACGGCGGCGGACGGACGCACGCAGCTGCACTGGTCCATGCTGCGCCCGGACCATTGCACCGCCAGCGCGCGCTGCCCGGTGATCGTGCAGGTCTATGGCGGACCGCTGGTGCAGACGGTCACGCGCGGCTGGGTCAATCCGCGCGACCAGCTCTTCCCCGCCCACGGCTATATCCTGTTCAAGCTGGACAATCGCGGCAGTTCCAATCGCGGCCACGCCTTCGAGGCGGCGCTGCACCGGCGCATGGGGATTGTGGAGGCGCAAGACCAGCTGGCCGGGCTCGATTACCTGCAGGGGCTGGAGTTCGTGGACCCGGACCGGATCGGGCTTTGGGGCTGGTCCTATGGCGGGTATATGGCGCTGATGACCACGCTGCAGGCGCCGGGGCGCTTCACGGCGGCTGTATCCGGCGCGCCGGTGACCGACTGGGCGCTGTACGACACCCACTACACCGAGCGCTATATGGGCATGCCGCAGGACAACGCCGAAGGCTATGAAGCCGGGTCGGCCTTCGCCCATCTGGACGGGTATCGCACGCCCACGCTGATCATCCACGGCATGGCCGATGACAATGTCACCTTCGACCACTCCACCCGCCTGTTCGCCGAGCTGCAGGCGCGTGGCGAGCGGTTTGACATGATGACCTATCCCGGCGAGCGCCACGGCATCCGTCCGCCGCCGCTGCAGGTGCACTTGTGGCGCACGATCTTCGGCTATTTCGAGCGCGAGATGGCGCCATCCCCCGACCCGGCCCCCTGAGCGCTGGCATGAAGTCTGCGTGAGCCTGGCCAAGCGCGCTGGAGCGCGTGCCGATTTGCGACGGGGATGGATATGACCGAGCCTGTGCTGATTGACTGGAGCGAGGACAAACGCGCGGAGTTCCGCCAGGGCGTGATGACGGCGCGCCATCGTCTCCACATGGCCCCTGAGTTCACCGATCTGGCGCTGGCTGCGCTCCTTGAACGCCATCCGCGCCACATGGTCGACATCTGCACCATGGGCGATGATCCGTCCGATTTTGACAGCTGGCGGGGCGGTTCTGCGCGCAATCTGACCGGGACTCAGCTGCTCGAAGCGGTGCGCGAGGGCAAGCTGTGGATCAATGTGCGCGAGGCGATGAACCAGGACCCGGTCTACAAGCCGATTTTTGACGCCTTGTTCGCCCAGCTGCGCCGTCTCAATCCGGGCTACCGCCCGGTCAGCGCCTGTGGCGGCATTCTGATCTCTTCGCCCAAGGCCCAGGTCTTCTATCACTGCGACCCGTCGGAGACGCTGTTGTTGCACGTGAAAGGCGTCAAGCGTTTTCGCATCTACCCGCCCCGCGCGCCCTGGCTGCACGAGCCGTCCATGGAGGGCATCCTGCACAAGGAGATAGCCGAGGACATGCCGTACGATCCGGCCTGGGACGCGGATGCCGCCACCATGGATCTGACGCCGGGCAGCTTTGTCAGCTGGCCGCTGCATGCCCCGCACCGGGTGGAGAATATCGAGGGGCTGAACGTCTCGATCACCTGCGAGGTGGTGACGAAAGCCTCCCTGATGCGCAACGCCGTGCTGCACGCCAATGGCGCGATGCGGCGCATGGGCCTCACCCCGCGCAGCTCTAGCACCAAGGGCGTGCAGGCGCTGGCCAAGCTGGCCTTCTCCAAGGCCTGGAAGGGCTGGATGAAGATCGCCGGACCGCGCAAACCCATACCCAAGAGCGAAGAGACCTTCGAGGTCGATCTGGGCGCCGAGTCCGGTTTCCGAGATCGCGCGGCGGCCTGATCTGTCGCGTTTGTAATTGGAACGCCGCGCGCCTGCCTGTCATCGTGCCGACACGATCAGGCAGAGGGCGTTCCCGTGACCGCACGCATTTCACTGACAACCGCGCTGACGCTGGCGCTGAGTTTTGCGGCGGGCGCCCACGCCCAGCTGCCCGCTCCGCTGGAGACGGCCCTGTCGGCGGTTTTGACCGAACGCACGCCGGCCCGCATGACCATGCGATGGACGGTGGAGGGCGAGAGCGTCACCTATGAGGCGCGCCCGGTCGACGGCGGCCCACCGGCCTATCGCCTGCTGGAACCCGATGAGGCGGCGCTGAGCGAGCGCCAGCGCGAGGTCTGGACCTCGGTGACGCGCGAGCGCCGGTCTGAAGGCGAGGGCGAAGCGGGCGAGGAGGGCGCGCCCCGCGCCAGGGTGACGGTCGGATCGGTGGATTTCGACGGCTTGCGCGCGGCGATCGGTGAGAGCGCCACGCTGGACCGGACCCTGGACGACGGCGCGCTGGTCTACAGCTTCACACCCAGGGCCGTGCCGGGCGGCGATGAGACGCCCCGATCCATGCTGCGGGCGCTGCGCGGTGAGGTGATCGTTGATCCCCGGCGTGGCGAGCTGACGGGCTTCCACCTGTTCGCACCGGACAGTTTCAAGCCCAATGTCGCGGCGCGGATCGAGCGCTTCTCCCTGCGTCAGGACTATGTGCACGACGCGGTTCTGGGTGGGCCGCGCTTCGCCGCGCTGGAGATGGACATGGCCGGTTCGGCGGCCTTCCAGCGCTTTGACCGCAACATGATCATCGAGCTTGTCTCGGTGGACTGGCGCGGCAGTGAAGACGCGGCTGAAACCCTTGGCCCGGCGGCTGACTCGCCCTAGGTCTGGGGCATGCCGCTTCATCTGGTCAAACTCTGCGTCGGCGCCGACTCCATCGAGGATCTCGAGGCGTGGCGCGATACCGTTGCGCCGGGCGGGCGGCCCATGCCCCACACCACGCGCATGACGCCCAAGCGGGCGGCTGACGTGCTCGACGGCGGTTCGCTCTACTGGGTGATCAAGCGCCTGATCCAGGTGCGCCAGCGCATCATCGAGCTGGAAGAGTTCACCGACGACACCGGGGTGAAGCGCTGCACGATCTGGCTGGAGCCGGAGCTTGTGCGCACCGCGCCTGCGCCGCGCCGCCCGTTTCAGGGCTGGCGCTATCTCAAGGCCGAGGACGCGCCCGCCGATCTGTCGATACAGACCGGCGGGGAGGAATTGCCCGATGCGCTGCGCACGCAGCTCATCGAGATGGGCGCCTGGTGATCTATTCGCTCCGGTAGGCGGTGATCGTCCCGCCCCGCCCGGTGCGCAGCAACAGAGCGCCGTCTTCGGTCAGATCAAACATGGCGACCTCGGTCAGCCGGTCGAGAACCTGGCGTTCCTGGGTCATGGCGTCATCGGGGCAGGCCATCTGGGTGGTGGCCAGCTGGGACAGGGTCAGGCTCTCTCCGGTCAGCGTGTAGCCGCCCATGAAGCGGTTGCAGCCGCTGGCGCCGGACACGCGTCCGTCCTCGAACCGGATCGACAGTTCGCGCTCGCCTGTGAGCGGTTCGTCGTCCAGCAGGGCCAGGGTCCAGTTGGCGTTGGCGAACAGGGGCTCGGGATCACCGCCGCAGCCGCTGAACGTCTCTGCGTCCACGTCAGCGGTGACGGTGAAGGGGTGGGGCATGCCGGTCGCGATATCGCGGCAGATCTCCCGGCGGAATTCCACATGGGCCGATCCCGCGGGGTTTTCGAACCGGAAGTGGTCCGGCGACACCCGGGGCTGACGGGTCGGGAAGCTGACCAGCGGCTCGATCTGGCGGTAGATCGTGGTGTCGCGCGCTTCCACGCGCACATGCCAGTTGGGTTCATGGCCGAAGCCGCGCAGCGGCAAGAGGGCGGCGTATTCGTCAGAAATCGGCCCGCCGGCCTCCCACGGCGTGGCGCGGTCGCCGGAATCAGAGGGCCCGGACGCGGCCGCATCAGGTTCTTGCGTCACGGCCGCGGGCGCGGCGTCCTCGCCATCGGGCGCCGGTGCTGCGCCATTTTCAATCGGCTGCGAGCAGCCCGCCGTCAGCAGCCCGCCGTCAGCAGGCCGGCGGTGCAGGCCAGGATCAGCAAGCGATGCATCACAACCCCCTCTAGCGCCGGGCGGTGATGGTGCGGCCGTCTTCGGCGGTCAGCACCAGCCCGGTTCCATCTTCACTGGCTTCATAGGTGGTGACCCGGCTCAAGAGGGTCAGGAAGGCGCGCTCCTGCTCCATGCGGTCATCGGCGCAGGCCATGCGCGTGGTGGCCAGCGCGCCGAATGTCAGCGACATGGCGTCGGCCTCATACCCGCCATTGAAGCGGTTGCAACCGGCACTGCCGGTCACGCCATTGGGCAGGAAGGCGATGGAGGGAGCGGCGTCGTCCAGCACCGGCTGGCCGTCAATGTCGGTGACGATCCATTCAGGACCCGTCAGCGCCTCTTCGGCGTCCGCCTCCAGCACGGTTTCCTGTGCCGCTTCATCGGCGGCGGGGGGAGCGTCCATCACCGGGTCCGGCGCGCCGCAGGCGGCCAGCAAAAGGGCGGAGGCGGAAACGGCGAAGGCCAAGCGAGTCATGAAGGAGGCTCCTGTCCAGACGGCGCGCCAGCGCGCCAAATCGGACAGGAGCCTAGCACGGTGCGCCCTGTGAGTGCAGGGGGCTTGGCCGTTCGCGTGAGCCTGTCTCGTCAACCGCGCCCGTCGGCCACGTGGACGGCGGGCCCGGCCGGCACGACGCCGCTGGGATTGATCATGTCATGGCTCTCGTAATAGTGCCGCTTGGCGTGATCGAGATTGAACAGACCCGCCACATCTTCATGGGCGTGCAGGCGCCGGGCGTAGGCGGCGAGGTGGGGGTAGTCGATCAGGCGTTTCAGATTGCACTTGAAATGCCCGTGATACACCGGGTCAAAGCGCACCAGCGTGGTGTAGAGCCGCCAGTCGGCCTCGGTCAGCGTATCGCCGGTCAGCCAGCGCCGTCCGTCCGACAGGATATCCTCCAGCCAGTCCAGGCTCTCGAACAGCGCCGTCACGGCGCTCTCATAGGCGCGCTGGCTGGTGGCGAAGCCGGACTTGTAGACGCCATTATTCACCGTGTCGTAGATGCGGGTATTCAGCCCGTCGATCTCCGCGCGCAGGGCCTCGGGGTAATAGTCGCCCGCCGTCGCGCCCACGCCGTCAAAGGCGGAATTGAACATGCGGATGATGTCCGCGCTTTCGTTGGAGACGATGGTTCCGGTCTCTTTGTCCCAGAGCACCGGCACGGTGACGCGGCCTGAATAGTCCGGCGCCGCGGCTGTGTAGACCTGGTGCATGAACTCGGCCCTGTGGATCGGGTCGGGGATGACGCCGGGACCGTCCTGGAACGTCCAGCCGTTCTCCTTCATCAGCCAGTGCACGACTGACAGCGAGATCATGTCCTCCAGCCCCTTGAGGCGGCGGAAGATCAGCGTGCGGTGCGCCCAGGGGCAGGCCAGCGACACATAGAGATGATAGCGCCCCGGCTCGGCCTTGAAGCCGCCCTTGCCCGCCGGGCCGGGCGCGCCGTCGGGCGTCACCCAGTTGCGGAACACGCTGTCCCAGCGCTCGAACTTTCCGCCCGTGCTTTCAGTATCATACCATTCGTCTGTCCAGACGCCGTCGATGAGCCGGCCCATGGTCGGTCTCCTTGTGTCGCTTACGGGGATTGGCGGGTTAGGCGCGTCAGAACCGGCCCTGCTGATAGTCCAGCATGGCCTGGCGCACCTCGCCCTCGGTGGTCATCACGAACGGCCCGGCCCACACGATGGGCTCGCCGATTGGGTAGCCCGCGGCCAGCATGACGCGCGCGCCCTCGGGGCCCGCCTCGATACGCACCGTGTCGCCGGGGCCGTACACGCCCAGCTGGGCTTCGCCCAGCGTGACGCCGCCGGATGTGACGCTGCCTGAATGGGTGGCGATGAAGGCGGTCTTGCCGCTGGCGACCGGCTCTTCAAACACGCTTCCCGGTTCCATGCGCAGCTCGGCGTAGAAGGGCTCCACGGTGACGTCGCGCACCGGCCCCTCCACGCCCCTAGAGGTGCGCCCGGTGACGATCTTGGCGGTGACGCCCTCGCGCACGTCGGACGGGATCTGGGTTTCGGCGAATTCCTGATAGCCCGGATCCTTCATCTTTTCGGCGTGAGGCAGGTTCACCCAGAGCTGGAACCCGCTCATCAGGCCATTGTCCTGCTCGGGCATTTCCGAGTGGATGATGCCGCGCGCGGCGGTCATCCACTGCACGCCGCCCGGCCCGATCACGCCTTCATGGCCCTTGTTGTCCTGATGGCGCATGCGCCCCTCGACCATATAGGTCACGGTCTCGAACCCCCGGTGAGGGTGGGGCGGGAAGCCGGCCAGATAATCGCCGGGATCATTGGAGTGGAATTTGTCGAGCATCAGGAACGGGTCCAGCACGCGCAGGTCCGGCGTGCCGAGCATGCGCGTCAGCTTGACCCCGGCCCCGTCAGAGGCCGACATGCCGCGTGTGGTCTTGACGATGGGGCGAAGGGACATGGCGTGTCTCCTGAATTCATGTTGTAGCGGATAACATGGCTATCCTGACCCGGCCTGGCGAGGACCGGGGCGGCCAAACTGTGTTTCCCGCCGCGAAAAGAAACACGCGCCGCGCATGGACAATCGCCCTCATTGCGGGCTAACGCTCGCCGCGCACAGCGATCATCAGGACGCCTTCATGACGAGTGACCCGTTTGTTCTGGGCTGGGAGGAGTGGGCCGCGTTTCCCGGCCTGGGCCTGCCCGCCATCAAGGCGAAGGTGGATACCGGCGCGCGCACCAGCGCGCTGCACGCCGTGGCCGTGGAGCAATTCGGTCCCGAGCGCGCCCCCCAGGTGCGCTTCATCATGCATCCCATCCCTGACCGGCCGGACCTGGAGATCATCTGCGCGGCCCCGGCGGTGGACCGGCGCGAGGTGATCTCGTCCAATGGCGAAAGCGAGCTGCGCTGGGTGATCCGGGTCGATGTCAGCATGGGCGGGCGCACCTGGCCCATCGAGGTGACGCTGACCAACCGGGAGACCATGCAGTACCGCATGCTGCTGGGCCGCTCGGCGATCCTGGACGACATGGTGGTCAATCCCGGCCAGTCCTGCGTGCAGGGCCAGCTGTCCTATGATCTGTACGGCGATGTGCCGCGCAAGCCGCCGGTACGCCGCCCCTTGCGCATCGCCATCCTCACACGCGAGCCGCGCAATTACTCATCCAAGCGCCTGAAGGAAGCTGCCGAGGCGCGCGGCCACGTGGCCGAGATGATCAATACCGCGCGCGTCACCATCGCCATCAACACGCTGGCCCCGGCGGTGTATTTCGACGGGCGGCGCCTGTCGCGCTTTGACGCGGTGATCCCGCGCATCGGCGCGTCCATGACCAATTACGGCATGGCGGTGCTGCGCCAGTTTGAAATGACCGGCGCCTATATCCTCAACTCGGCTGAAGCCATCGGCGCCAGCCGCGACAAGCTCTACGCCCACCAGCTCCTGGCGCGCGCCGGCATCGGCATGCCCACCACCGCCTTCGCCCACTCGCCCAAGGACACGCGCAACCTGATCGAACATGTGGGCGGCGCGCCGCTGGTGGTGAAGCTCTTGGAAAGCACGCAAGGGCGCGGCGTGGTGCTGGCCGAGACCCGCAAGGCCGCCGAGAGCGTGATCGACGCCTTCCGGGGCCTGGACGCCAACTTCATCGTGCAGGAATTCGTCAAGGAGGCCGGCGGCGCCGACATTCGCTGTTTTGTGGTGGGCGGCAAGGTGGTCGCGGCCATGAAGCGTCAGGCCCAGGCCGGCGAGTTCCGCTCCAACCTGCACCGCGGCGGCGAGGCCCAGCCGGTGCGCATCACCCGGGCCGAACGCGCAGCGGCGATCAAGGCGGCGCGCGCCATGGGGCTGTCCGTGGCGGGGGTGGATCTGTTGCGCGCCGATTCCGGCCCCAAAGTGCTGGAGGTGAACTCCTCGCCGGGGCTGGAGGGCATCGAGGCGGCGTCAAAGAAGGATGTGGCCGCGATGATCATCGAACATCTCGAGACTCATGTGCGCACGGTCTCGGCGCGCCCCGCGCGGCGCAGCCAGCGCAGCGCGCCGCCGGGCGCGCCATAGAAAAACCCCGCGAGACCGGGGCGTGGTCTCGCGGGGCTTCGTCGTCCGGGCGCAGAGCAGGGGGGAAAGTCCGCACCCGGTCTGATCAGGCCGGTTACGGCATGATCACCGAATCAATGACGTGGATGACGCCATTGGAGCCTTCGATGTCGGCGGCGATGACATTGGCGCCGTCAACGGTGACGGTCCCGTCTTCGCTGACCACGACATTGACCGTCGTGCCCTGCAGGGTCGGCAGGTCATACGTGCCCGCCGGGGTCTCGGCGGCCAGGTATTTGCCCGACACCACGTGATAGGTGAGGATCGCGGTCAGCTGGTCGCGATTGTCGTACTCGAGCAGGCTGTCAACCGTGCCCTCGGGCAGGGCGTCGAACGCCGCATTGTTCGGCGCGAACACCGTGAACGGGCCTTCGCCGGACAGGGCGTCAGCCAGATCCGCAGCGGTCACGGCGGCGACCAGGGTGGAGAAGTCCTCGTTCTCCGACGCGATCTGGACGATGGTGGGCTTGGCTTCGGCGTTGTAGCCGTCGCCGCGGTGATGGTCGGCCAGCGCAGCCGCCGAGACGGCGCCAAGGGCGAGAACGGACGAAGCAAGAAGGGTTGAGATACGCATGGGGAGTGCTCCTTGAAGGGGCTGTTGAACGTGTATCTGACGCCGCTCGTTCGGGGGGAGATGCGGCGGTTCTAGTGTGTATAGAACATGCCAACCTACGCATCGGTTCCCGCCCCGGATCACCGCAAGGCCGGGCATGACAGAGAATTAATCTTGGGGCTGGCCCACGCCCCGGTTGTCGATCAGGCGCGTGGCCCCCACCCGCACGGCGGCCAGCACCCGGGCGGGGCGGTCCAGCGGGCCCGGCGGCAGGGGGGCGAGCGTCTGCGCGCATCGCGCGGTGACATAGTCCACACTGTCAAACGCTGCCCGGGCCGCCGCGGCCGCTGCGGCCTCAGCCTGGGCGAGGTCAGCGCCGGCTTCCAGCTGCGCGGCGAAATCGGCCAGGATGACATTGAGCCGCCCCGCGCGCTGGCGGTCGGCGGGCGACAGATAGGCGTTGCGCGAGGACAGGGCGAGGCCGTCCGCCTCACGCACGGTGATCCCCGCCTCGATGCGCGTGTCCAGATCCAGATCGGTGGCCAGGCGCCGGATCACCAGAAGCTGCTGGTAATCCTTCTCGCCAAACACCGCCACGTCCGGGCGGACCTGATTGAGCAGTTTGGCGACCACCGTGGCCACGCCGGCGAAGAAATGCGGCCGCGCCGCGCTCTCCAGCCCTTCCGCCGGGCCGGACAGAGTGATGGTGGTGACGAAGCCGTCGGGATACATGTCCCGGGCGCGCGGCGCGAACAGGAGATGGCAACCGGCCGCCGCCAGCTTGGCGGCGTCGGCCTCCAGGGTGCGCGGATAGGCGTCGAAATCCTCGCCCGGGGCGAACTGGGCGGGGTTGACGAAAATGCTCGCTACAACCCGGTCGCATTGCGCCAGCGCCTGTGTCACCAGCGCGATATGACCGGCATGCAGCGCGCCCATGGTCGGGACGAACCCGATGGACAGCCCTTGCGCGCGCCAGTCAGAGACGGCGGCGCGCAGATCGCTGACGGTGCTGACGGTGGGCACGGGAAGGGTCACGGTGCGGGCCTGGCTGTGGCGTTGACGGGCGCGCGCACGCTAGGCGCAGCAGGGGCGCGCGCGCAAGCACGCGACTCGGTGTAACAGCTAGACCCATGAGATACGCGCTTTTGATCCTCGCGGCCCTTGGCCTGCCGGCCTGCGCCGCCACCACGCCGGCCCCGGACACGCCCGAAGCCATGCGGGCGGCGGCATTGGCGCGCCTGATCGAGCAGACCGCCGCGCGCGATCCGGCGCGGATCAGCGCTGCGGAGGCGGAGATGTCGGCGCTGGAATATGCGCTGCTGGCGCGATCCGAAGCGGCGCCGTTGCCGCCAGCGTCCGGACCCGACCCGGTGGCTGCGCCCTTGCCCGCGCCGGACCTGACCGGCGCGCGCTCCATCCTGCATGGCGCGCATCTCACCTCCTATCGCGAGACGGCCCATGTGGAGGCGGGGTGGCGGGCGCTGCAGGCCACGCTGCCCGCGCTGGACGGTCTGAGCGCGCGCGTGGCGCCGGCGGATCTGGGCGAGCGCGGCGTGTATCTGCGCCTCAAAGCCGGCCCGTTCGACACCCGTGAGGCGGCGCAGGCCTGGTGCGCCCGGGCGCAGGCCGCGGGCCATTGGTGCCAGCCGGTTGACTTTACCGGTGCGGCGGTCGGCGATGACGGCGGATGACCCCTTCTCAAGGGCGCGCGCTGGTGTATCCATGAGGTCCGCCTCAAGGGCCTGACGCCGATGTCCATGCCGCACACTGACCGCGCCTTCCAGCCTGAACCGGCCGACGGGTCGGCCCATGTCATTGTCGTGGGCAATGAAAAGGGCGGTGCGGGCAAATCCACCGTCGCCATCCATCTGGCCGTGGCGCTGATGCGCATGGGCAAGCGCGTGGGCGTGATTGATCTCGATCTGCGCCAGGCGACCCTCACGCGCTATCTGGAGAACCGGCGGCGCTGGGCGCAGCGGCGCGGTGTGAGCCTGCCGATCCCCATGGAAAAAGTCCTGCCCGCCCCCGGCGCGCGCAGCCTGGACGAGGTGGAGGCCGAGGAGCAGGCGGCCTGGGACGCCGCGCTGGCGGCGCTGAAAGGCCAGTGTGACTTCATCATCGTGGATGCGCCTGGCGGCGACACCCACTACGCGCGCCTGGCCCATGCCAGCGCCGACACCATCGTCACCCCGGTCAATGACAGCTTTGTCGATTTCGCCCTGCTGGCCGATGTGGACCCTGAAACCTTCGAGGTGGGCCGTCCCAGCGTCTACGCCGCCATGGTGTGGGAGTGCCGCAAGCAGAAGGCCAGGGCCACGCGGCGCACCATAGACTGGGTGGTGATGCGCAACCGCATCTCCATGCTGGACGCGCTGAACAAGCGCCGGGTGTGGGAGGGGCTGAAGAAACTGTCCGAGCGTATCGGCTTCCGCCTGGCGCCGGGCTTTTGCGAGCGGGTGATCTATCGCGAGCTGTTCCCGGCGGGCCTCACCCTGCTGGACCTGACCGAAAGCGGCTCCAAGGCCAACTTCACCATGAGCCATGTGGCCGCCCGCCAGGAATTGCGCGAGCTGATCATTATCCTCAAACTGCCGGGACTGGCTGGCGCGCGCATGCCGTTCTGAACGAAGGGCGCAGATGAACCTGCTGATACCCATCCTCGCGGCCATCGCCGGCATGCTGGCGCTGGCGTTCGTGTTCTCGCGCATGAAGACGCAGAACGCCGCCCTGCTCCTGCGCGTGGGGCTGGGCGTGGCCGGCGTGCTGGGCGGGATATTGCTGACGGTGCGGGGCCTGGCCGTGGCGGGCATACCGGTGCTGGCGGCGGGACTGGGCCTGCTGGGCGTCGCCGCGCGCGGCGGTCAGGGCGGCAAGGGCGGCGCGTCAGGACCGGAGAGGGGACCGGGGGCGGGCGCGGGTTCAGATCAGCGCCAGGCGCCGCCGGGCCGCGCCCGGCCCGGTACGATGACCCGGCGCCAAGCCGCGCAAATTCTCGGCGTGGCCGAAAACGCCAGCGCCGACGAAATCCGCCAGGCCCACCGCGACCTCATGAAAAAACTCCACCCCGACGCCGGCGGCTCCGGCCCCCTGGCCGCGCAGGTGCAGGAAGCACGGGATGTGCTGTTGGGGTGAGGGGGGCTATTTCAGCCGCGGCACCGCGATCCCCAGCGCGCCTGCGGGCGCTGGGGCCGGCTTGTACCTGTAGAGCTCTGCAGGCCGTCCGCCGGTGCGGCTTTCGAGCTGGCCGGTGCCGGTGACGAAGCCGGCGCGGTCCAGGGCGCGGCGGAAATTCTGTTTGTGCAGGGGGAAGCCGGAGATGGATTCGGCGAGCTTTTGCAGGTGGGAGAGGGTAAACAGGTCCGGCGTGAGCTCAAACACGATGGGGCGGTATTTCACCTTGCCGCGCAGGCGCGAGAGCGCGGTGGCGAGAATCCGCCGGTGGTCGGACGCCATGGTCTCGCCAATGCGCAAGGCGTTGCCGGGCGCCTCGTCCCGGTCGCGGGCGGCCTCGGCGACCAGCTCGGCCTCGTAGAGCAATTCATACCGGTCCAGCGCGCGCTCTTCATTCCACGGCGCGCCGTCCAGCCCGAAAGTGGCGCGCATGCGCTGGGAGCGGGCGGCGCGGCGGCCCGGCGCGGCGGCCTCGTCAGCCCAGGAGCGCAGGGCCGGCTCGATCAGGTCGGTGAGGATGGCCGGGCGGCCCTCGCGGTGATCCTCCCAGGGGAAGAAGCGGGTGACGTCCACCCAGCGCGCCTCCTGGCTTTTCAGGGGGCGGGCTTCATGGGCGAGGCCCAGATATCCCACCGAGATCACCCGCGCGCCCTGGGCGCCGGCCAGCGCCGCCACCGGCGCCTCGCGCCCCATATCACCAAACGTGTAAAGCTGTTCCACATAGCCCAGCTCAAAGCCCGTCTGGCCGCGCACCCATTCGCGCAGGCCGATCTCGAAGGTGCGATGGGTTTCAGGATCAAACGGGCCGAAGGGCAGGGCGGTCTGCGCGCCCTCCAGGCTCTCGGTGACCAGCACCTGCAGCTCCCCCTCGCCATCGGCGGCGAAGATCACGGCGTTGAGGCCGACCACCAGACGGCCGAGCTTGGAGGGGTCGATATCCGGCTTCATCGCGCGCGCTCGCGCTCGGCGCCGGCCAGCAATTGCCCGAACCGGTCGAGAAACTGCGCCTGCGCCTTTGCGGGCGGCAAGGGGTCGATGGTCAGGCGCACGCCGGCGGGCGGGCGCCCGAACAGCTTGCGCGCTTCCTCGGTGGAGAAGCCGGCGATCTGGGTGGCTTCAAAAAAGGCGCAGGCCTTGTCGGCGCGCTTGATCACGGCCTTGATCTCGGCGGGCAGCTCAGCAGGCAGGCCGTAGCGCATGTTCACCGCCCCTTCGAGCCGGGCTTCCACACTCTTGTAATCATAGCCCAGAGCAGCCTTGAAGGGCGAGATCATGTCGCCGATCACGTATTCAGCGGCGTCATGCAACAGCGCTCCCAGCCGCCACGCATAGGGCCAGTCGGGTTTCAGGCGCTGGCACACGCGCTCCACGATCACCGAATGCTCGGCCACGGAAAAGGCGTGCTCGCCATGGGTCTGGCCGTTCCAGCGCGCCACGCGCGCCAGGCCATGGGCGATATCGCTGATCTCGATATCCATGGGCGAGGGATCGAGCAGGTCCAGCCGGCGCCCCGACAGCATGCGTTGCCAGGCGCGCGGCGGCGGGGGCGGGGACGGGGCGCGGGCCAATCGATTTTGCTCCGGGTTATCGCTCTATGTGTTCCGTCCTATCGTGAAACGGCGTAAGTTCAAGGCGCGCGTCCGCCGCCGGACGCCGCCGCTGTCAGAAAAGGGAATGGATATGAGACCGGAACGCTTGCTGGTCGCCCTGCAGGGGACCGAGGCGGACGCCGCGCCGCTGGAGGCCGCCATCGCGCTGGCGGAGATTTACAACGCCGATCTGCGCGGCGTGTTCGTGGAGCCCGATCCGGCCGCCTACATGCTGTGGACCGGACCCGGCGCGGCGGGCGCCTCGGTGGTCTCCACCGCGCTGGACGCGGTGCGCGAGGAGGCGGACATTTACGCCAAGGCGGCCGTGGCGCGCTTTGAGGCGGCGGTGGTTGAAGCCGGGCTGAAAGACGCCAGCAGTTTCCGGCGCATCACCGACAGCCCGGCCGAAGCCGCCGAGCAGGCCCGGCTGGTGCGCCTTGTGGTCACCTGCCCCCAGGCGGCGGCGGGCAAGGGCCCGCTGGCCGATTTCACCACAGCCTGCCTGGTGGACGAGGGCTGCCCGGTCTTCGTGCCGCGCGGCGGGGCGCTGGCGCCCAGAACCATCGCCGTGGCCTGGGACGGATCGAAGGAAGCCGCGCGCGCCGCCTTCGCCGCCACGCCGTTCTTCGCTGAAGGGGTGGACGTCACCATTCTGCACAGCCCGAAAAATCTCGACTTCAGCGATCGCGCCGCAGCGGCCCCCAACCGGCTGGCCAACTGGCTGCGCCCGCGCGGGATCGAGGCGCGCACGAGGGAGGTGAAGCCCGACGGTCCGCTGGGCGCTGCGCTGATCGAGGCGGCGTCGGACGCAGACCTGCTGGTGGCGGGCGCCTATGGCCAGTCGCGCATCGCCCAGTTCATCTTTGGCGGCGTCACCCGGTCCTTGCTAAGCGCGACCGATGGCCCGTCCCTGCTGATCGCGCACTGACCCACCTGGCGCCTCAAAGGCGTGCGTGAGCGCTCCAGATGCGGGCGCCATGCGGGTGCGCCGCGTCAAAAACTGATCCCGGCACTGACAAACCGTCAAACACACGCTCCGCTTTGCTGCACACGCGAAGGGGAGCGAAGCGATGGAAGATACGGCGTTTGCAGGCGGAGATGTGGCGTGGCTGCTGACGGCGTCAGCGCTGGTGCTGATGATGACGCTGCCGGGGCTGGCGCTGTTCTATGGCGGCATGGTGCGGCGCACCAATGTTCTGGCCACGCTGATGCAGTCGCTGGGCGCAGCGGCGCTGGTGACGCTGACCTGGGTGATCGCCGGATACTCGTTTGCCTTCGCGGGCGAGGGCGCGCTGTTTGGCGGGTTTGACCGGATCTTCCTCTCGGGCCTGACGCTGGACAGCGCCGTGGAGGGACTGCCCGAAAGCGGCTTCATCCTGTTCCAGCTGACCTTCGCCATCATCACCGTGGCGATCATCGCCGGATCGGCGGCGGAGCGTTTGCGCTTTTCAGCCTGGATGGTGTTCGTCCCCGTCTGGCTCCTGGTGGTGTACGCGCCCATCGCCCACTGGGTGTGGGGCGGCGGGTTCCTGGATGAGGCCGGCGTGCTCGATTTCGCGGGCGGGGCGGTGGTGCATATCAATTCCGGCGTGGCGGGGCTGATCCTGGCGCTCAAGCTCGGCCCCCGGCGCGGCTGGCCGCAGGAGGGAGCGCCGCCGCATAATCTCGTCCTGACCGTGATTGGCGCAGGACTGTTGTGGGTAGGCTGGTTCGGCTTCAATGGCGGCTC
>JBHYFR010000035.1:0-16805 GCA_051859425.1 Oceanicaulis sp. | reverse complement strand
GTTTCAGTCAGCGACACGCCGTCCTCGAACACGCCGATATCGGCCGCGGTGTTCTCAAAGGTCGGAATGAAGCCAAAAATGCCGATGGAGCCGGTGATGGTGGTGGGCTCGGCCCAGATCTCGTGAGCCGGCGCTGCGATCCAGTAGCCGCCCGACGCCGCCACGCCGCCCATGGAGGCGATGACGATCTTGCCCTGTTCGCGGGCCAGAACGAGCTCTTCACGGATCAGCTCGGAGGCAAAGGCCGAACCGCCGCCTGAATCAATGCGCAGCACGATGGCCTTCACGTCGTCGTCCAGACGGGCGCGGCGGATCAGATTGGCGTGCATGTCGCCGCCAATAACCCCGCCATCGCCATTGCCCTCGACAATCGTGCCGACGGCGGTGATCACGGCGATGACGTCGCCGCGGGTGGCCGCTTCGGGACGCCGGGCCTCGACATACTCCAGGAAATTGCTCGAGCGCACGCTGTTCTTGTCGGCGTCGCGGCCGAAGCGCTCTTCCATCATGTTGCGCCAGGCGCCGCGTCCGGACAGGGAATCGACCAGACCGGCGTCGAGGGCAACGCGTGCGGTGTCCCCGTTCACCTCCGCCAGCAGGGCCGGGAAGCTGTCGGCATAGGTCTGCAGCGCGCCGCCCTGAAGGCCGCGCGAGGCCTCCACACGGGCCTGGTAGGCGTCCCAGATGTCAGCAAACACATAGCGGGTGGCCTCGGCGGCTTCCGGCGACATGCTGTCATCGAGAAACGGCTCCAGCGCGGATTTGAACGTGCCTACGCGATAGACGTTCACCGTCACGTTCAGCCGGTCCAGCAGCGAGCGGAAGAAAGTGCGGTAGCTGGCATAGCCGTTGATCGCCGCGCCGCCCATTTCATGCATGTGCACTTCGCTGGCCTGGGAGGCGAGCATGTACCCGCCCATGGAGTAGCTGTCGCCATAGGCGATGATGTCCTTGCCCGCTTCGCGGAAAGCGGCCATCTCGGCGGCGATGGCGTGCAACGCTGCGGGCGTGGCGCCGGCGAGGCGGTCGAAATTGACCAGCAGCGCGGTGACCTCGTCATCCTCAGCCGCCAGGCGCAGGCCTTCGATCACATCGCGCAGCAGAATCTGGTTGGGCGTGCCGCCGCCCAGCAGGGCGGCCGTGAACGCGTCACCGGGCGAAACCCGGCTCCTTTCCTCAACGATCACGCCGTTGGGCGAGAAGTTCAGAAGGCCGCCTTCAGCCATCTCAAACTCGTCATCGCCGCTGAACATCGCCCCGATCAGGGCAATGAGCACGATGAGGATCAGTATAAGGCCGAAAACCCGCAAGATTCCGTGCTGGACCAGACCGATCCAGCGCCAGATCCTGGCGGCGATATTTTCCTTGGCGTGTTCAGACATGATTCCCGCTCCCAGCAGATAATATCGCCGGAACGTGAACGCTGTTCGCCCCGCTGTCCAGCCGCATGGCCGTTAATTCTTGGCCAGGCGGGGCGGACGCCATCCTAGAGCCGGTTCTTCATGAGCATGAATACATTCCGCTCCCGCTTGAGCTGCCCCGTGTTCGGATCGATCGGGAGGATTTTGTGGCCCAGTGTATTGCCTGCGCCGGGAGCCGGACTGCGCACAACCCCGACATTTGCGCCGATTGCGTAGCAGCGATCAGCTTCGACACGCACAACCACATCGGTGTGGGAAGCAAAGCGCCCGGTAGATGCTCTCACGGTCTCCATTGTCTGCACTCTGTTGCGATACTGGACCAGCAGATCCCCGACCTCCGGAACCGCCTCATGAAGGTCGTATCCCCAGAATGGGCCGGCTGGCCGGTTTTGGTCTCTTTGGGCAATGGAGTGCCTGATAAATTGCCAGTGGCCCTCTGCATATATGAATCCGTCGTATCCGCCAGCGTGACGGACCATGGCGCTCATGCCGGCAGCTGACCAAGGCCATTCGGGGTGCAGCACATTCCCGTCAGGTGGGCGGCTACCCAGCTGGCTCCACATATCAAGAACATGTTGCCTGTATGGTTCGAGACCCGCGCGTCCACGTCCATAATCAAACAGGCGCCAGTAGTGGGCTGCGGACTTTACCAGTCTCGTGACAGCATCCGAGCGGGGAGCAGCCAAATTGATGTCCGAAACGAACCCCGACGTCCCGGCCAGGGCCCCATCCAGCACACGCACCTGCTTCCAGCGGCCTGATGGTGGGCCGGTCTCCTCCAGCAAATCAGCAAACTTCAGATTTCCCCGCTCCTGAGCTGTGTTTGAAGGCGCGCCCCTCAAATTCGCTCCCTGGAGTAGCCCCGTCACAATATAATGCTGAGTCATAGTGTCCCCCTTGCCAAGTCCCGGGGAAACGGTAGCTCACGCTTAGCGCGCAGCGCCAGCAAAAACAGGTGTGTCTATCCAATTTTTTCAACTTGCGGCACGGCGCCGCCGAGCGACGGACTGATCCGCCACAGGCTTTCCACCTCGCCGGAGAAGTCCCGGCTCAGAATCGTGGACACG
This sequence comes from Oceanicaulis sp., assembly GCA_051859425.1. GTDB lineage: Bacteria > Pseudomonadota > Alphaproteobacteria > Caulobacterales > Maricaulaceae > Oceanicaulis. The sequence continues at coordinate 14,317 of JBHYFR010000035.1, read as the reverse complement.
CGCACATGTTCGGCCAGCGCCTCGCCCCGGCGCAGGGTCAGGCGCAGATAGCCCTTGTCGCGCACATTGTTGTGCAGGATTTCGGCGTTGCGCTCTTCCATCATCCGCCCGAAATCCACGTCCGGCGCATTGACCGCCTCATAGGGCGAGGGACTGGTCACGGAGGTGACGCCGAACTCGGTCCCGCGCCGCTCGCCCGACGCGTCATAGAGATCATTGGTCCAGATATTGTGGGTGTCGCCGGTGAGCACGATGAAATCGGCGCCCGCCGCCCGGGCGCGGTCATAGAAGCGCTCGCGGTCCACGGGGAACCCGTCCCAGCTGTCGAGATTGAGCGGCACGCCATGGGCGGTGCGCTGGGCGAACTCCCACTGGAAGCGCGAGGTGAGGCGCATCCCCAGACGCAGCCAGAACGGCGTTTCAGTCATGAAGTTCGGCGCTTCGAGACGGCCCATCAGCACCTGATTGGCGATCACCCGCCAGGGTTTGCCGTCGGCCACAGACGCCGCCAGCGCGTCCTGCACAAACTCGCCCTGGGTCTCGCTGATCAAACGGCGCTCGGGGTTTCCGATGACGTTTTCGCGCCAGTTGCGCACGGCGGCCTGATTGGCCGGATCTGACGGATCGGCGCCCACCTCAATAGGGAAGCTGGAGAAGTCGAGCTCTTCGGAGCGCGCGGTCAGGCGGGTCTCCAGGAAGACCAGCGTGGCCAGATCGCCAATCTCCGCCTTGCCATAGCGCTTGATCAGGGTCTCGCCCTCACGCACGGGCAGCCAGTCATGATAGGCGCGGATCGCCGCGTCGCGGCGCTCATGCCAGTCGCCCTCGGTCTCGGGGTCGTGGTTTTCCGCCCCGTCCACCCAGCTGTCATTGGCGGTCTCGTGATCGTCCCAGATGGGCAGCCAGGCCGCCGCCGCCTTGGCCGCCTGCAGGTCGGGATCAAGGCAGTATTGCGAGTGGCGCCGGGCGTAGTCGTCTTCGGAGTAGATTTCGGTGACCGGATCGACCACGCGCGACAGGCGCTCGGCGTCGCCGGTGCCGTACCCGCCCATGCCGTATTCGTAGATGTAATCGCCCAGATGGATCATCAGATCCGCCTCGGCGTTCTCGGCGGCGTGGCGGTAGGCGTTGAAGAAGCCGTGGGGATAGTTGGAGCAGGAGAAGGCCGCGATGCGGTATTCATTGACCCGGCCTGTCGGCAAGGTGCGCGTGCGCCCGGTGGGCGATGTCTCGGCGCCATGGCGGAAGCGGTAATGATGCCAGCGCCCGGGCTCCAGCCCCTCGGCGATGATCTTGACCGGCGTGGCGCCATGGACGCTCAGCACGCCATCACGCGCCGCCGCCTCGCCGCTCCAGACAATCTCGTTGAAGGCCGGGTCCAGGGCCATTTCCACAATCACCGGACCGGGCGCGGCGCCGTCATCGGTGGTGATGGCGGTCCACAGCACCACGCTGTCGGCTTTGGGATCGCCCGAGGCGACGCCGTGCTTGAACACGCCCTCGCGCCGGGGCAGCGGATCAAACTGGGGCAGGTTTTCGCCGCAGGCGCTGAGCGCTGCGCCCATGCCCGCCGCCCCCAGAAGCGCACCGCGGCGCGTGAGCTTGAATTTTTGGTCGGTCATGCCTGATCCCTCCCCGAATATCGCGCCGCCAGACTTGCAGGACCGTGCGCAAAAGCAAGTCCTTGCATCGCGCCATGCAAACGGCCGGCGCGGGCCCCTCTCCCGCGCCGGCCGTCCGCCCCCCGTAGTCCGTCAGCCTAGAAATAAGCCCCGATGCGCACGCCGAATGTGCGCGGCGCACCGGCGATGAAGGTCGGCAGGCCAAACGCCCCGCCGGTATTGCCCGCATCGATCAGGTATTTTTCGTCGGTCAGATTGGCGCCAAAGATTTCGGCGAACCGGCTGGCGTCGGCGGTCTCACAACGCAGGCGGGCGCGCAGGAGTCCGTAGGAGTCCTGACGCACGCCAACGAATTCCTGGTTGTCGTTGTCGAAATAGATATGCGACTGCCAGGAATAGCTCGGCAGGAAGCTCACCTCGCCCCACGACCCGCTGGCCACCGGGACGCGTGCGCCCAGCGACACGGCGTGCTCGGGCGAATACCGGAAGCGATTGCCCGCCAGCGCCTGGGGCTGGCCGTTCGATTCTGAATCGAAGGTGGCCAGATTGTAGGCGTAGGTGAAAAAGACATCGGCCCGGTCGCCGAAGCGGAAGTCGCCGTTCAGCTCCAGCCCGTACTGGGTCGCGTTGCCCGCATTGCTGGGCGCGAACGTGCCCGAGGTGGGGTCAAAGACCGCCGACTGGAAGTTTTCATACACAGAGCGGAAGATGGAGCCGGAGAGATTGCCCCGGTCCAGGCTGATGAAGGCGCCCGCTTCCAGCGATTCCACAATTTCGGCCGGCGCGATGGAGAAGAAGGTCGGTGATCCGGTGTCCAGCGCGATGACGTCGGGACGCCGGCCGCGCGCATAGCTCGCCCAGGTGTTGATCCGGTCATTGAGCTCATAGGCGGCCACGAAACGCCAGGTCCAAGCGTCGAAGCTGGCGGTCTGGCTGACTTCCGCGCCATTGGGGGTGGAGGGCAGGATCAGCATCGGGCCGAAGGTCACCCGGTTGGGACCCATGGCAGTGCCGCCATAACCCGAGGCCACCTTGTCCTCATTGGTGTAGCGCGCGCCCGCCGTCAGGGTCAGGCGGTCGGTGACGGCGTAGGACACGTCGGCGAACACGTCCCAGGCCTCGGTGCGCCCGGCATTGGCCGATTCCTCGGTATAGTTCGGGCGCAGCGGCACAAAGCCCTGACCGCCCGCCAGCGCGGCGATGGAGAAGGGGAAGGGATTGCGCAGATCGGTCAGCGCCGAAGCCGGCACGCCCAGAAGCGCGCCCAGCACGTTCGGATCGCCAAACGCGCCGGTGGACACGAAGAAGGCCTGGGCGACGGCTTCATTATAGATGCCCGGCACGCGCTGGGTGTTGGCTTCGTAGAAATAGGTGAAGCCGCCGAATGCGGTCAGGGGGCCGCCATCATCAAAGGTCAGGCGCATTTCATGGCTGGTCTGGCGGCCCGACGCGTCCTCGGCGAAGTTCACGAAATTCAGGCCGGCGCCGATGGGATCGAACACCTCCAGCGAGTCATAATCGCGATAGCCGGTGATGGTGCTCAGATGCAGAGCATCGGTCAGATCCCAGTCGGTCAGAACGGTCACGCCGCGCACGGTGCGGTCGAGCCCCAGCGGCCGGTTATCTTCGAAGCCGGGGATCAGACGCAGGTCGGCGGCTGTATAGGGCGAGGTGTCGAGGCCCGGCGCAGGCAGCACGCCGGACTTGAACGACGTGCCCGGTCCGCTGTCTTCCTGCCAGTTGGCGATCACATGAAAGCTGAACGTGTCGGTGGGCTCGCCGCTGAACACCGCGCGCACGGCGGCCGTGTGGCGGCCCTGCAGATCGGCGCCGTCGCCACGGTTCTCGATATGACCATCGCGCGCCCGCAGAACGCCAGCCAGACGGAAGGCGTAGCCGGCGCCCAGATCGCGGTTCACATGCCCTCCGAACTCGCGATGATTGAAATTGCCATAGCCGGCGAACAGGCTGCCATTATTGTCCTGCACGGCCTTGTTCTGGATGATATTGATGCCGCCGATCAGCGCGCCGCGCCCGAACAGGGTCGGTTGCGGGCCCTTGGCCACTTCCAGGCGCTCGATATCGAACAGCTCCACATAGGAACCGCGCGAGCGGGTGATGGACAGCCCGTCCTGGAACATCGCCACGCGGGCCTCGGCATTGGCCGCGCCGCTGTCGGTGGTGATGCCGCGCAGCGAGTAGCCGGTATTGTTCGGGCTCTGCTCCTGAATGACCAGGCCCGGGGTGAACAGGGCGAGGTCTTCCAGATTGCGGATATCGAGCCGGTCGATCAGCTCGGCGTCAAACGCGGTGACATTGATCGGCACCTCCGCCAGCGACTGGGCGCGGAACTGGGTCGTCACCGTAATGACGTCACGGGTCTCGGCGCGCGGCGCGGTCTCGGCCTCGCTCTGGGCGAGCGCAGGCGCGGCGAAGGCCAGCGCAGCAAGCGCGGTGCAGGCGGTCAGGCGGGACTTGATGGACATGGAAACTCCCCTCGGGCTGAATGCTGCACGCCACCCGATAGCGGCGCGCGCTACCGGCCTGCCTAGGCCCGGTGCATGACAAGCGCTCGACAGAGCGATGACAGGTATTTGACGCAGTGCAGCATGGTGTGGGGTGTGGCCTGTTCGACACGCTATTGCCCGGGTACAAGGCGCTTATGAGCGACGCGAGCCCCGATATCCGCACCCTGACGCCCGAGCCTGAGGCTCTGGGCGAGCGCCTGGACCGCTGGCTGGCGGACCAGTGCCCGGATCTGTCACGCTCGCGCTGCAAGGCGCTGATCGAGGCCGGGGCGCTTCTGGTGGATGGGGCGGCGCTGACCGAGGCTTCGGCCAAGGTGCGCGACGGCGTCTACGTGCTCGGCGTGCCCGAGCCCGAACGCGCCGAGCCCGAGCCCGAGGCCATCGCGCTCGACATCCTTCATGAAGACGCCCACCTCATCGTCATCAACAAGGCGGCGGGCATGACCGTGCACCCGGCGGCGGGCGCCTGGAGCGGCACGCTGGTCCATGCCCTGTTGCATCATTGCGCCGGCTCGCTGTCGGGCATTGGCGGGGTGATGCGCCCGGGGATCGTGCACCGGCTGGACAAGGATACGTCCGGGGTGATGGTGGCGGCCAAGACCGATGCGGCCCATCAGGGCCTGTCAGAACAATTCGCCGCCCATGATGTAGAGCGCGCCTATATCGCGTTTACCCGCGGCGCGCCCAAACCGCGCGCCGGGCGGATCGAAACCCGGCTGGGCCGATCCGACCATGACCGCAAGAAGATCGCGGTGCTGCCCGGACACAGCCAGGCCGGCAAGCACGCGATCACCAATTACGAAACGCTGAGCGTCTACGGCCAGATACCCGGCGCGTCGGTCGGCACGCCGCTGGCCGCGCGCGTGGAGTGCCGCCTGGAGACCGGGCGCACCCACCAGATCCGCGTGCACATGGCCCACATCGCCTGCCCGCTTCTGGGCGACCCGCTGTATGGCAAGGGACGCGGCGGGGTGCTGGCCAAGCTGGATGACGGCAAGGTGTTCCGCAGCTTCCCGCGCCAGGCGCTGCACGCCGCCGTGCTGGGCTTTGACCATCCGGTGACCGGCGAGCGCCTGCAATTTGAAACCCCGCTCCCGCCCGACATGGCCCGCCTGCAGGGCTTTCTGGAAACGCTATAGCGAATTCGCGAGCTTGCTTTGATGGCAGTCAGAAAGGGACTAAGCTCGCGCCATAAATCACAGGGGCAGAGCCATGAGTCAGGCAGGCGGCAGGCTGATTGCAGCGGCTGAGGAAGCGCGCGCCATAGCGCGTGGCGAGCAGGCGCCCGCACGTGTTCACAGCGCGCCTGACCTCACCGCGCCCCGGCGCGCCGGCGGGTCTGGCGGACCGCGCGCGGGTCGCGTTCGAACAGGCCGGCCAGCTGGTGGGTGATGGCGCCGGCCAGCTGGTCCACGTCAACGATGGTTACGGCCTTGCGGTAATAGCGCGTCACGTCGTGGCCGATGCCGATGGCCAGAAGCTCCACATCCGAGCGGGTCTCGATCATCTCGATCACCTCGCGCAGGTGCTTTTCCAGATAGGCGGGCGAATTGGCCGACTGGGTGCCGTCATCCACCGGCGCGCCGTCGGAGATCACCATCAGGATGCGCCGCTGCTCAGGCCGCGCCAGCAGGCGCCCGTGGGCCCATAGCAGCGCCTCGCCGTCGATATTCTCTTTCAGAAGCCCATCGCGCAGCATCAGGCCCAGATTGGGCCGCGCCCGGCGCCAGGGCGCGTCGGCGCCCTTGTAGATGATATGGCGCAGATCATTGAGCCGTCCGGGATGGGGCGGCTTGCCCTGAGCCAGCCATTCCTCCTTGGAACGGCCGCCCTTCCACGCCTTTGTGGTGAAACCCAGAATCTCGGTCTTGACCCCACAGCGCTCCAGCGTGCGCGCCAGAATGTCGGCGCAGGCCGCCGCCACCAGGATGGGCCGGCCGCGCATGGAGCCTGAATTGTCCAGCAGAAGCGTGACCACCGTGTCGCGGAAGGCCATCTCCTGTTCCTGCTTGAACGACAGCGGCTGCATCGGGTCCATGATGATGCGCGGCAGGCGGGCCGGATCGAGCACACCCTCTTCCTGATCAAACGCCCAGGAGCGCTGCTGCTTGGCCATCAGCTTGCGCTGCAGCCGGTTGGCGAGCCGGCCCACCGCCGCTTCCAGTCCCTTGAGATGCTGGTCGAGATTGCGGCGCAGACGGGCCAGCTCCTCGGCGTCGCACAGGTCAGAGGCGTGGATCACCTCGTCAAAGGCGCGGGTGAACACCTTGTAGGCGTTGGGATCATCACCCGGCGCCTGGACCCAGTTGGGACGGGAGGCCTGACGCGCATCGCCGGGCTCGTCATCAGCCTCGATGCGGGTCTGGCTGTCCTGGGCATAGTCGATTTCATCACTGTCGGACGCCGTGCCGCGCGCATCTTCGGGCTGGTCGTCCTCGCCGCTGTCAGGGTCGCTGTCGCCCTCATCCTCGCCGGACTGGGGATCCTGCTCGACGCCGCTATCGTCCTCGGTGTCGTTGTCTTCGTCCTCGTCGGCCTCCTCGCCCAGCTCGTCGGTCAGGTCGAGATCGCGCAGCACCTGGCGCAGCGCCTCGGCGAAGCGCGCCTGATCGCCGGCGCTTTGAGCCAGCGCGTCCAGCGCCCCGCCTGCCGCGGCCTCCACATCCTCGCGCCAGACCTGCATCAGTCCGCGCGCATCGTCCGGAGCCGGGCGCCCGGTGATGCGCTCGCGCACCAGCATGGACACCGCATCGGCCAGCGGCGCGCTCTGGCGGTCCTCGGCCTGATTCCAGCCCTCGCGCTTGCAGCGCTCGATCAGGGCGGCGTCCAGATTGCCCGCCACGCCGCGCATGTCGCGCGCGCCCAGCGCTTCCACCCGGGCCTGCTCGGCGGCGTCGTGGATGCGCCGCGCCCGCGCCCCCGGCGGGGCTGATTGCTGATGGCGGGCCGTGTCGTGCAGCGCCAGACGCAAGGCCATCGCATCAGCCTTGCCGCGCAGCAGGGCGGCCTCACCGGGGGTCAGGGTGTCGGGCGGGTTGGGCAGATGCACCCGGCCCTTGGCCAGCACATCCTTGTCGCCGCCAAATTTCACTTCCAGCTCACGCGCACCCGACAGGGCGCGCGTCGTGGCGCTCAGGGCGCGGCGGAAGGTTTCGGCGGGGCTGTCCTCACTCATGATGACACACTTAGCGCCCGCGCGCGCGCTTGCGAACCCGGCGCGGCATCGCAGCGCATCACCCGTCCGCCAGCCCGTAGGCGCCGTGCAGCGCGCGCACGGCCCGCTCCACCAGATCGCCATCGATCAGAGCGGAGATCTTGATCTCGCTGGTGGCGGCCATGCGCACGCTCACCCCCTCGCGCGCCAGCACGCCATAGAGCGTGCGCGCCACATCGGCCCGCCCGCGCAGGCCCGTGCCCACCACCGACACCTTGGCCAGGCCCGTCTCGGACCGGATGTCCAGCCCGTCAAAGCGCGCGGCCAGCGCCTGCGCCAGCGCCAGGGCGCGCGGCAGATCCCGTCCGCTGACCGAGCACTCCACCACCGAGCCGCCCGCCCGCGCGCGCGCCTGCACAATCATGTCCACGGCCACATCGGCCTGCGCGAACGCGGCGAACAGGGCTTCGGCCGCCTGCGCCCCGGGCGCGCCGTGCAGGGACAGGCGCGCCTGATCACGCACATAGGCCACGCCCGACACGATGCGGCGTTCGGCCAGGCGCGCCTCCTCGACGACTTCGGTGCCCGCGCTGGCGCCCGGCGCCAGGAAGCTGGATTTGACGCGCAGCGTGACCGCCTTGGCCTTGGCGTATTCCACCGAGCGGGTCTGCAGCACTTTCGCCCCCATGGCGGCGAGCTCCAGCATGGCGTCGTGACTGATGCGCTCGACCCGCGCCGCGTCGGGCGCAATGCGCGGATCGGTGGTGAACACCCCGTCCACATCGGTGTAGATATCGCATTCCGCGCCCACCGCGGCCGCTACGGCGACCGCTGTCAGGTCCGTGCCGCCCCGGCCCAGCGTGGCCAGGCGCCCGCTGGCGTCGAGGCCCTGATAGCCGGCCACCACAGGAATGATCCCGGCATCCATCATCGCGCCCAGCGTATCACCGGCGATGGCGATGATTCGCGCTGCGCCCGGCGGGCCATCCACCAGAATGGGCAGGCTCCAACCCATCACCGCCTCGGCCTTCAGCCCGCGCGCTTTCAGCGCCAGCGCCATCAGCGCCGCGCTCGCCTGCTCGCCGGCGCCCAGCACGGTGTCGGTCTCCACCTCGCCCAGCCCGCCGCCCAGCGCTTCAGCCAGCCCCAACAGGCGGTCGGTTTCCCCGGCCATGGCCGAGACCACCACGGCGAGCTGTCGCCCGCTGGCAGCTTCATGCGCCACGATGGCCGCAGAGTGCGCAATGCGCTCGGGCCCGCCCATGGAGGTGCCGCCGAACTTAACCACCAGACGCGTCATGCCTGCTCCCGCCCGTTACCCATCCTTGGCGTCAGACCGGGACGTAACCGCGCACCCGGCTCGATTCCGGGCGCGCGAGCGCCCATATTGCGTCACCTATAGATAAGCGCCTCGCGCGCGCCAACGCCGCACCGGAGTCACCCATGGCCCAGGCCGCCGCCCCAGACCGACTTGAAGCCCCCTCCATCGATCCCGAAGAGGTGGAGAAATTCTCCCGGATCGCCGGAGAATGGTGGGACCCCAAATCGAAATTCGCGCCGCTGCACAAATTCAATCCGGCGCGCCTGACCTGGATTCGCGAGCAGCTCAGCGCCCATTACGCACGCTCGGGCGCGGCGCCCCTTGAAGGCTTGAAGGTGCTGGATATCGGCTGCGGCGGCGGGCTGGTCAGCGAACCCATGGCGCGCCTTGGCGCGGCTGTGACAGGGGTTGATGCGGCTGAAGCCAACATCAAGACGGCGCTGGTGCATGCCGCGGAGACCGGGCTGAGCATTGATTACCGCTGGGGCGTGGCCGAGCAGTTGCTGGAACAGGGCGGGCCGGGCCAGTTCGACGTGGTGCTCAATCTCGAAGTCGTCGAGCATGTGGCCGACCCGGAGGCGTTCCTGCGTGATTGTGCGAAACTGGTCAAACCGGGCGGCATGATCATTGTGGGCTCCATCAACCGCACGGCGCGCGCTTTCGCCACGGCAATATTCGGCGCGGAATACGTGCTCGGCTGGCTGCCGCGCGGCACCCACCGCTTTGACAAGCTGGTGCGCCCGGACGAGGCGCGCGCGGCGCTGGAGGCCGAAGGGCTGGATGTGCGCACGCCCGTGGGGGTCAGCTATAACCCGCTCAAGGACCGGTTCTTCATTACCGGCGATGCCGGCGTGAATTACCTGATGGCGGCGGTGAAACCGGCCTAGCGGCGCAGGGTCAGCGAGAACGCGGCGAAGCCTTCACTGGTATCCCAGGACTGGGCGGGCAGGGAATAGGTGGTTTCGCGGCGCACATAGGCCAGCGACAGATCGGCGCCGCCCAGACGCATGGCGACGCCGGCCTGAGCGTCGCCCACCATGGCGTAGGGAGCGATCGTCATGGCGCCCAGGGCGCTGACGCCGGAGCCCGGATCATACAGAAGCGCCTGACGGTCCGCGCCGGCGAACAGCCACCAGGCCGGACGCGACCAGCCCGCATCCTCGCCGATGAAGCGGCCCAGACGCACGGTGGCGCCGGCCTGGGCAGCCGGGCCGTAATCGCCCACGGACACGCCCGCGCGCGGCGACAGGCCGATATCCAGACCCGACTGACCGGGCGAATCAAAGGCGCCCTCATAGCGCAGCGTCATGCGTCGCGGCCGGTCGCGGTCACCGGCCAGGGCAAAGCCGGCCGCCTCGGCATAATCCTCGCCAAAGGCCAGCGTCATGGCGCTCGGGGTTTCGCTATCGAGGAATGAAAGGGTGACGCGCCCGCCTGAGGGCGTGGAGGCCAGAAGGGTTTCAGAGGCGTCGAACCCGGCCAGCATATCGCGCGCGATAACCGGGGCGCGAGCGGCCAGCAGACCGGACGCCAGACGCGAGGCGCCCGGCCGCACCGCGCCGGATGGCGGCGAGAAACCGTCATCGCGCACATCAAAGCGCAGGCCGGTCACCGTGCTGCCCGATCCCTGGCTGAACACATCCAGAGAGCGCGCTTGCGCCGCCTCGGGCTGTGGCGATCCGCGCAGCTCCTCCAGCAGGGGTGCGATCACGGAGGGGCGCAGCGGGCCGGGTGAGGCGTGTGCGCCCGCATTCATCACCACGGCGGCGAGCGCCGCGGCGGGCAGGCTGGACGTGATGATGCGCAGCATGGTCATGGCGACCACTATCCTTCCAAGCGCGAACCCCGGCGCGGGGTCTGTATATCACGATGCGCCGGCGTATGCAGCTGATCTGGAGAAGTTTCCGGTTACCGAAGCCTTAACGCCAGTCGCCGCACACGGGTTCCGGCAAATGTGCCTCCGGGCGCATGAACGGGCGGTGAATCCCCCTCTTGAAACGGCGCACGCCCCGGCTTTTTCAAGCCGGGGCGCGATATGAGCCAATGGTGTGACCGGGCTACTGACAGCCGAGACATTCCTCGTAATCGGTGGGCGCGGCCTGCTCCATGCTGCGCTCCATTTCCGATTTTTCACCCGAGCCGGCGTAACCGGCGCGCTGCACCGACTTGGACCGGCAGTAATACAGCGACTTCACGCCCTTCTCCCAGGCGGTCCAGTGCAGCATGTGCAGATCCCATTTATTCACATCGCCGGGCAGGAAGATGTTCAGCGACTGGGACTGACAGATATAGGGCGTGCGGTCGGCGGCATGCTCGATCACCCAGCGCTGGTCGAGCTCGAACGCGGTCTTGAAGATCGCCTTCTCGTCCTCGCTCAGGCAGTCGAGATGCTGGACCGAGCCCTCGTGCTCGAGAATGCTGGCCCATACCGGCGCGCGGTTCTCGCCCTTGTCCTCCAGAATTTTTTCCAGATACGGGTTCTTCACCGTGAACGAACCCGACAGGGTCTTGTGGGTATAGACATTGGCCGGGATCGGCTCGATGCCCGCGCTGGTGCCGCCGCAAATGATCGAGATCGAGGCGGTCGGCGCAATGGCCAGCTTGTGGGAGAAGCGCGCCTTGACGCCCTGCTCGGCCGCATCCGGGCAGGCGCCGCGCTCTTCGGCCAGCTTGACCGAGGCTTTGTCGGCCTGCTGACGGATATGCTTGAACAGCTTCATGTTCCAGGAGCGCGCGGTGGGCGATTCGAACGCCACGCCTAGCTTCTGCAGGAAGGAATGGAAGCCCATCAGGCCCAGGCCCACCGAGCGCTCGCGCCAGGCCGAATAGCGCGCCCGCTCCATCTCGTCGGGCGCCCGGTCGATGAAGTCCTGCAGCACATTGTCCAGGAAGCGGAAGACATCCTCGAAGAAGTCCGGATCGTCCTTCCATTCCAGATAGGTTTCGGCGTTCACCGAGGACAGGCAGCACACGGCCGTACGGTCGCGGCCGAGATGGTCGAGCCCCGTGGCCAGCATGATTTCCGAGCACAGATTGGACTGGCGCACCTTCAGGCCCAGCTTGCGCTGGTGGGCGGGCAGATTGTTGTTCACCGTATCGGAGAAGATGATGTAGGGCTCGCCGGTCTGCAGGCGCAGCTCCAGGATTTTCTGCCACAGCTTGCGGGCGTTGACCGATTTGACCACTTCGCCGGACTTGGGCGAACGCAGCTCGAAATCGGCGTCGTCGCGCACCGCCTCCATGAAGGCGTCGGAAATATTCAGCCCGTGATGCAGGTTCAGGCTCTTGCGGTTGAAATCGCCGCTGGGCTTGCGGATTTCGAGGAATTCCTCGATCTCCGGGTGGTGCACATCCAGATACACCGCCGCCGAACCGCGGCGCAGCGAGCCCTGGCTGATGGCCAGCGTGAGCGAATCCATCACCCGGATGAACGGAATGATGCCGCTGGTCTGGCCGTTCTGGCCGACCTTCTCGCCGATGGAGCGCACCCCGCCCCAATAGGTGCCGATGCCGCCGCCATTGGACGCCAGCCAGACATTCTCCGTCCATGTGTTGACGATATCGCCCAGCGAATCATCCACCGAATTGAGGAAGCAGGAGATCGGCAGACCCCGGTCGGCGCCGCCATTGGACAGGACCGGCGTGGCGGGCATGAACCACAGCTTCGACATATAGTCATACAGGCGCTGAGCGTGCGCCACATCGTCGGCATAGGCGCGCGCCACCCGGGCGAACATGTCCTGATACGACTCGCCGGGCAGAAGATAGCGGTCGACCAGCGTCTTCTTGCCGAAATCGGTCAGCAGGGCGTCGCGCGACGGGTCGGTCTGGACCGAATCCACCAGACGCAGCTTGACGGCCTTGGGCTTGCCATTCTGGCTCGGCGCACGCTGGGCGGCGGCGGTGGAGGTGACATGGTCAAACGGCGTCATGGTCGAACGCTCCTTCAAGGACCGCAGCGGCGCAAGAGACCCTTACGGCGGACACAAAGTCCCGCGCGCTGCATGAGAATTTCAATACATTGTGTGCGGCCTCCCCGAGAGACCGCAACATATAGTGCTGAGCCTTCGCACAGGCGTCAACGCCCCAAACCGTCCGAACGCGAACTTTTTGGTAAACAAAACCTTACCAGACGCTCGCCCGTGCGCAGACTCATTAAGGAAGCTGAGCATGTCCTTAAGGCGCCGTTACCTGTGGAAAGGCGCCGGACGCTTGGCGGGGCGCGCACGGACGGTTAAGAGGCGCCATGATCTCGTCTGTATGCATCTATTGCGGCTCAAGCCGCGGCGCCCATGACGCCTATGGCCAGGCGGCGCGCGCCATGGGCGCGGCGCTGGCCCGGCGCGGCGTGCGCCTGGTCTATGGCGGCGGCCAGGTCGGTTTGATGGGCCAGCTGGCTGATTCGTGCCTGGATGCCGGGGGCATGGTCACCGGCGTGATTCCCGACTTCCTGTTCCACAAGGAAATCGCCCACGGCCGCGTCAGCGACATGCGCGTGGTCACCTCCATGCACGAGCGCAAACAGGTCATGGCCGACGAGGCCGACGCCTTCATCGCCATGCCCGGCGGTCTGGGCACGCTGGAAGAATTGTTCGAGGTATGGACCTGGTCCCAGCTCGGCCGCCATGTAAAGCCGGTGGGCGTGCTCAACGCGCACGGCTATTTCGACCCGCTCTTGGCCTTTCTCGACCACATGCAAGGCGAGCGATTCGTAGAGCCGCGCCACCGCGAGATGTTGATCGAGCATGCCGACCCTGATTCGCTGCTCGACCGGATGGCCGCCTACCAATATCCCGGCGTTATCGCGAATCTCAGCCGGCATCAGGTTTAGGCTTCGCCGCATGCAGGGGCTTTCGCGTCGCCGCGCGCTGGCGTAACTGAGATCATATGAGCATACAGTCCGCCAAGCTGGATCAGGTGATCGACCGGTTCGACCAGGTCGAGGCGCGCCTGTCCGCGTCCACCGATTCAAGCGAGATCGTGCGCCTGTCCAAGGAGCATGCCGAGCTCAAGAAGGTCGCCGACAAGGCCCGCGAGCTGAAAAGCGCCCGCAACGAAATGGCCGAGGCCGAGACGATCATCGAAGACAGCACCGATCGCGAGATGACGGCCCTGGCCGAGGAAGAACGCCAGCGCCTGAAGAAAATGATCCCGGCGCTGGAACGCGAGCTGCAGCTGCTGCTGCTTCCCAAAGACCGCGATGACGAAGCCTCGATCATTCTGGAGATCCGCGCCGGTACAGGCGGCGACGAGGCGGCGCTGTTCGCTGGCAATCTGTTCTCCATGTACCAGCGCTACGCCTCGCTGCGCGGCTGGCGTCTGGAGGTGATCGACGCCAGCGAATCAGAGATTGGCGGCTACAAGGAAATCATCGCCAGCGTCGACGGCGCCGGCGTGTTCGGGCGGATGAAGTTTGAATCGGGCGTGCACCGGGTCCAGCGCGTACCGGCCACCGAAAGCGGCGGGCGGATCCACACCTCGGCGGCGACGGTGGCGGTGCTGCCCGCGCCCGAAGAGGTGGATATCGTGATCCGCGACGAGGATATCCGCATCGACACCATGCGCGCCTCGGGTGCGGGCGGCCAGCACGTCAACAAGACCGATTCTGCCGTGCGCATGACCCATATTCCCACCGGAATCGTGGTGATCAGCCAGGAAAAATCCCAGCACCAGAACCGCGCCATCGCCATGC
>JBHYFR010000034.1:14615-17307 GCA_051859425.1 Oceanicaulis sp. | reverse complement strand
TGCCATGGCCACCAATGACGCCGTGCTGGCCGAGCATCTGGCGCTGGACGGCGTGGCGGACCTGTCAGGCGACAGCCCTGCCTTCACCGGCCAGATCGCCGGTCGCGCCGTCACCCTGCCCGGCGGCATACGTATGGGCGCGGTCAGCGGCCCGGTCTCGACCTCGGGCGCGCTGGACGCGCCGCGCATCAATACCCGGCTGGCCGTCACCGGCGCATCCTATGACGTGGATGCGCTGGACCGCCTGCTCGGCCAAACGCCGGACCTCACCGCCGATTTCACCTTTGTGAGCGACGAGACCCGCGTTGAGATGCACAGCTATACCGCCCGCCTGCCTACCGGCGTCTTTGCCGGATCGGGCAGCGTGTCGGTGCCCGGGCAACGCTGGCGCATGGACGCGCGGTCAGACCGCGCCCGGTTCAACCGGCTGGTGGACCTGATCGAGGGCGAGGGCGCCATTGCGCTTAACGCGGCGGGCGATTTTGACGGCGCGCTGAATTTTGACGCCCGGCTTGACGGTTTCACACCGGCGGGCGAGTTGGCCGAGCGGCTCGAACCGCCCTTGTCGGCCACCGTGTCGGGACGGCGCGAGGCCGATGGCGGCCTGTTCCTCGATACGGTGACGGCGGAGGGCCCCCAGTTCGCGCTGGCCGCGCGCGGCGAACAATCCGGCGATGACTGGCGCTTCAATGGCGATCTGGCCTGGTCGGGCGTATCGCCAGTGGCGGCGCTGACGCTGGAGGGCGCGCTGGAAGCCGCATTCGAGGCGCAATACGGACCGGCCGGTCTGGATGTGCGCCTGGACGCGGGCGCGGACGCGCTCAGCGCCGGTCCGCTGGGGATTGCCGGGGCCCGGCTGCGTGTGGCGGCGGCGGGGCCGCTGGACGCGCTATCGGGCGCCGGGCGCCTGACCGGCGCCAGCGACCGGGGGCCTGTGGATGTCAGCGCCGAGTTTGCCCGCGACGGTGAAACCATCCGCCTCAGCCGGCTCGACGGCCAGCTGGCGGCGGTGCGCATTGACGGCTCGGCCTCGGTGGGCCCTGAGCTGATCGGCGCCGATCTGATCGTCAGCCCCGTCAGCGGATTTGGCGAAATGACCCTTCAGGCCGAGCTGCGTGAAGGCCTGATCGCCATCCGCGCCGAGGCCGAGGATATCGTGGGCGAGGACCTGGCCTATATCGACAGCTTCCTGCTCACCCTGAACGGTCCGCTGGAAGCCGCCGTGATGCGCCTTGAGGCCGAGGGCGCCTACGGGGCGGTGTTCAACGCCCGCGCCGATGGCGTGCTGCGCCTGGCCGGCGAAGCGGGCGCGCAAGTGACGCTGGACGGCCGCTACGGGCCCTTCGCCATCACCACCCTGACCCCCGCCGAACTGCAGGCCGGTCCGGTCCCGTCGGCGGATTTCGCCCTGCGCATCGGCAATGGCGAGCTGCATGCGCGCGCATCCGGCGGTGACGCCCCCGCGATCACCGCACGTCTGGACTCGGTCCCGGCGGGCATTTTGTCCCTGCGCCGGGCGCGCAGCCCGGTGGTCGGCCAGCTCAGCGGCGATCTGACCGCCAACCGCACAGAGGGCGTCTGGAGCGCGGACGCGACCCTGTCGGGCGCCGGCTTGCGCCCGCTGGAAATGCCTGACGCCGAGGAACTGGCTGGTGAGGTGCGCCTGATCATCGACGAGACCGGGCTCTCCCTCACCGCCAGCGCTGAAGGCGTGGGCCTGACCGCGCGCGCCAATGCGCAAATCGCCAGCGGGCCGGTGAGCGGGCCTGATGATGTGATGCGCCCCGATGCGCCCCTGTCCGGCGAGGCGCGGGTGCGCGGCCAGATCGGCGCGCTGGCCGCCTTCCACCTGGCCGCCGCCCAGACGCTGACCGGTGAAGCCAACCTGGCCGCGCGCCTGACCGGAACGGTGGGCGATCCGCGCTTTGAGGGCAGTCTGGGCCTGGAGAACGGCGCCTTCCGTGATGGCCGCGCCGGGCTGGTTGTGGAGGCGATCTCCCTCATGGCGCGGTTCAGCGAATCCAGCCTGATCGTGGAGCGCCTGACCGCCACGGACGGCGATGCCGGCACGCTGAGCGGGACCGGCGAGGTCAGCATCGGCTCGGGCGGGCTGGGCGCGCTGGAAGCGGATATCAATGTCGACTTCCGCCGCTTCCGGCTGGCCGGCAGCCGGGATCTGGAAGCCATCGGCACCGGCGATGTGCGGTTCCGGTTCGCCGACGGCGAGGGCCTGGTCACCGGCCGCACCGTCATCGACCGGGCCGAAATCCGCCCGCCCGAAGCCTCACGGCCCGCCATCCCCACCATCAGCGTCACCCAGATCAATGCGCCCGGCGGCAGCCGTGAGGCGCAAACCCGCACCACGCCGATCCGGCTGAACTATGCTGTCAGCGCCCCGGCGAGGCTGTTTGTGCGCGGACCGAATTTCGACACCGAATGGTCGATGAATCTGGACATTACCGGCACGGCAGACGCGCCCCATATCAGCGGCGTGATCACCGCCGAGCGCGGACGCGCCGACATGCTGGGCCGGGTGTTCCAGGTTGAACAGGGCCGCGTCACCCTCAATGGCGATCCCGGCGACGCCGCGCTGGATATCGCCCTGGCCCGCGAAGCGCGCGACATCACGGCGCGGGTGCGGGTGCGCGGCACGGCGCGCGATCCGCGCATCTCGCTGGCCTCCACCCCGGCC
>JBHYFR010000034.1:0-14605 GCA_051859425.1 Oceanicaulis sp. | reverse complement strand
ATCGCCGCCCGGCTGGTGTTCGGCGAGGGCGCCGCCAATCTGAGCGCCGTGGAATACGCCCAGCTGGCCGCCTCGCTGGGCTCGCTGTCGGGCGGTTCGGCCTTTGATCCGCTGGGCGCGCTGCGCTCGGCGACCGGGCTCGACACATTCGGGGTGCGCACCGATTCAGGCGGGCAGACCGTGGTCGCCGGCGGGCGCTATCTGACCGACACGGTGTATCTGGAGCTGGAAAGCGCGGGGTCCAGCGGCGGGCCGACCACGCGGATCGAATGGGCGCTGACGCGTTCGGTCTCGCTTCTGTCGCGCCTGCGCGGCGATGGCGACGCCTCGGTGGCGGTCAGCTGGCGCACGGAATACGACTGACATCCCCGCATAAATTTGTCCGAACAAAGTTGACGCGGCGGCGCCCGCCCGCTTTGGTGCGCGCCGGACGGACCGTTGAGGGGAGGCGCCCGGATGGATACGCAATGGCTCTACAATGGGCTGGTGTTCAGCCATATCGTGCTGTTCGCCATCTGGCTGGGCGGCGATATCGGCGTGTTCATCCTGGGCCAGCATTTCCGCAAGCGCCACTATTCGCTGGAGACGCGCCTGCACTTCCTGAAGCTTCTGGTGCTCAACGACATGGGACCGCGCAGCGCCTGGGCGCTGATGGTCCCGGTATCAATCTCCATGATCGCCCTGAGCTGGACCAGCCTGCCAGGCTGGCTTGTGGCGGCTAGCTGGGCGGTGGGGTTTGTCTGGCTGGGGCTGGTGTGGGGCGCGTATCTGAACGCTGAAACCCCGCTGGCCGCGCGGCTCAAATCGATCGAGTTCTGGCTGAAAATCGCCCTCACCGCCGGTTTCGCGGCGCTGACCCTGGCCGGACCCGCCGGCTGGCTGGACATGGCTGACTGGCTGGCGCTGAAAGCCGGGCTGTTCACCGCCATCTTCGCCATCGCGATCATGATCGATGTCAGCTACACGCCGGTCGGCCCGCTCCTGAAGCGCCTGATCGCGGAAGGCTCCAGCGACGCGACGGAAGTCCCGCTCCTGCGCGCCATGAACCGCACACGGCTGTGGGTGCTGAGGCTTTACGCGCTGTTGATCGTGATCGGCGCGGTCGGCGTGTTCAAGCCGGGATTCTAGCCCGCAAGCCTAGCCGAACAGCGCCTGGATCATGTCGGGGAACTGGCCTGTGGCCATGAAGGGCAGCATCAAGGCCAGCGTCACCGACACCGCCAGACCAATCCCGGCCCGGCCGATATCGGCGGCCACGTCCTTTACCGCAGCGGCGCGCGATTGCAGACGCGCCACGAAGGTGATGGCGATCTCCCGGCCCGCCAGCAGGCCCAGGAAGACATAGGTGGTGCTCATCGGGATGTCGTTGAGCTCCTTGAAATACATCAGGATCAGCCCGTAGAGGAAATCCACCACCGTGGCCGAGCGCACGTCCACGGTATTGGTCTTGCGCAGGACGATCTTCTGGATCTCACCGCCGCGCGCAGCGAAGATGATCGCGTGCAGGCCCACCATCAAAAGCGTGGTGAAGATCAAAAGGCCGATGGAGAAGGTCACCTGCACCGTGCCGTCGGGCAGGAGCGTGGTCTCGCGCGGCAGGTAGATGAAGATATTGGCCAGGTCCTGCATCAGCCATTGCGACCACAAGAACCCGGTCGACAGCCATTGCAGCACGAACCAGGTGTTGAAGCGCCGCGTGGCGAACGCCACCGCCACTGCGAACGCGGCCACCGCCCCGACCCCGATCAGGTTGAGATTGTCCGCGCTGGGCAGATTGGGCCCGTTGACCAGAAGATACACCAGCACGCAGATCAGCAGCGCCACCGCAGGCACGGTCCACCAGGGATCGCCGGCTTCGTCAACTTCCGTGCGCGCCACCCATTTTTCGAACGCGCGGGCGATCACCACGAAGATGATCCCGCCCGTGGCGAACGCCACGGCGTAGCCGGTCAGGCTTTTCAAAAGCATGTCGCCCAGCACGCCGGCCGTGGCCGCACCGCCGGTCAGGGTGAAGATCGTCAGCACAAGGAATGTAGTTGAAACCGGAATGCCGAACCGGGTCAGCACCAGCAGGGCCAGCGGCGGCAGGACGTGCCACCACTGGATGCCTGTTTCCGGGAACGGAATACGGTTGAGGCGCCCGTAGGCGATGTCGCCGTTATAGGCGAAATAGCCATAGACCATGACCGCCACAATGATGGTGGAGGCGAACGCCCACAGCACCAGCCAGGGCCGTTTGGCGTTGGATGCGAGGAAGGTCCCCAGCGTCTGGATCACGTCATTGGCGACGATGGCGTAGGCCGCAAACAGGAAGCCGACCAGCGCCCAGAGCGGCACGCCCAATATCGCGACAGAAGCCAGATCCGGCATGTAGTACTCCCAGCGCCGGGCGCGATCCGCGCCACGTGCCGCCCGGATAGCGCGCCGGACGCACGCGGCAAAGCAATTCCTGCGGCTGGCGCCGGAATTTCAAGGAACTGTCACACAACCCGGCGCGGACAGCGGGCGCAAAGCGTGTCTGAAAATTCATCTGCCGGACCTTGAACCGTCCGTCTGGACGGTCTAGATACAAACCGACCAGACGGTATAGATGCACCGCAGCAATTTCCCGGACACCCCATGACCGACGCCCGCTCAATCGCTGACGCCAGCCCCGACACCGCCCGCCCTGCGACACGCGATGTGATCCTGGACGCGGCCGAACGCGTGGTGGCGCGCGAGGGTTCGGGCCGGCTGACCATTGATGCGGTGGTGCGCGAAAGCGGCTTCTCCAAGGGCGGGGTGCTGTACAATTTCCCCTCCAAGCAGGCGCTGATCGAAGGCATGGTCTCGCGCCTGATCCATCAGGCCCAGACCGATTGCGACACCGCGCTGGAACACGCCGGGGCGTCGGGCGCCAATCCGGTGGCGGCCCTGCTCCAGGCCCTGCTCGACTTCAAGAGCGTCAACCGGGACCTGGCCATGGCGGTGCTCGCCGCTGCGGCGGAATCGCCCGAACTGCTCGACCCGGTGCGCGACACCATGACCCGCATCCGCGAGGATGTGATTGCACGCGCGCCCGATCCGGTGATGGCGCGCATCGCGCTGCTCGCCGCAGACGGCCTTCACCTGGGCGATTTGCTTGGCCTGGACATGATCACCCCCGATGAGCAAGAGGCCGTTGAAGCCCGGCTCATCCAGCTGGTTTCGGAGCCCTCCCCCCAATGACCCGCGCCGCCGCCATGGTGTCTCTGGCTGTCATGCTTGTTATCGCAGCCTGCAGCCCGCCCCCCGCTGATACCGAACCCGCCCCGCGCCTGGCGCGGGTGGAGACGGTGCGCACCGCCGAGACGGCCGCCTTGCGCGAGTTTGTCGGACGGGTGGAGCCGCGCCTGAGCGTGGACCTCGCCTTCCAGGTGGGCGGACGGCTGTCAGCCTTTCCGGTGGTGGAGGGTCAGATCGTGCCCGAAGGCACGGTGATCGCCCAGCTGGACTCAGCCGATTTCGCCCGCGCCGTGCGCCAGGCCGAGGTGCAGCGCCAGCAGGCCAGCCAGAATTTCGAACGCCAGCGCACGCTGCATGAGCGCGGCATCGCGTCCGACGCCGCGCTGGAACAGGCCCAGACCGAGTTTGATCTGCAGTCGGTGGCGCTGGAAACGGCGCGCCAGAATCTGCGCTACGCCACCGTCAACGCGCCCTTCCAGGGTCTGGTCTCGCGCCGGCTGGTGGACAATTTCACCACCGTGGCCGCAGGCCAGCCCGTCGCGCGCCTGCAGGACATGAGCGAGCTGCGCGTGGCGATCCAGATCCCAGAAAGCATTGTGGCGGTGGTCGACCAGAGCCAGCCGGCCGAGCTGACCGCGCGCTTTCCCTTCCTGCCCGGCGAGACCTTTGCACTGACCTTCCGCGAGCTGGGGGCCGAGCCCGAGCCGGCCTCGCGCACCTACACCGCTGTGTTCGCCCTGCCGCCAGACCTGCCGGGTAATATCCTGCCGGGCATGACGGCCACGGTGATGGTGTCGCTGGACGCCCTGACCGGCGCCGAACCGGCGCTGGTGCGCGTCGCCGCCGGGGCTCTCAGCGCAGCCCCGGACGGGGGTTTCCGCGTCTGGGTCTTTGACCCGGACGCCGGCCAGGTGAGCGCGCGCGATGTGGAGGTTGGCCCGGTGGGCGGCGACACGGTGGTGATCCGCCACGGGCTGGAGCCGGGCGAGCAGATCGTCACCACCGGCGTCAACGCCCTCTATGACGGCATGCGCATCCGGCCCATGCAGGGCCGCAACGGCCTGGCCTCGGGCCGCTAGAACCGCACTGACCCTGACGCAGGAATTTCGCCATGGCGGACAATAAATCGGGCGCCGCGGTCTCGGTGGCGCGCCTGTCCATCGAAAAGCCGGTGCTGACCTGGATGGTCATCCTGGCCTGCTTCCTGGGCGGCATTTACGGCATCAACACCGTGGCGCAGCTGGAAGACCCGGCCTTCACCATCAAGCAGGCGCTGGTGTACACCGCCTATCCCGGCGCCTCGGCTGAAGAAGTCGAGCGCGAGGTGACCGAGCGGCTGGAAACCGCCATCCAGCAAATGCCCCAGCTCGAAGCGGTCTATTCCAAGAGCCAGCCCGGGATCAGCGAGATCACGGTGGAAATCGCCGACCGCTACGCGTCGGGCGACCTCACCCAGATCTGGGACGAGCTGCGCAAGCGCCTGAATGACGCCGCCCCCGGCCTGCCGCCGGGCGCCCGCACGCCGCAGGTGCTGGACGATTTTGGTGACGTATACGGAATATTCTACGCCGTCACGGCGCCCGGCTATACTGATGCGGAAATCCGCGACATCGCGCAAATGCTCCGCCGCGAGCTTCTGATGACCCGCGGCGTGTCGAAAGTCTCCACTGACGGCGTGCCCGAAGAGCGCATCTATATCGAGATCCCGCAGGAAAACCTGGTCCGCCTCGGCCTGCCGGTGGGACAGGTGCTCGAAACCCTGTCCAATGAAAACGTGGTGGTGTCGGCCGGCGAGGTGACCGCGGGCGATCTGCGCGTGCGCGTGGACATGCCCGGCTCCATCGGCGGGGTGGAGTCCATCGCCAACCTGCTCATCTCGCCGCGCGATTCCGGCCAGACCCTGCGCCTGTCCGATCTGGGAGAGGTGATCCGCGCGCCGGTGGAGCGCGCCGAGGTCTATATTTTCCATAACGGCCAGGCCGCCTTCACTCTGGGTGTCTCCGGCCTGCCCAGCGCCAATATCGTTGATGTGGGACGGGCGGTGGAAGCGCGCCTGGCGGTGATCGCGCAGGACCTGCCGCTGGGCGTGGAGATCGCGCCGATCTACAAACAGCACCGGGTGGTCGAGGCCTCGATCAACAACTTCCTCATCTCCCTCACCCTGTCGGTGGGAATCGTGATCGGCGTGTTGTGCCTGACCATGGGCTGGCGCGCCGGCGTCGCTGTGGGGGCGGTGCTGCTGCTGACCGTCATGGGCACTTTGTTCTTCATGTCGGTGTTCGGCATCACCATGCAGCGCATCTCGCTGGGCGCGCTGATCATCGCCATGGGCATGCTGGTGGATAACGCCCTGGTGGTGACCGAAAACATGCAGGTCGCGGTGCAGCGCGGCGTCAAACGCCTCAAAGCGGCTGAAGAGGCCGCCGCCAACACCCAATGGCCGCTGCTGGGCGCAACGGTGATCGGCATCATGGCGTTTTCAGGCATCGGACTGTCGCCCGATTCCACGGGCGAGTTCCTGTTCTCGCTATTCGCCGTGATCGCCATCTCCCTGCTGCTCAGCTGGGTGCTGGCGCTCACCGTGGGGCCGATGATCGCCTATCATCTGTTCAAGTCAGAGCGCGGGACCGTCGCCGAGCCCTATGGCGGGCGCCTCTATCGCGGCTATGGCGCGCTGCTGACCGGGGCCCTGAAGCGGCGCTGGATCACGGTGGGCGTGCTGGCCGCAATAACTGTGACGAGCTATTGGGGCTTCGGCTTCGTCAAGGCGTCCTTCTTTCCCAATTCCAACACGCCGATGTTCTTTGTCAGCCTCAATCAGGCTCAGGGCACGGATGTTCACGCCTCGCGTGACCTGGCCCGCGATCTGGCGCGCTGGGCCAGCGCCCAGCCGGGCGTCACCCAGGTGGACGCCTTCGCCGGGCGCGGCGCGACGCGCTTCATGCTGACCTATAATACCGAACAGCCCAACGCCGCCTTCGCCCAGCTGATCGTCCAGACCGCCGCCATGCGCGATATTCCCGCCGTGGAGGCGCGCATCATGGACTATCTGGCCCAGGATTATCCCCATGTGCAGGCGCGTTCCGACCGGATCGTGTTCGGTCCGCCATCGGGCGCCCAGCTCGAAGCGCGCTTCAAGGGCCCGGATTCGCGCGTGCTGCGCGATCTGGGCGAGACGGCCATTGCGCGCCTGCGCGAAGAGGCGGGCGTGCGCGATCTGCGCACCGACTGGCGCAATCAGGCGCTGACGCTGCGGCCCCAGATCATCGAGGCGCGCACCCGCACGGTGGGCGTCACCCGCGGCGACATCGGCGAGGCGCTGCGTCTGGCCACCGATGGCGACCAGATCGGCGTGTACCGCGAGGGCATCGACCTCATCCCCATCGTGGCGCGCGCGCCGGCCAGCGAACGCGCCCAGCCCGACAATCTGTCCGACCGTCTGATCTGGAGCCCGGCGCAGAACGCCTATGTGCCCATGAGCCAGGTGGTCTCGGGCTTTACGTTGAACGCCGAGGAGACGCTGATCCTGCGCCGCGACAAGGTGCGCACCCTCACCGTCCAGGCCAATCCGCAGCCCGGCGAGACCGCCGCCCAGGCCTTCACCCGCTTCTCCGCCGTGGTGAACGCCATGGAGTTGCCGCGCGGCTACAGCGTGGAATGGGGCGGGGAGTATGAAGCCAACCAGATGGCCAATGAATCGCTTGGCGGGGTGTTGCCGATCAGCTTCATCGTCATGCTGGCGGTGAGCTTCCTGTTGTTCCAGACCGTGCGTCAGCCGCTCATTGTCTGGCTGATCGTGCCCATGTCGATCTGCGGCGTGACGGCGGGCCTGCTGGCCACCGGCATCGCCTTTTCCTTCACCGCGCTGCTGGGCCTGTTGTCGCTGTCGGGCATGCTGATCAAGAACGCCATCGTGCTGATCGACGAGATCGACCGGCGAATCCGCGAGGGCGAGGCGCCCTGGCCGGCTCTGGTGGACGGGTCGGTAAGCCGTCTGCGGCCGGTGCTGCTGGCGGCGGGCACCACGATCCTGGGCATGACGCCGCTCCTGGGCGACGCCTTCTTCCAGGGCATGGCGATGACCATCATCTCCGGCCTCGCCTTCGCCAGCATCATCACCCTGGTGGCCGTGCCGGTGATCTATGCGCTGTTCTTCGGCATCCGTGCGCCGAAACCGGACCCGGCGCGGCTTCAGTAGCGCGGACGGTTGATCCGTACATCGATCCACTCCAGCGACCGGGTCACGCCCATCAGCGAGAACGTCGCCAGCCGGTCCTGACCGCGCGTGTCCACATACTGCACCGTCAGGCGTCCGCCCCGGCGCATGGCGTCGATCAGGCGGCGGGTGGAGTCAGGATCGGACAGGACAAACGCGCCCGACGGGTCGGCCGCGTAGTGGGTCTGGGGCCGGAACACCACAGGATTGCGTCCGTCGACGCGTACCGAAATGGCGCGCGCGCCATCCACAGGGTGCTGGTCGGAGGTGAACACGATGTCATAGCCCTGACCGGTGGGTCGGGCGCGCACCTCCAGCCGGTGACCGGACTGACCGTCCCCGCCCGCCGTGGTGTAGGCCCCGCACATCCCGCCGCGCCGGCAGCTGGCCGTCCACTGCTGGAAGCGCTCGGTCTCCACCGCGCAGAACGGGCCTTCACACACCGAAGGATCACCGCCGCCCGGCAGGCCCGGCGCAGGCGGGAAGCCCGGCTGGGCCCCGCCCGCGTCAATCTGGCCAGCGAGCTCGGCCAGGCGCGCGCGCTGGGACCGCAGCAGGGACACCCGGCAGGACGTGGCCTGGAGATTGCGCTCGGCGAAGGTCTGGCCGAGCATCGCGCCTTCGAAGTCGCACTGGAAATCGAGATAGCTGCGCCAGGTTTCGCGCGCAAAGCGCAGCGCCTCGGCCTCGGTGGCGCGCTGGAAGCTGTCCTCGCGTCCGGTCACCATGGAGACCAGGCGCTGGTAAGTGATGTCGTAATGGCTTTCGGCTTCCAGCAGCAGGCGCGACAGGCAGGCGCGCAATTCAAGCTCGCCCCCGGCGGTGCGCCGGCATTCATCCAGCGGCGTCGCCGCGTAATAGCCCCCCCAGCCGGTCTGCGCCGGCGCCCAGCGGGCATTGTCTGCGATCGCCGGGGCCGCAATGAATACAGCAGCGATGGCAAGCACTTTGGCAGTGGCGGATAATGACATGGCGAACCCCTTCAAGCCTGCAGCCGGTTTGTCCCCCCTGGATCCCGCCGGCTCGCGATTCTGGACACTATAGCGCGCAAACAGGGCGCCGCATAAGGGTTCGTTAACCATTTTTTTGGCCCCGCTGCGAAGTCCCTGCCCTGCCTGCGGTCTGATCGGCCCTGCGGTAGCCGGGCGGGGCGCACAACGCTAAGCTGGCCTGGATCAAACCAAGGAGCGTGCATTCACATGACGGAAAAGAAAACCAAGACCGAGGCCCGCCAGGGCGAGCGCAAGCCGGGTCAGGAGCGTGTGTTGCGCCGGTCCCTGATTGTCTCGGCCGAGTGGTCGCAAGACGGGTCGGAACACACGATCCTGCGCGTCGAGTAAATCACCGCACCGCGTGAAAGAGACCCCGCGCCGCAACCGGGCGCGGGGCGTTTTTTACGCCCGGCCCATTCTGGCCCGCCTCTTGCTTCGGGCCGCATGATAGTGAAGTCTGCCACCGGACACATTCGTGGGGGGTGCAGGGCCATGAGACGATTAGTAAAAACCATCCTCGCCGCAGCGCTGGCTCTGCCAGCGGGCGCGGCTTTGATGCTCGCCGCGCCGCAGACGGCTGAGGCGCAGTCCGCTCTGGGCCCGGAGGGGCGCGTGTACGCGGTTGAAACCCGGCAGGGGCGCTACACCGCGCAATTCCGCCGCGGCGGCGGCTATCAGGATTCCCGGCCGCGTTCAGGCTCATGGCAGTTTGACGGGCGCACGCTGTGCGTCCTGTTCCACGCCGCCTCGCGCTCCGAGCCGGAATACGAGATCTGCAAACCCTATCGCGAACTGTCTGTGGGCGAGAGCTATGAGACCAGCGCCTGGACCGCCGACGGCAGTCCGGCGCGCATCACCCGGGTGGAATAGGCCGCGCCCCGGCACGCCCGGCGAGACGCGCCGCGCAGACTCTGGTAAGCTGGTCTGTGAGGGAAATACCCGGGTCCGAGGGGGCCCGCCAAGACTTGAGGGAATCTGCCCATGGGACGCATTTTTGGTCAGCTGACCGGCCGCTCGCTGCGGCTGAGTATCACGCTCTTTCTGGCGTTCATCCTGTCCTATCTGTTTCTGGGCGTGCTGGCCTTCCAGTTTCCCGAAACGCTGCGGGTGATGCTGCGCTGGGCGGCGGACGCCGAGCGCTTCCTGACCACCACCGGCCTGCCGGCGCGCTACAACAATTTCATCGAGATCTATCTGAACAAGGCCACCATCCTGCTGGTCTTCCTCACCGTGATCGCACGGGTCGTCATCGCCATCGTGGCCACGATTGTCAGCGAGTCGTTCCGCAGCCTGAACCCGCCGGCGCCCAGGCCCGCCGGCGCCCGCAAGGCCGCCCCGGCGCGATAGTTCGCCCCGATCCGGTCGACATTTTGGGGCGTCTTGGAAGGGCCAGATACGAATTTTCTGGCCCTTCGCCGATTTACCTGTCAGGCTTCAGGGTAATTCAGGGGGCGGACCTGAACCTGGGCGCCCACGTCCCGGGACGTTCGTCACCTCTGCTGCCGGCAATCTCGGCGGCATTTGAAAATGTGGCGAGCCTGGCGGCCCTCACCGCCGGTTATGACCACCCCCGGGAGAGAAGGCACTCGACATGGCGCAGGCGGAATTCGACCGGTTCGGGTTGGCGGAGCTCGCCCGCACGACGCAGGCATCGCTAAACTGGAAGAAGTGGAGACGCGGCTCGAAACCCTGCGACCTGGACAAGGCCGGGCCGCCCAAGGAAGTGCTCGACAAGCTGATTGAAGCCGAGATCATTCCCCGCCTCATGCTGATCCATCGCGAAGCCGCCGAAACCGAAGGCCCGGCCCGCCCGGCGGCGGCCAGGTCCGCCAGCTTTGACGCCGCCCTGATCGAAAGCTTCGCCCGGCGCGCCGTGACCGGCGACGCCCAGGAGCTGGTGGACGAGGTCAATGACATGCTGCGCGACGGCGCCTCCCATGACGACGTGCTGCTGCGGCTGCTGTCACCGGCGGCGCGCTATCTGGGCAAGCTCTGGGAAGAGGATGTGTGTGATTTCGCCGATGTCACCATCGGCCTGATGAAGCTGCATCGCGTGCTGGAGCGAATCAACGCCGACGCGCCCTGCGCTATGGGGTCGGGCAAGGTGTCGCCGCGCGTCTTGCTGGCGCCCGCGCCGGGCGAGCAGCATGTGTTCGGCATTGTCATGGTCGGCGAGTTCTTTGCCCGCTCGGGCTGGCGGGTACGCTGCGAACACAGTGCGGACCTAGACCATCTTGTGTCCGCAGTTGTCGATACGCATTTCGACGTGGTAGGCCTGTCTGCGAGTTCGGAAGTGAAAATGAAAGACTTGAAAAACCTGATCAAACTGATCCGGGCCAAGTCGCAGAACGCTGATATTATCGTCCTTGTCGGGGGGCAGCTGTTTAACGAAGACATGGGTCTGGCGCGGCGCATCGGTGCGGACGCCACGGCTACGGATGGCGTGCGGGCGGTTGTCACAGCCGAAAGGCTGGTCCATAGGCTGGTGCATGCGAGCTGACTGAGTTGACCATAACACAAGGCGATGCCATGGACATCAAGGCCTCAGAGGGCCCCAATGCAAGGTTCCAGTCCCGTGAGATCGCCCGGTCGGCGTTCTCTGACGAGACGGCTGCGGATCTTGCCGCTAACGCCGCTGACCTTGCCTTGTTGATCGACAATCGGGGCATCGTGCGCGACGCCGCCTTTTCCGGTGACGAGTTTTCCGAGGACGACGACGCCTTTGACAGCTGGATCGGCCGCAAGTGGATCGATCTGGTCAATATCGATTCGCGCGACAAGGTCGTATCGCTCCTCACCCCCCAGGCCACGCCCGGCCAGCGCCGCTGGCGCCATGTCAATCACACACAGCCCAGCGGGTCGGACCTGCCCGTGCGCTATTTCACCCTGCCCGCCGGCAAGGAGGGCTGGACGCTGGCTATCGGGCGAGACCTGCGCGCCGCATCGCGCATGCAAAAACGCCTCATCGAGGCCCAGCGCTCCATGGAGCGCGACTATGCCCGGGTGCGCGAGGCTGAAACCCGCTTCCGCCTGCTGTTCCAGCTGGCGTCCGAAGGCGTCATCATCATCGACGGCAACACCTTCCGCATCACCGACGTGAACGCGGCAGCCTCGCGCCTGCTCGGCCGGTCGTCCCAGCGCCTGGAAGGCCGCTCGCTGGAAGGCGCGTTTGGCGCGGAAGCCGCCGACATCGTGCGCGAAACCCTGACCGTCGCGCGCCGCACCGGCCGCACCGAACGGATCGAACTGATCCCGGAGGGCGCCAAGGCGCCCTGTCAGTTGCTCGCTTCGGTCTACCGCCAAGGCCGCGAGGTCTACTTCCTGGCGCGCGTGTCAGCCAAGGACGCCGGCGGGTCGGCGGAAACCGACGCATCCATGGCCCGGCTGGCCGCCATCCTGCCCGATGCGCTGGTGCTCACCAGCGAGGACGGGAAAATCCTGTCGGTCAATGAAGCTTTCGTCGAAATCGCCCAACTCAGCGACATCAATTCGGCGGTGGGCGTCCCCATCGAGGCCTATCTGGGCCGCACCGAAACCGAGGTGAACGTGCTGATGGCGAATTTGCGCGAGCACGGCGTCATCCGCAACTTCGCCACCCTGGTGCGCAGCCAGCATGATCTGCGCGAGGCCGTGGAAGTGTCTGCGGTGTCCGCGCCCGGCCCGACCGGCAGCGTCTTCGGCTTCTCGATCCGGCCCGTGGGCCGGCGCCTTGTCGCCGGGCGCCAGCGCGCGGGCGGCGCCATGCCCAGCACGGTGGATCAATTGTCCGATCTGGTCGGCCGCGTCGCGCTCAAGGACATTGTGCGCGAGAGCACCGACATGATCGAGCAGAGCTGCATCGAGGCGGCGCTGGCCCTGACCAATGACAATCGCGCCTCGGCCGCCGAAATTCTGGGGCTCAGCCGGCAAAGCCTGTACGCCAAGATGCACCGGCACAAGATCGGCGAATTGCAGCCCAAATCCGAGCACTGAGAAAGCGTCAAGTTTAGTTGACGGTCCGACCTGTCCGCCTTAGCGTACAGGTATGGAGCGCTCAGCCCCCTTGCCGTCACCAGACCTGCGAACGTCCTTGCTGGCGGTCGTGGAGCTGTCCAAGCCGGTGACGTGGTTTCCGCCCATGTGGGCGTTTGGCTGCGGCGTCATCTCGTCGGGGCAGTTCAGTCTCGACAATATCTGGCTTCTGGTGTTCGGCGTCCTGCTGGCGGGGCCCTTGCTGTGTGCGGGCAGCCAGGCGGTCAATGACTGGTTCGACCGCGAGGTCGACGCCATCAACGAGCCCAACCGCCCGATCCCGTCGGGCCGCATTCCGGGGCGCTGGGGCCTGTGGATCGCAATCTTCTGGTCTGTGGCCGGCCTGGTGTGGGCGTCCTTCCTGGGTATCTGGGTGCTGGCCGCAGCCGCCGTCGGCGTGGCCCTGTCCTGGGCCTACAGCGCGCCGCCCGTGCGCCTGAAGCGCAGCGGCGTCTGGGGTCCGCTCTCGGTAGGCATTTCCTATGAAGGGCTCGCCTGGTTCACCGGCGCCGCCGTGATGGCCCAGGCCCTGCCCGACGGGCGCACCATCCTTCTGGCCGTGCTCTATAGCCTGGGCGCCTATGGCATCATGGTGCTCAACGACTTCAAGGCGATCGAGGGCGACATCAAGATGGGGCTCAAATCCCTGCCCGCCGCCCTGGGCCCGCGCAAGGCGGCCTGGATCGCCTGCGCCACCATGGCCGCGCCGCAATTTGCCGTGGTCGCCCTGCTGGCTGTCTGGAACCAGCCCGTCTTTGCCGCCCTGGTCGGCCTGTCGCTGGCGATCCAGCTCGCGCTGATGGTGCGCCTGATGCGCGACCCCAAAGCGCTGGCGCCCTGGTACAACGCCACCGGTGTGATGCTCTATGTTCTCGGCATGCTGGCGAGCGCGTTCGCGCTGTCGGCTCTCAATCAGGCCGCCGGATCATGACAGGGCCGGTATCCCCCCAAAAGGCGTGCGAAATCCCCGCTTCGGGGCCAGAACGGTCGGTGCGGCCATGAAGACCCGCCCCATGACTCCAAACGCCCGCCCCATGACCCCTGCAGCCGGTTTCACGACTCCGGAAGCCGGCCCCATGACCCTTGAAAACGCGGACAGGACGTCCGCTTCGAACACCGCTGGAGGTGGATAGTGACTGACCCGGTGAAGCAATATGACGCCGTTATTGTCGGCGGCGGACCGGCCGGCGCCACAGCCGCCCAGCGCATCGCAGAGGCCGGCGCCTCGGTCCTGCTGATCGACAAGCCAGGCCGCATCAAGCCGTGCGGCGGGGCCGTGCCGCCCAAGCTTATCCGTACCTACAACATCCCCGATTCCCAGATCGTCGCACGCACCCAGGGCGCGCGTATCCTCGCCCCCTCGGGCAACGAAGTGGATATGCCCATCGGCGAGGGCTATGTGGGCATGGTCGACCGCGAGCACTTTGACGAGTTCCTGCGCGACCGGGCCGCCAGCGCCGGCGCCGAGCGCCGCAATGGCACGTTCGAGACCCTGGAGCGCGACGGGCAAGGCGCTGCCATCATTGTGTTTTCACCCACTGAGTCGCCGGACGAACCCGTCCGGGTGCGCGCCCGTGTGGTGATCGCCGCCGACGGCGCACGCTCCAAACTCGCCCAGCAGGAAGTGAAAGGCGCCGAGAAGGTCAAGAGCGTGTTCGCCTATCATGAGATCGTGCGCGCGCCCGATGCAGGCAGCCACAGCCATTATGATCCCCGGCGCTGCGACGTGTATTATGACGGCAAGATATCCCCTGACTTCTATGGCTGGGTCTTTCCCCACGGCGCCGTCGCGAGCGTGGGCACGGGCAGCCAGGTGAAGGGGTTCTCGCTGCGCGGC
This sequence comes from Oceanicaulis sp., assembly GCA_051859425.1. Taxonomy (GTDB): domain Bacteria; phylum Pseudomonadota; class Alphaproteobacteria; order Caulobacterales; family Maricaulaceae; genus Oceanicaulis. Next base: position 345 of record JBHYFR010000034.1, on the reverse strand, counting down.
GCGGTCAAATCCTTGCGTGAATCTGCCGGGTTAGCTGATTGCGAAGTGGTGCGCCGCGAGGGCGCCCCCCTACCCTACAAACCCGCCCCGCGCTGGGATAATGGCCGCGACCTAATCCTCGCCGGCGACGCCGCCGGCGCGGTCGCACCCTCTTCCGGTGAGGGCATTTTCTACGCCATGACCTCGGGCGAAATGGCCGCCGAAGGCGCGCTGGAATTCCTCGCCACCGGCGATGCCCGGGCGCTGGCGGGCGTGCGCAAGCGCTTCATGAAGGCCCATGGCCGGGTCTTCCTCATCCTCGGGATCATGCAGCATTTCTGGTACCGCAACGACAAGCGTCGCGAG